>JAFNKG010000107.1 GCA_017883965.1 Candidatus Methanophagales archaeon | reverse complement strand
AACAAGCGTCGACGACATTTACGTTAAAGAACGCGCCCCATGGCTTGCCGGAATCATGCAGTTAGTAGCTTCAACTGGTGGTTACATTGAAGTTCGGCAACCAAGTTTGAAAATTCCATATCGTTTCGGTCGATCTGAACTCGCGGCATCAAGCAGATTCGATGAAGCCTATTATCACATGTGGAGTAGGCCATTACCGCTGTATGCTGGCGAAAAAATGAATATTTACATCGTTCAAGCAACCAATGAAGTTTCATGGATAGTTGCATGGTTAGCAAGCGGAAAATGCACACTCGCAGACGTAGAACGCGTAATGCCGACACATCTTATAAGAGGTGAAAGCGATACCGCAGCTGTCGCGGATGCATGGACAAACATTAAGACAATAACATGGAGTCACGACTTGCCAAAAGGCAAGTATGCAGTTGTTGGTATGACTGGTTGCACAGAACTCGCTGCTACCGGCGAAAATTTAGCAGCATGCAGACTTGTGTTGCCGGATACTACATGGAGGCCGGGCGTGATACTTGGTCTATCGGCCGCAGATAAAAGTCAATGGTCAAACAATGCTTATCGTTGGGAGTTAGGGCATCTATGGCCGCTGATGCCGGAGATCAGTTTTCCACATGATCAGATGCCGACTGCTGAAATCTTATCTTCGGCTGTCAATGATAATCATGTCATAGAATTGCTGCTTCAAAAGATCGGGTAAAAATGCCTACGAAAATCGTTACGGTCGGCACATCAGAGGTTACTCTAGTCGAAAGAAACGATGAACGCACCGGCCTAATGATTTTCAACCTCACAGAAACAAAGGCAGCAGCAGCCGGAAACGCAGTAATCTATATTAGCGATGAAGCCGGGGTTACAACTAACAATGGCTATGCGATTCCCCCGAAAGGCTTTATTGTCATAGATTTCGGTGAAGGATTTGATCCAAGGAAAAAATACTATGTCATCAGCAGCACGGCCACAACTTATGTTACCGTTCTCGAGGAGTTTCTGATAGAACGAAAGAGAATTGTTGAGGAGGAACCTAAACCGGATGTTCAAGAAATACCGCGCGCGGATGCCCCCATGTAATCCATTTCGGATGAAAAGCGCGATAGTAAGTAATCAACTGGTGGTTGTTCCCAGATCGCTAGACAATATTATTCTTAATGGAGATTTTGAAACCGGTGACCTTACTAACTGGGAAGTTACCGGCGCAGAAATAGCCGGAGATGGCTATGAAAGTGATTACTGCATTAAAATTCCTAGTGAAGTAGGTTACAATGCAATTCAAACATTCGATGTTGTTGATATAGCGGATGTTCCAGAAATTTCACTGTATCTTAAAAATAAATATGACTTTGATCTTTTAGGCGAAGATGAAGTTTGGAGAACAGTTAGCGGTACGCCGGCTTTGCCGGGAGTATGGGAGTATGTGAATGTTAGACATGCGTTTCTCGTTGCGGGGGTAACAACTTTCAAAGCAATTAGGCTTCGTTGGTGGGTTTATTCTTGTTATTATGATAACGTCAAAATAATGGTTTGGTCGTAAGGCGGGATCATTTAAATGGAGAATCCTTGGCCTTTAGTTGTGCTTGCTGGTTTGGGGACTGGTTTCGGAGCGTATGCGCTCTATCTTGGACATAATTCTGTTCTAGTTGGTGGAGTATTCACATTCTTAGGTTTGATTGCGGGGTATGTTGTTGGGAAAAAAACGAGTAAAAGTTAAAACGAAACTGCAAAGGTTCATTGAAGAAAGGCTTGTTGTTGAGCCGGAGAAAGCTGTTAGGCTTGGCGTTTGGGCTTTGGGAACTGTTGTTTGTCATAATCTTAATCTTGGTGGTTTCATTAATTGGATGGGCCGATCTAACGATCGTATTCCAACTGGGCTGCCTTATCCTTTTCATGTGCGAACTCGTTTTCCTTGGGAGCAGCAAGCTGATCCTACGTGGGAAGATAAAGTCTGTGAGTGGGGTATCCCGGCGCTTGCGTCTTGGATGCTTGTTTATCATCCGGAAGCAGTTGCTAAGTTTGTTGATGCGTTAATACCGTTCTAATGAATCTTGCAGTTTGCGATATATGTTGACGTCAGCTGCCAGGCGAAAAATTAAAATGCAAAAAAAGGTGAAAAACTTTGGCTTTGAGAACTCGGAGAGAAGAATATCATTGTCCGTTTCTGGACAAGGCTTGTTTGGAAAGTCATTGTCGGGTTTGGGATGGTGGGAACAAGAAATGCAGTTTAAAATCTCTTATGCATAGTGGACACTCAATTATTGACGTTAAAACTTTGGACACTAAATTAACAACCACTTCCCAAACATATACGGAAATTGCGAGTTTGCAGACAACATTTAATTTGGGTACTATTTCCGACATTCTAATTTTTCTGAATATGGCCATCGGAGCATATATTCCTTATCGCCCTGATGCTGCTAACATTCATGTTAAACTTGAGTTGGATGATGGGTTAGTTGGTAATGCAGTTGACATTGAATTTGCTTTTTCGTCTTATACTGGTAAAGAAAAACTCTTTTCTATTATTAGGGGAATTGAAGATGTTGCTGTTGGTGATCATACTTTGAAGGTTTACTGGAAAAAAGTGGGCGGCTATGCTGTTTATTCAGCTACTCAAGACCAAACTATTATAGCTGTTTAGCATGGGTAAAAGGTTTAGATCTAAACACTTTGTCACTGTTCCAAAACGTTTATATAGCATCTTCACTACTGTATACGTGAGGTGATGTAAAAATGGAGTGGAAATCAATAGCTATACCCAAACGGATGTATGACAACATCAAAAAAGTGATAGTCTATACCGGTCATCCATCTGTTTCGGAGTATGTAAGAGCAAAGGTCGATCTGCATTTGAGGCCGGACCTTTGGAAAGCGGAAGAATTTAAGGAGCATTTGGAGGAGTTGAAAGAAGAATGAAGAAAGAAGAATTGCGTGACATTCGCCTACGAATAATCGTTGCTATGCTGAATGATGATCCCAAACTGTATGAGCAGGTGCGATGGTTGGTGGAAGAATGAAAACAAACCTTTCAACATTCCCAGAATATAAAAGACCGAAGGGAGAACCTATCGAAGTTTATTGGGCTAGACATATTGACATGGTTTTGGTGTGGAAAGAAAACTTCACCAAAGAACTAGAACAAATAAGAGAACAATGCGAACAGGACCAAGAACTGGGTATGTATGCATTCATTGAGGAGATTCTAGGACAATGAAATTTCCAACCAAAAAGGACAAAGAACTG
>JAFNKG010000106.1 GCA_017883965.1 Candidatus Methanophagales archaeon | reverse complement strand
GCGAGGCAAAGGTGCAGACGTTACCTGAACAGACGCCAGAAGGGAAATTGAAGGGCGACCATCACGAAGATGCTTTTTTGATAACTGTGAACGTAGATTATGAGATAAAGAGGCCGCAGGATGTCTTTTTTGCGATCAAAGAAGATGTTTTATAATCTTGCTTCTGTAATAGGTTGATTATTAATGTCTAAAAGCTATATTTATAAAACAAATTAAAAAGGTTAAAGGATGATGTCTGAGTCCAGTAAAAAGGGTGACGAGGTGTAAAGCATGGGTGTAGAAGAGAAAAAGAGAGAAGCATTAAAAAAATTTGTAGCTATGTTGGAAGAACGTTTAGCAGACAAAATATGGGGTATTTACTTATTTGGTAGCTTGGCTAAGGGGACAGTTACAGAGGAAAGTGATATTGATGTATTAATAGTTTATTCTGATTTCGAAGAGCGTAGCCTTCTGGAAGTGGTCAGCGAGATAGGTTTCAGGATAGTCATGGAGACGGGGGAATTAATTGAGGCTATTCCTATGTTGAAGGAGGAGTATGAAAGCTCTTTAGGGCGGTCTCCTTTCCTGTGGGAGGTCTTGCAATTCGGAACACCTATTTTCACTCGATTGAAAGGGACAGAATGGGAACTCGAATTTAAGGATTATTTAGGATTAGCTGAAGAATACCTTCGTTATGCGCAGGATGCTTTTGCGGAAGACAAATTGCGTTTAGCAATTGACAGTGGGTATAATGCCTGTGAACTTTTAGCCAAAGCGCTGATTATTAATGAAAGAACTCCTTTAGCCTCTTCTCATGGCGGTATTGTGAGACAAGTTGGCATGATTTTTATCCAAACTGGAAGAGTCTCGGAGCGTTTAGGGCGCGATTTTCATCTGGCTTTAGAACTGAGAGCGAAGGCTCGGTATAGACCTCGGGCTCAACTTGATGCTAAAGATGCAGAATTTATAATTACGTTGGCACATGAGTTTATCCTCCTTGCGAAGAAAGAATTGGAGGGTTGAGCGATAATAATTGATTGACACCGATGAAAAGCTAAAACACTGTGAGTTGTGACTCATGATCGAAAATAAATCCGTGTAATCTGTGGTTAATTTGTGGTTAAATAAAAAAGAAACATGTCCGAAATCGTCAACCAATCGCTCCAAAAAATAGCAAAAGGCACCGGCATAGTTTTCACCGGCACCATTATTGGCATGCTTTTAGGTTTTGTTGGAAGGGTTATTATTGTCAGATACACAACACAAACCGAATACGGTATTTACTGCCTGGCACTCGTCGTAATAAGCATCTTTGTCACAATATCTACTCTCGGACTTCAAGAAGGCTCTACAAGATACATTGCATACTTTAGAGGAAAAAATTAAGAAAAGATTTTTAAGTGTGAAGAAAAAATTAATTTTTGGTGAGGAAAAGATATATGAAAACAAAAGCGATATATGAAGATGGTGTTTTAAAGCCATTTGAAAAATTGGATTTGCCAGAAAGAATAAAAGTGAGAATAACAATCAAAGGAAGCTTTAGCAAATTGCTTGACGAAGTGGGAGAAATAGAGGCGAAGGAAGATATAGAGCAAGTCTTAGGAAACCTGAGGACAAGAAATTACTACGGATAGTGGTGTTTTAGATACTTCAGTCATCGTAAAGAGCATTTTTAAGCCACCAAAATCTCTATCAAGCGAAAGCTATTTTATAGCGTTAGCTAAGATAAAGAATGCTGTATTGCTTACTGATGATGGAAAAATGCATTTTCACGCAGAAGAAGTTGGAGTTGATTCTGTTTTAATCAGAGAAATTGATTTTAAATGGATTGAGAATAAGTTGAAAGCGGACTCTTGAAAGATCGAAAATAAATCCGTGTAATCCGTGTTAATCTGTGGTTAAAAAATGTCCGAAAAAAGGCTAAAGGCAAGAGGCGAAAGGCTAATGGGTAAAGGAGGTTTTAAAGAACTTAGGGTTTGGCAGAATGGTAAAGACCTTGCTGTTTACATCTATCAAATATCAAAAAAGAAACATTTAAGGAGATAGAGAAAGGGTGTATAGAAATATCACGTATGCTTTCAAAATTGATATCGGCACGGTCTAAAACCTTTTGCCCTTAGCCATTTGCCATCCCCCCTTCCCCAAGGATAAAATGACCCTCTGGATACCCAAAAACCGAACGGAACTGAAGCAACACCTGAACGACCTTTTGTTTAAGAACGCTTATTTTTTAATGCTCTCCTCTATATCCTCCGCCGGCTCCGGCATCAAACTTTAAAAAAGTTTGTTGATAAAACTTTTCTTAAAAGTTTTAAAAAAAAAGTGTCCGATAAACACTTGCCTCACAATCTCTTTTATTTTCTCACTCGCATTAACAATGATATTCATAGCAGGAATAGAACTATGGAGCCCTTCTTTAAGCATCATAAAAGCGAATAAAATTTTACTTTTGATTTTTGTCGAATGAGAAAGGTAAAGATAAATTTTTAAAGAGGGGTATAAATATAAGAAGACTAAAATAAAACACAGCAAAGGTGAAGAAAATGGGGGTTGGAAGAACGGATGAGATAAATGTGATTGAAAAAAGATTGGAGGCAATCTTGGGAGCGAGATTGAGAGATAAAAAAAGAATAGAGAATGCCATTTCAACACAGGATAGACTAAGGAAGAAATCCAAGGATTGGAACGGTGCAGCGGAGATTAGTAAATGGCGTGAATCAAGATGATTATCCTGGAAGCATCTGTTGTTGTGAAATGGTTTTCAGAGGAAGAATACACAGACAAAGCCTTAGCGATAAGAGAAAAAATTAGAGTGGGGGAAGAAAGAGTTCTCGTGCCGGATTTGTTATTATATGAACTGGCTAACGCTTTAAAATATAATCCCAGTTTTGATGCTAATGATGTCAGTGACGCTTTAACATCTATATTTGATATGGATTTGGATATCGTTACTCCAATACCTGAGATTATAAATTCGGCAGTTACACTTGCTTTTGAGCATAACATAACTGTTTATGACGCTTTTTACATCGCATTGGCAAAGGAAATAGAACTCACTTTCATCACCGCCGATAGAAGGCTTTCTGAACGAGTAAGCAGCTTGGATTTTGTGAAATTCATAGGTGATCTCCAATGTGTATAAAAATGAGAAATCGAATATAATAAATTACCCATCACGCATCACGCATCACGCACTCCCGTACTGATACCATGACCCTCTGGCTACCCAAAAACCTAACGGAACTGAAGCAACACCTCACCGACCCTTTGTTTAAGAACGCATACCTGTGTAATGAGTGATGAGTAAAGGGTAAAGAGTAATGGGTAAAGAGTGATGGGTGACAGGTGATGAGTGAAGAGTATAAAAATGAGGAATCGAATATAATAAATTACACATCACAGATCACGCATTACACATCACAGATCACGCATTACACATCACAGATCACCGTACTGATACCATGACCCTCTGGCTACCCAAAACCTAACGGAACTCAAACAACACCTCACCGACCCTTTGTTTAAGAACGCTTATTTTTTAATGCTCTCCTCTATA
>JAFNKG010000105.1 GCA_017883965.1 Candidatus Methanophagales archaeon | reverse complement strand
ACTACAAGAAAGCCTTTTTCTGCTTGAAATCTTTAAAGGACAATCCTGTTATTATCTACATTGCCAACTACTGTTAAACGGAGCCTGTAATTAAGCACAGGCCTGTGACTCAAGTTTCAATACGCATACTTCTTTATCATATGGTATAAAAAGCTTTTCGATTTTTTTCGACACATCATTTTTGAGATGCCATAAAAAGTTTAGCGTAAAGCGTTATGTATCTGGTTTTGAGCGCCTTTTCTTTCTCCTCATCTATTACAACTACCGGTATAGCATCTGTTTTCTCGTAACTGTAACCCTTCTGCCCAGATATATACTTCTCCACCACTTCCCAACCTTGCTGCGAAGTTTTTTTGATAAAACTTTTTTTTAAAAAGTTTTAGTGATAACAACTTGGAGCCCACAGGTGGCCAGGACACCACTCCTTAAGCTGTGGAAATCTATCCCTCACCAGCTTACTGCTTCTCCCCTTTATCCGCTTCGCTATCCAACTAACGGAATATTTTGGAGGATATTTTATAAAAAGATGAATATGATCTATATTTACAGCCATGTCTATAATTTCAATATCCAGCTCTTTGCAGGTTTCCCGAATGATTTCTTCCGCCGCTTCCGCCACTTCACCTTCTAACATCTTTCCTCTATACTTAGGCGAAAAAACCAAGTGATCAGTCAGCAATGAGACCGTATGCCGGTCATGCCTAAGATCACTTCTTATTCCCCTCCCTACTATCGCCTCCGTTTCGCCCATGTCTCTCCAAGGTAATCACCAAAGATGGTGAAATATCATAAAAAGATTTTCGTTTTTTCATGTGAAAAATTATTTGATATGGCAGCTCCATTGGAGAAATAAAGCAAAAAAGTCCGATGAAGTTGAGAAAATAAGACCGTATAAAAGAAATCGTTCTCGAAAACTCGTGATAACCGCTATAATCGAAAAAGAAGAATTTTATCGCGGCAAAGTTTCAGAAAGGAGCAAGAAGAAAAGAAATTAGCTTACGCAATTACCAACTTAACATAATCCATTTTCCCGCTCGTCTGAAACAATCTAACCAGTTGCTTTATTCGAGCAGCGTCACCCTCTAAAATGAACACTTCGATACATTTATCCCCCCTCAAATGATTATGAATCTGAGTGCTTATGATGTCCTCGAATTCATGTTTTATCTCTGTTACGGTGTCCTCCATCTTTTGGGCATGAATGAGCAAAAGCACGGAGTTCCGCCAGCCTTCCAGTTTCTCTTTCTCTTTGTTATCCGCAAGGAGCATTCTTGCCCCGGCTCTTATCACTTCGGACCTGCCAGAGAAGCCGAGTTCCTTTTGTAGCCTGTCTATCTCCTCCAATATCTCATCCCTTAACGAGATGCTGATTATTGTCATCTCCTTCTCCTAAATATTATTAATAATTTATTTGTAACTGCTCCTATAAATATTAATAAGAAATTATTTAAATATTAATAATAACTAAATAATATTAGAAAAATCAGAGTGGTTGCGATAGATGAAGCATATTAACGACTATGTAAATGTTTTCAGGATGAGGGCACGAGAAACAACGAAGCTAATTACCAAAGAGTTACTAAGCCATGCCCCTTTCACCTCTTTTGGCGCTGTTACAGGAATTGTTATCATGATTTTGACAATCCACCTCTCTCAAAGTCCAGCTGTTTCTGAACGGATTTTCTATACCCTCCATCCGATTCATGTCGTGTTGAGTGCGCTCGTGACCACGGGCATGTATAGATTACACAGAGGAAAAGGCGTGTCGGTATTTTTAATTGGTTACATCGGCGCTGTTGGCATAGCTACGATAAGCGATATATTATTCCCCTATTTCGGTGGCATTCTTTTAGGAGCGGAGATGGAATTTCATCTTGGGTTTATCGAGGAATGGTGGCTTGTGAATCCACTTGCGGTTCTCGGTATTTTAATCGCTTATTGGAAACCCACAACCGAGTTTCCACATGCAGGACATGTTTTTTTGAGCACATGGGCATCGCTATTTTACCTCATGGCTTTTGGTGGCACTGCAAATTGGGCTTTATTTCTGCCTTTTGTATTCGTCATATTATTCATTTCAGTTTGGTTTCCTTGCTGCCTGAGCGACATAATTTTCCCGCTTTTATTTGTTAAAACGGGCAATAGCACTGGCAGTAACAATCGTTAAATTCGGGGTTGCTTGTGATACATTTTTATAATAAGAGAATAAAAATAAGAATAAGAGGTGCGGAAGGAAAAAATGAAAATGGTAACGATAATAGTGCTGGTGGCGATTGCGCTGTTCCTGCTGCTACCTATTCTTTCCGGAAGTGCATCCATTCCGGAAGATTTCTCAGCGATAGAAATAGGGGATTTCATCAGTGGTTATGTGCACTACTGGTTTACAGCATTAAGAAGGATATTTTAGTCTCATATCCGTGCCGCCGCCTCAAACCTTTCCCTTATGAATTCAGTATCCAGAGATGCAAGAAGCCAGCCTGCGCGAGGTCCCGAAGGCTTTTTCAACAATGCGATATAGATTGCTTTGAATATCTCTTTCGCTTCCATGTTTGTAGCCAAAGCAACCTCGTATATTTTATTATGCCAATCGTCAGCACTCAGAGTCTTACCTTCCTTTATTTCCTGTGCCATGAGCTTCAATGCCTTTTTTTGTGCCTCGGACAAGCTTTTTAGTTCCTCTGCCGGTAACGCCGATTGCAATTCAAACTTCAAGCTTGGCGGTGCATATTCGCACAGCCAATTTTCCACATACCGCGCTTTTTTCCCTATTTCCTTTATTTCTTCTTCGTTTTCTTCACGAACCTCATACCCACTTCTCTCGATGACGTTCAGGAGTTCAGAGAAATCACCACGTGCAATTTGCACAAGGGTGATGAAATGCCGGAAAGGTATTTTTCCTGCAACACCGCTTCCTATTTCGCCTGTTTCACGCTCGTACTCATCTATCAGGTGGAGTAGCGGTAAAGAAGGGTCAAATTCTATGTGCTTATCCGGTCGCACTTTCGAAACAATATGCTTTAAAATCTCGGGTGGCACTGCTTCTAATATCGCGTGCACCGGAATGTTCGTTCCCATGGATGATGACATAGCCGTAACTTTCGCCTTCGTTCCTTCTACCGCCTTCGTCTTTAAGAGGATGTGTTCAAAAGGGATAGGATACGGCGCTTCGTAATTGTATATTTCCGAGGAGATCCTCTTTCCAGTGTCAAAAGAGCCGCCGGGAGCGGCATGGTCTTTGCCAAAAGGCTCAATTGTAACGCCGAGGATTTTCCACCTCGCCGCCCAGTCTACTCGCCATGCTAATTTACCGCCACCTTTAAACGAAGCAACACCCTTGTTTCCACATTCACATTCGTAATATACTTCCTCCTTATCTATGTCGTATCGCTTTACAATTGCGGTTGTGATTCTGCCACAGGCATCACAAAGCGGATTAAAAGGCGTCCATTCTTCTGGCACTTGCCTACCGGAAACTTCCTCTATTATTCGCGACAAATCTTCTCTTCTCGAAATCGCTTCCTTTATCACGTCCACGTACATCCCCGACTTATACATCTCATCGGCTT
>JAFNKG010000027.1:9318-31238 GCA_017883965.1 Candidatus Methanophagales archaeon | reverse complement strand
GCATACCGGCCTTTGGAGCCTGTGACAGGGGTTCGAATCCTCTCGGGACTACTAAAAACTTTTTTGCTCCGCAAAAATATTTAGTAAAAAACCCCGTAAAAATCAATAAATAGCTTTTGATATGGTATAATATATCATGAAAGCGGTAATCTTAGCGGCAGGCGAAGGTAAAAGGATGCGTCCTCTTACTTATGAAAGACCAAAGGTGATGCTTTCAATAGCGGGAAAGCCAATAATCGAGCATCTGCTGGAAGAAGTGAAAGAAGCGGGGATTGATGATTTTGTTTTCGTTGTTGGATACCATGACGAAACAATTCGTAATTACTTCGGTAAAGGAGAACGATGGGGAATCAACATCGAGTACGTAACGCAAAAAGCGCAACTTGGAACTGCCGATGCACTGAGAAGGGCTGAAGGGTTAGTAGGGAACAAATTCCTTATGTTAAATGGAGATACAATCGTAAGCGCAGAAGATATTAAAAAGGTAATAACTAATGATGATAATATTATACTTGGAGTTATCGAGGTAAGAAATCCAGCGGATTATGGCGTTGTTGAAATAGAAGGAGAAAAGATAACGAAAATCCACGAAAAAATGAGACAGCCGATGTCGAATTTGATAAATGCCGGTGTTTACCACTTAGATGAGAGTATTTTTGGAATATTGCAAAAGACAGACAAATCGAAAAGGGGTGAATTTGAACTCACGGATTCTTTACAGCTGCTGATAGAATCGGGCAATGATATATTTTGGAAGAAAATCGAGCATTGGATAGACGTTAGCTACCCCTGGGATTTGCTGACGGCAAACGAGCATTTAATTGGGAAAATAAGCCCTGTGAATGAGGGGCAACACGAAGAAAATGTAAGGATAAAGGGCAAGGGTAAGGTATCAATTGGAGAAGGCACCGTGATAAAATCCGGGTCATATATAGAGCGCTTGGTTTTCATCGGTGATAATTGTGAAATCGGACCGAATAGCTACATACGTGCAAATACGTCTATTGGCGATAACTGTCATATAGGGAACGCAGTGGAGATTAAGAACTCCATAATCATGGACGGGACGAAAATCCCGCATCATAGCTATGTTGGCGATTCTGTCATTGGATGTCGATGCAATCTCGGTGCAGGCACGAAAATAGCAAATCTGCGGTTTGATGATGCATCAGTAAAAGTAAAAGGAGTAGATACCGGAAGGAGGAAGTTTGGTGCAATTATAAGTGATGGAGTAAAGACAGGAATAAATGCGTGTATTGATGCCGGGGCGATTATCGGAAACAACACGCTTATCGGTCCCGGGGCTCTTGCTTCGGGTTATATAGAGAAAAACTCGAGGATATATTAAATGAAGAAACAAATGTCAAATACTACCAAATCCCAAGTAAATCCCAATTTCCAAATCCCAAGAAAAATGAAAAAGAAAGGTTTATTGGTAGTATTGGGATTTGAGATTTACTTGGTAGTATTGGTATATATTGGGATTTTGGATTTTTTAATAGGGAGGGAAAGATAAGAAATGGGGTTTAAACAGGCGGTTGTGCTCGCTGCGGGGGAAGGGGAAAGGCTGAGACCGTTTACCGCTTCAAAGCCAAAAGTAATGATCAGGGTAGCAAATAAGCCGATTTTGCAGTATGTAGTTGAGGCATTGGAAAGAAATGGAATAAGGAGGATTTTATTCGTGGTGGGCTATAAAAAAGAGAAAATAATGGATTATTTTGGTGACGGTAAAGATTTTGGCGTGGAAATAGATTACGTTTTTCAGAAACATCTACTGGGAACCGGAGATGCAGTGAAGCAAGCAGAGAACAAAACGGATGATAGATTTCTCGTTTTGTCCGGCGATAATGTCATTCAGGCAGATACCATTTCTGATTCTGAGCTTTTGGCGATGAATGGAGAAGAAGATGGAAATGCGATATTGATAAAAGCACACAAGGATGTGAGCAAGTATGGCGTTGTAATAGTAAAAAACGGAATGGTTGAGGATATTATAGAGAAACCGGGTGAAGAAATAAGTAAACTGGTCAATACCGGCATATACGCATTTAAGAAGGAAATATTCGAGTTTATGGAAGCAGAGCTGACATCTGCGTTAAGAAGCATGATTCGTCAGGGAGAACGTATAAAAGCATGTGAAACATACGGAGCCTGGTTGGATGCCGTTTACCCCTGGGACATCCTCCGTCTGAATGAGATAGTGCTGAAAGAGAATCCAGCAAAGGTAGAAGGAAAAATTGAACGTGGCGTGACGATAGATGGAAAGGTCTCAATAGGTAAAAATTCGGTGATAAGAGCAAACTCGTATGTGAAAGGACCTGTGATAATAGGAGAAAATTGCGAGATAGGACCCAATGCCTGTATCTTTTCTTCTACAAGTATTGGAAATGATGCCGCAATAGGTGCATTCACGGAGATCAGGGATTCTGTGTTGATGAACGGAGTGAAAATCGGCTCGTTCTCCTCTATTCAAGATTCTATATTTGATACCGGCTCGTTTGCGGAAGGTGGATTCATAGCACGAAGCGAAGAGACAGAGATAGAAATCGGTGGTGAGCATCGCTTAGTGAAAATTGGAGCGATGGTTGGTGAACATTGCGAGATAGGTAACACCGTAATTGCTCATTCAGGAACGATAATAGGAAATCGTTGTAGGATAAAATCAATGAAGGAGCTGAGTGGAAAAATGCCAGATGGAAGCCGGGTGGTATGAGAGCCAATAGGCAATAAGCAATAAGCAATAGGGATTGGGCAAAAAATGTGTGGAATTGTTGGCTATGTAGGAGAAAGAGAAGCGCTGCCAATCATTCTTAAATCGTTGAAAAGGATTGAATATAGGGGATATGACTCTTGTGGCATCTTAGTGCAGGATAAGGGTAAAATACACGTGTATAAAAGTGTTGAATCCATTGACTATCTGGAAGCAAACATATCAGAATCAGAATATGATGGTAAAATAGGAATTGGGCACACAAGATGGGCCACTCATGGTGCACCATCGAAGAAGAATGCGCATCCTCATCTCGACGGTAAAGGTGAAATTGCCGTCGTCCATAATGGGATAATAGAGAACTACCAGTCCATAAAAGAGGGACTTTTGAGCAATTGCGTTTTTAAATCGGAAACGGATACAGAGGTGATACCACATTTGATTCATCAAACTTTAGGAAAGTTTGATCAACAAACTTTTAAAAAAAGTTTGATCAAAAACGCTGCGCAGATAAAAGAAGCGGTAAAAGACGCTTTATCTTGTTTGAAAGGCTCTTATGCGATAATAGTTGCGGTAGATGGTTTTGATGGTTTGGTGGCAGCGAGGAAGGAATCTCCACTCGTTATAGGCGTTGGAGACCGTGAAAATTTTATTGCTTCTGACGTGCCTGCGCTGCTTGAGCAAACGAACAGGATAATTTTTTTGGATGAGGGTGATATTGCGGTTGTGAAAAAGGATTCGATATACATAGAAAACAGCGGTTCAGAAGTAAAAAGGGAAGAAAGACTGATCGAATGGACGATAGAGGACGCCGAGAAGGGCGGATACGAGCACTTTATGCTGAAAGAAATCCATGAGGAGCCGAGGGCAATTATAGATACGCTTAGAGGTTACTTAGCGGAGGACGAGATAAATTTTGGTGTTGATTTTAAGATTGATACGAAAGGCAAAAGCATTTTGATGGTTGCATGCGGCACGTCCTACTATGCCGCTCTGTGCGGTAAATACATAATAGAACATCAGGCAAAGGTTCCTGTTCAAGTTGAACTTGCATCTGAGTTCAATTACTCGGATTTCGTGCTGGATGGAATGAATGTGGTGGTAATGGCAATTACACAATCCGGGGAGACTGCGGATACACTGATGGCACTGAAAAAAGCAGAGAGATATGGCTGTAAAACAGTAGCGATAACAAACGTTTTGGGCAGTTCGGCTACGAGAATTGCAGATAAAACGATATACATGAGTGCGGGTCCGGAGATAGGCGTTGCGGCGACAAAAAGTTTCGTAGCACAGCTCGTCATTTTCTATCTGTTGGGTTTGTTCCTTTCGAAGATGCCTGCGAGTGAGTTTGTGGAACATCTTGATGAACTGAAGAGAATGCCGCAAGTGGCTCAGATGGTGCTTGACGAGGCAGATGTAAATATACAAAATCATGCCGGGTATCTTTCCAGATATGAGCACGTGTTCTTCGTGGGAAGAGGCGTAAACCTGCCTATTGCTCTGGAAGGTGCATTAAAGTTGAAGGAAATATCGTATATACATGCAGAAGGATACGCAGCGGGAGAACTCAAACACGGACCTTTTGCTCTGCTTACCGAAGATACACCAGTAATTGCGATTTTAACGTCGGATAACACTTATGAGAAGACGCTGGGGAACGTGAAGGAAATAAAGGCAAGAGGGTCTCCGGTGATTGCAATCGCAGAAGAGGATGATGAAGAGGTGGAGAAGTATGTGGATGCGGTGATAAGGGTTCCAGTGACGAGTGCAATATTCTCACCCATTCCCAACATCGTTGCTCTTCACTTACTCGCTTACAGGACTGCAAAAGAGCGGGGCTGTGAAATAGATAAGCCGAGGAATCTGGCAAAGAGTGTGACGGTGGAGTGAGATGAGAATAGTAATAACAGGCGGCGCAGGATTTATAGGGTCTAATCTTGCAGAAGAGCTGTCGAAGGATGAGGAAAGGGATAATGAAGTTTTTATACTGGACGATTTATCTACTGGGAGAATAGAGAATATTCAAACTTTAAAAAAATTCGACCAACAAACGTTTGTCAGGGGTAGTATAACGGATTTAAATTTGCTGAATGAACTTTTTAAGGACGTCGATTATGTTTTTCACCAAGCCGCGATACCAAGTGTGCCGAGGAGTATTGAAGACCCGATGAGGACGAATGAAGTAAATGTAAAGGGGACACTAAATGTCCTTATTGCAGCAAGGGATGGAGGAGTGAAGAAGGTGATTTATGCTTCGTCGAGTTCTGTCTATGGCGATACGCCGGAACTACCGAAGAGAGAAGATATGACGCCAAATCCGTTGTCACCGTATGCAGTGACAAAGCTTATGGGCGAGTATTATTGCAGTGTTTTTAATGAAGTTTACGGCTTAAAAACGATTGCGTTACGATATTTCAATGTTTACGGACCGAGGCAGGACCCTTACTCGGACTATGCGGCAGTTATTCCGAGATTTGTAAATAGGGTTTTGGAAAACAAGCCACCGCTGATCTACGGAGATGGATTGCAAACGCGCGATTTTACGTTTGTTAATGATACAGTGCGAGCGAATATTCTCGCAATGAGAAGCAATGCTACTGGAATATTCAATATTGCATCTGGCAGAAGGATAAGCATAAAGGAACTTGCAGAACTCATAATGAAGATGGTGGGCAAAAATCTAAAGGTTGTTTTTGAAGAACCGAGGAAAGGGGACGTGAGACATTCCCTGGCAGACATATCCAAAGCAAGAGCTGAATTGGGTTACGAGCCAAATTACAGTTTAGAAAAGGGGTTAGAAGAAGCAATAAGATGGTTTCATTCCTGATTCATAAAAACAATTGTAAACGTGTTCTTTTAGCGTGGTTAAGCTGGTAGAGAAGAATAAATGACTTTTACATGAACAATCGGTGCATCCGAAGTTTTCTATGAAATCCAACTCCTTTCTTAGGTGCATGTTCGCAGCTATTTCGCATTCTTTCCGCTCCTCTGCTTCTGCGAACACTGCTTCCTTTATTTCTACTGCGGGGCACGCCAGGAAATAATCAATATGCCAGTGCAATTTCTTGTTATTGCCGACGTTACGCAAATGTCTTTCTACTCTTCGTTCTAATCCAGAAAGAGCGGAACCGACATAAGCATAAAATCCCTTTTTGAACGCTATGCAGCCTATTTTGCCTATTTCTGCTTCTATATCCTTTCTGTTTTCTACGATTAGCACGTAGGTTCCTTTCAATTTGTTTTCTTCGCCATAGTGGGGAAAATCTCACAGTCGGGGACTTATATCTATATAACTTATATGATATAAATGAAAGTAAAGGAGGTGAGATAAGAAAAAAATGGATTTTGGATTGATAGTCGGGATAGTATTTGTGGTATTGATTATATTGGCGTCTTCGATAAAGGTAGTGAAGGAATATGAGCGAGGCGTAATCTTCAGACTTGGACGCTTAGTAGGAGCAAGAGGACCCGGGCTGTTCTTAATCATACCCATTTTCGAGACAATGGTAAAGATAGACTTAAGAGTGTTGGTGTTCGACGTCCCGCCACAAGAGGTTATAACCAGGGATAATGTGACCACGAGAGTAAATGCGGTCGTTTATTACCGAGTGCTTGACCCGGAGAAGGCGGTAACCGCAGTAGAAAGATACGATTATGCCACTTCTCAGATCGCATTGACCACGATAAGAGGCGTGATAGGACAGGCGGAACTGGATGAATTGCTCTCTGAAAGAGACAAGCTAAACAAACGATTGCAGGTCATAATTGACGAAGCGACAGACCCCTGGGGGATAAAAGTCTCTGCCGTGGAGATAAAAGATGTGGAACTGCCAAAAGAGATGCAACGCGCTATGGCTGCGCAGGCAGAAGCAGAGAGGAACAGAAGAGCTCGAATTATTATCGCGGATGCCGAATTTAAGGCTGCGACGAAGATTGCAGAAGCTGCGAACGTCCTCCAAAAAGAAAGAGGCGGGATGTTCATTCGGACATTACAAACAATAAAAGAGGCAACAGAGGAAAAAGCCACCACTGTCGTCATCCCGTTCCCAATAGAAATGCTCGAAGCTTTCGGACACCGATCCGAGACAAAGTCCAAGTCTAAAGAATAAACAGTGGAGGCAACTGAATGAGCGTTTACGAAAAAGAAAAACTGTTTCTTTTGGTAAAGCTTTTCTTTCTAAGAAAAGGTGTAAAGAAAGTTTTATGGGGAAGCAATTTTTAGAAATAACAGAGAAAGAGAAAGTAGAAGCGATAATCTCTAACATCGCCGTAGAAGTTGCAAAGACAAAAACAGACAGGTCTGCGGAAAAAGTGGAAATAGGCGAAGCACTCGGTAGAATTGCTTCCGCAGATATTTTTTCCCTTCTCAGTATCCCGCCCTTTGACCGAGCAACTATGGACGGCTACGCAGTTGTAGCCTCTGATACGTTCTACGCCGATGAAAATAATCCTTCATCGTTGATTATAAAAGGATATATCCCCGCTGGTGAGTTCCCTTCGCAATACGTAGAAAAAGGCTATTGCATGGGCATATCTACCGGTGCACCGCTTCCAAAAGGAGCAGATGCGGTTGTAAAAGTCGAAAATACTTCCGAGTATCTGGACTCGGTGGAAGGCGAAGAGGAAGAGGAAGGGGGAAAGATAAAAAAGGTGATGATATACAAACCTGTCGCTCCTGCCGAAAATATCATGCTCGCTGGTTCGGATATAAAGCGAGGAGCGCAGATAGTAATGAATGGAACCACGCTAACACCGCGTGAGACGGGTGTTCTGGCTGCTTGCGGGATAAATGAAGTTCTTGTACGTAAAAAGCCGATAGTGGCAATTATATCTACAGGCAACGAAATAATAGCGCCTGGAGAAGACCTCAAGCCCGGAAAAATATATGACGTTAATGCACAGACACTCAGCGATTCTGTTAGAGAGAGCGGCTGCACACCTTTATTCCTTGGAATCGCCAGCGATAAGATCGAAGAAATGACAGGAAAGATAGAAGAGTCGTTGAAAAAAGGTGCTGACGTTATAATCGCCTCTGGAGGGACCTCTGCTGGCGTTGGCGACCTGCTGCCCAAAGTGATAGAAGAGCATGGTGAGATTCTCGTGCACGGCGTTGACATAAAACCAGGAAAGCCGTTCATTTTCGGTATGCTTCATGGAAAGCCGGTGTTCGGATTGCCAGGAAATCCAACTTCCGCATTGATTACCTTCAACCTTTTTGTTGCTCCTTTGCTACGCACAATATCTGGTATCCATTTGCAAAATTATGAAGAAGGTGAAAGCAGAAAGACAAAGCGAAAAAAAGCAAAGGCAGGGCTTAGAATCTTCTCCGAGCGTGGACGAAATGAATACGTGCTTGTAAATCTTGTTCCCGTGAAAACGCCGGAAGAAGGAGAAGAACCCTTTCTTGCCTATCCCATTCTCTCCGGCTCCGGTGCAATCACAACACTATCAAAAGCGGATGGATATATATTCATGGAGAAAGGGAAGGAGATAATAGAAGAAGGAGAGATGGTGGAAGTTGAATTGTTAGCACCAAAGTTTTAACTTTAACTTTTATTTATATTGTAATAACTTATAGACATATTTTAGAAACCCGCCTTAACTCAGTTTGGAAGAGTGCGCGGCTGTAGTGTGACGTTTTATCACCTCCCAAGGGTCATATAACCGCGCGCGGACACCGTGCTGTCCCCGGTTCAAATCCGGGAGGCGGGATTTTTTAAAATGGCAGAAATGAAGGAGCTATTGAAAAAATTAGCCGATGCACATGGCGTTTCGGGCTACGAAGAAGGGATAAGGGGAATCGTGGAAGCGGAGTTACGGGAATATGTGGACGAGATAAAAACCGACAGGTTGGGGAATCTGATAGCCACGAAGCACGGTAAGAAACCTTCTGTTATGATAGCTGCACATCTCGATGAGATAGGGCTTATGGTGAAGCATGTAGAAGACGAGGGTTTCATAAGGTTCTCAACCATAGGTGGCTGGTTTGCGCAGACATTGCTCAATCAAAGGGTGATTTTGCACACCGTGGGCGGTGATGTGTCCGGTGTTATAGGTTCGAAGCCACCACATGCAATGAAGAAGGAAGAGAAAGAGAAGGTAATAAAATCCGAAGATATGTTCATTGATGTAGGCGCTCGTAGCAAAGAAGAAGTGGAGCAAATGGGTATTCCTCTTGGAACGCCAGTCACCATAGACCGACACTTTGTAGAGCTAAGAAACGAAAGGGTTACCTGTAAAGCTTTTGATAATCGGTCAGGCGTTGCAATGATGATAGAGGCGCTTAAAATGGCGAATACGGAATTCGAGGTGTATGCCGTGGGAACAGTGCAGGAGGAGGTAGGGCTGAAAGGAGCACGGACTACCGCTTATGAACTCAATCCTGATGTTGCGATCGCAACCGATGTAGCAATAGCTGGCGGGCATCCCGGCATAGAGAAGAAGGATACAACGATAGAGATAGGAAAAGGTCCGGTAATCACCGTTTCTGATGCTGCGGGTCGTGGTATAATAACACCTCCTTCTGTATTGAAATGGCTTAAAGAGACTGCTTCTCGTCATAATATAGAATACCAGTTGAGCGTAGCAGAGGGCGGCACAACCGACGCCACTGCGATACTACTCACGAAAAGCGGCATACCCTCCGGCGTAATTAGCGTTCCCACAAGGTATATTCACACGCCTGTGGAGTTATTAAGCTTAAAAGACCTTGATAGATGCGCTGAACTCATTGCAAAGGCTGTCGAGCGAGTGGGGAATTATTTCTAAGCATGGCAAGAATAAACCTTGGTGGCATCGTTCCCTTTTCTACCATAGACTGGCGAGGAAAAGCAGCAATGGTGATATTTCTTAGAGGATGCCCGCTCCGATGCATCTATTGCCAGAATTATAACCTTTTGGAAGACTCTCACTACGTTGTGATGAAAGAGATAGAAGAAGACATAGAGAAAAACGAGGATTTCATAGATGCGGTGGTTATCTCCGGCGGTGAACCCTTCATGCAACCCCAGGCGATAGAGGAAATCGCGGAATTCGCGAAAAAGCACTCGCTGTTCGTTGCCGTGCAGACAAATGGGTTTTATCCTGCGGTTATCGAATCCATGCTAAAAAGGAAACTAATTGATAAAATCTTCCTCGACATCAAGGCGCCGCTATCAGATGAGAAGCTATACGAGAAACTAACAAAGGTCTCCGGGGTAACGAGGAAAGTGAAAAATACGCTCGATGTTTGTATCCATGCGAAAATAGACCTCGAACTGGTAACAACCGTATTCAAAAATCTTGTTGGCGGAGAGGAAGTGAAGCGCATAGCGGAAGAAATTGAAGGGGCTGGTGCCGCATACTGCCCGTATGTAATACAACAGGGAAGAGCTGAAATCGTTCCCGACAAAGCAATAAAAGAGGAGGACATGTTCAGCTACGAGGAGTTGAAAGAACTAGCTTCACTTGCATACCATGCCGCATATCTGAAAGAAGTCAGGGTCAGAACCAGAGAAGATGGTGAAGAAGTGATTTATAGTAGAGGGAGGAGTTAGAATGGTAAGCGTTTTTATTGAGGCGGTTCCCGCAAACGTGCTTATTGCAAGAGCAGTTTGCAAAGATAACGGGGATAGCAATGCGGATTATACATGCTTCGGAATGATGATAAGGATACGCGGGGATAAAAAACTTGTTCTGAAGAGGGTAATTATCGAACAGGCAATTGGCAGGGTGTTGACCGAAAACGAATGGCAGAGTGTTACATGGAATTACATCGGCGCTATTTCCAAATTGGAGCAAAACGAGATTGTATTCGAGGATTCAGAAGAATCAAAAATCATGGATGAGTATTGGGACAAACAGTTAGAGAGTGTCAAAAAGAAAACTTAAAAAGTGGTTATCGTATAATCAAACAACATGGCAAAAATAGAATACGTTTTCTGGAAGGATAAAATCGGTGGGGAAACAGAGAGGCAGGTAACAGAGGCTTTCAGCTACGGATTCACCGTCGGTCCGCATGGCGAATGGGAAATGGTAATAGCAAAGGAGGACAAAGAAGTGAGGAAGGACGAACTCGTGAATATAAAGATAAATGAAATAGAAGTGCCTCCGAAGTCAATAATCTTGCCTTGTCCCATATTGCGACACGCACTTGGTATAGTCGCTTCGCTCGCGGCAGTGGGAAAGCCGACGGCGGTTGAGGAAAGAAGAGTTTTTGATGAGGTTATTTTTCACCCATTAAGCGATGGTAAGGTGAATAAAGGAGAATTACTCTGTGTTATGAATATATTTTACGCTACAATCGAACGAAGGCTTGTGAGAGGAGCTGCGGAAAAGTGGCTGCGCGAGAGATACAGGTATTAGCATTTGTCGGTGCACCCGCGGCGGGTAAGAGCGAAGCGGCATCAGTTGCAAAGGAATTGGGCATTCCAGTCATAACGATGGGGGAAGTGGTAAGAGAAGAGTTGAAAAGGCGAGGGCTTTCGTTAAGCGACGAAAATGCGGGCAGAGTAGCAAGTGAGCTAAGGGATAGGGAGGGAATGGATGCGATTGCAAAACGATGTATTCCGCTTATAAAGGAGATAGAGAGAAAAAAAGCGGAAAAAATGGTTATCGTGATAGATGGAATAAGAGGCATCGCAGAAGTAGAAACGTTCAAGAAAGAATTTGGCAATGATTTCGTTCTTGTGCGCGTAGATGCGCCTCTCATCTTTAGATATGAACGAATAAAATCCCGTAGTAGAGGCGATGACCTGCTAAGTATCAGCGAATTTAAGGAACGGGAGGAACGGGAGAAAAGTTGGGGTATGGGAGAAGCGATGGAAAAAGCAGATAAGGTTGTAAAGAACGAGGGTTCCTTAGAGGAGTTTAAAGAACAGATAAAGAGGATTGTATTTGTATAGCTGATGTAAAAAACCACGAGATTTCACATAAGCCCTTACAGGGCTTGCGGGGTCGTGGGGCAGAGCCCCACAATTAACACAAGACCAGAAATCCGCGAATAGATAACAGAGAACAGAAAACTGAATTCTGACTTCTGTTCTCTGACTTCTCGTATCTTCACAATTTCTCGCTTACACGGCATTTGCAACACCCAAAGGTTTCATGCTTTCCGTGGAAATCAACTGGTATTGCCGCATTGCTCTGCTCCCCTTTCTCTCTAAAATACCTTCAGAATGCAGGCTCGCCAAATATGTTGATACGGTGCTAAGTCGCACATTCTCCTCGAATGCTTCTTCATATATTCTTCTTACCTGTGAAGAAGTGAACCAACCCTTTGGGGCACGTTCGTCATATCGCAAAAAAGATGCCAATCTTTCCTTTATCGTGAGGTCTTCGCCTCCGCCTTCATAGGGATTCCTAACGGGCGATGAAGAAAGTTGTCCCTCTAAAAACCTTGTTATACTTCTTATCATGAGCGGTTTAAACGATTCGCTCAGTAAATCACCTTCGCTTTCCATAGAAGTTTTCACTCCTTCTTCATTCGTCACCTCCACCCGCACCTTTATTCCCATCTTCACATCTTCACCTGTTCACCTATTCACTGAACAAATGAAATATAGTTGGAGGTTATATATAAAGGTATAGGTTAAAGAAGGGGAAAACATGCTTATTTCCTATGGAGCGAAGCAGTGAATAAGTGAACCTTACTAAAACTTTATACCATAGAAGATAAATTTTAAATAGCGGAGGGCAAGACGAAGTTGGCTGCGAAGAAAGATTACTACGATATTTTAGGCGTGGATAGAGGAGCATCGCAGGACGAAATAAAGCGTGCTTATCGGAGATTAGCGAAAAAATATCACCCTGACCTTAACAAGGATAATACGAAGGATGCAGAGGAGAAGTTTAAAGAGGTATCTGAGGCTTATGAGGTTTTATCAGACCAGCAGAAGAGAGCGAATTATGATCGTTTTGGGCATGACGGTGTTGATTTTGGTCCGGGAGGATTTGACTGGTCTCATTTCACGAGGTTTAGCGATATAGAGGATATATTTGGAGATTTGTTCAGGGATTTTTTTGGAGGAGGCCGTGGATTTGGTAGAGGCGGAGTCGGTGCAGGAGTAGGAAGTTCCATATTTGATGAGTTCTTCGGCAGGGGCTATACGAGAGCAGCGGAGGGGAGATACAGACCAGAAAGAGGAAGCGATGTCAGGTATGGGCTTGAGATAGACCTTGAGGAAGCAGCGAAGGGAATGGAGAAAGAGATAAGCATTGTTAAAGAAGAGCAATGCCCCTCATGTAAGGGAACAGGTGCGAGTTCGGGCGGATTAGGAACCTGTTCTACCTGCGGGGGAACGGGGCAGACAAGAAAAGTGCAAAGGCAGGGCTTTGCTCAATTCGTTTCTATCTCTACGTGCCCCCGATGCGGGGGGAGGGGGAAAGTGATAGAGAAGCCGTGCGAGAATTGCAATGGAAGCGGAAAAAATAGAGTGAATAAGCGAATATCGGTGCGAATACCACCAGGTGTGGATACCGGAAGCAGATTACGGATTGCCGGTGAAGGAGGAGCAGGAGAAAGAGGAGGACCACCGGGCGATTTGTATGTAGTGATACATGTAAGAGAGCATGAATTCTTCAAAAGGGAGGGGGATGACCTGTTTTGTGATATTCCTGTTCGCTTCGCACAGGCAGCACTTGGCGATGAGATAGAAGTGAGGACGATAGATGGTAGCGTTGCGAGAATAAAAATACCGGCGGGCACGCAATCAGGCACGGTTTTCCGGCTGAAGAACAAAGGAATGCCGGATTTGAAAGGCTACGGCAGAGGAAACATGCTGGTGAAAGTGGATGTAGTAACGCCAGCAAAACTGAGTAAAAGACAGAAGGAATTGCTACGTGAATTTGATAAGGAAGTGGGAGGAGGACAAGAAGAGGGGCAAGGGCAAAAGAAAGGTTACTTCTGGTGGAACAAAAACGAAGGTAGAAGTAAATAAAATACAAAATATCCAAAATTAACATTAGCACCGCTTAATAGAATAGATAAAAAGAAGGAGACGAATGGCATGAGCACAAAGAGAGAAATAAGAACGCCTATACTCTCGGTTCTGGGACACATAGACCATGGCAAGACCACTTTACTTGATTCCATAAGGGGCACTGCGATAACAGTGAAGGAAGCCGGGAGAGTAACACAGCATATAGGCGCAACGGAAATTCCTGTTGATACGATAAAGAAGATTTGTGAACCCTTAAAAAGAGATTGGACGGGAATAGAAGTTCCGGGTTTGCTCTTCATTGACACGCCAGGGCATCATGCTTTCGCGAGCTTGAGGAAAAGAGGAAGTGCTTTAGCTGATGTTGCGGTTCTTGTAGTGGACGTGATGGAGGGATTTCAGCCGCAAACATACGAATCGTTAAACATTTTAAAATTATTAAAAACGCCTTTTGTCGTTGCATTAAACAAAATAGACCGTATAAAGGGGTGGAATTCAAAGAAGGAACCTTTCTTTATCAATTGTAAAGACCAGCCGGAATATGCGAGGAAGGAACTGGATGCGAGAATATATGAAATAGTGGGCGACCTTTACGATAAAGGCTTCTCGACCGACAGGTATGACCGGATAAAAGACTTCTCAAGAAATGTTAGTATCGTGCCGGTGAGTGCGAAGACCGGGGAAGGTATTGCGGATTTGCTTCTCGTGCTCATAGGCTTATCGCAGAAGTTCTTTGAAAGAACCTTGAAGCTTCATTTAGAAGAGGCGGGCGTTGGTACTATATTGGAGAAGAAGGAGGAGAGAGGGCTCGGAACCACGGTTGACGTGATTTTATATGATGGAAAGCTCGGCGTGGGCGATACGATAGTGGTAGGAAGCACAGAGGATGCGCCGGTAGTAACAAAAGTGAAGGCGTTGTTGAAGCCACGCGCTTTGCAGGAGATACGAATGGAACAAAGATTTGAGCGAGTGAAAACAGTGAATGCCGCTTCTGGCGTGAAAATAGTAGCCCCGGATATAGAAAATGCGCTTCCCGGTTCGCAGGTGAGAGTGGTGAAAGAGGAGGATGTGCTTGAGAGCGTGGTGAAAGAGGTGAAGAGCGAGATAGAGGCGATGAAACTGGAAACGAATCCGGAAGGAATAATCATAAAGGCTGATACAATCGGCTCGCTGGAAGCGCTTGCTCTTGAACTAAAAAGTGACGAGATAGAGGAGATAAAAAACGCGGAAGTCGGGAATATATCGAAAAGGGACGTGATAGACGCTACTACGGTTAAGAATCGCTATTTAAAGGTTATTCTGGGCTTTAACGTTGATATACTTCCGGATGCAAAAGAAATAGCTTTGCAAAACGAGATACCTGTGTTTATAAACGACGTTATTTACCGGTTGATAGAAGATTATGAGAATTGGGTGAAGGAAGAGAAGGAGAAAGAGAAGCGGGAGCGGGAGGAGCGGCTGACTACGCCTGCTAAGATTAAGATACTGCCAGGGTGTGTGTTCAGACAAAGCAAGCCCGCTATCGTGGGTGTAGAAGTTTTGGGTGGGAAAATAAGAACTGGTGTGGGATTGGTAAAAGCGGATGGTGTAAATGTTGGAAAGATAAATGAGATACAGGATAAAGGAGAGAGCATAAAAAGTGCAGAGCAGGGGATGCAGGTCGCTATTTCAATGAAAGAGCCGACAGTGGGGCGGCAAATAAAGGAGAATGACGTTTTATACGTGGATATTACCGAAGAAGAAATGAAAGAAATGAAAATGCTAAGCGGTTTGTTGTCGGCAGATGAAGAAGAAGTGCTGGAGGAATTGCTGGAGATTAAGAGAAGAAGGAATCCAGTTTGGGGTGAATGAAGTGTGGCACGTTTGTAAAAGGGTTTAGTTTTGAATTTTCCTCGCTACAAAAATGAACCCGGTATGAGCAATCATTTTATGTTCAGGACGCATGCTTCTGCCCTTTATCTCCCAGCCGCGCATACCAACCTCATAAATACTCATAACACGGAAGCTTCGCGGGTATCTCAATTCCAGCCGTTTCGATAGCTTGTATATCTGCAACACGGTAGGATTGTAACACAGGAGTATTCCACCGTTTCTAAGCGATTCTTCTACGTGCTTCAGCACTCGCCAGGGCTCTGGAAGGTCCAATATTATTCTATCCAGTTCTTTCTCGTCTATGCCTTCATACACGTCCTTATCCTTTAATACCAACTCCCCTGAACCTTCTCTTCCTGCACTTTCTACTTTACCGAAGAATGTTTCTATGTTTTTTCGTGCGATTTCTGCGAATTCCTTCCTCCGTTCATACGATACCACTTTACCATCCTTGCCCACCGCACGTAACAAAGCCATCGTAAGAGCTCCTGAGCCTGACCCTGCTTCTAATACCTTTGCACCCGGAAATATGTCAGCGAGCATTAAAATGGCTGCGATGTCCTTGGGGTATATTATTTGCGAACCTTTCCGCATCTTAGATATGTATTCTGCTAAAGTTGGTCTGACGATCAGGAGGTTTTCTCCACCGGGGGACTTTATAACACTTCCGTCCTCTAATCCTATTATCTCGTCATGCGAGATTGTGCCACGGGTGAAAGAGAAAGAGGAGTTCGCTTTCAATAAAATCTGGTATCTTTTACCTTTTTTATCTATCAAGTGCACGAGTTCGTCTTCTTTTATACGGTTTGACATTGATTTAATATTGACTTAGGTGAATAATAAGAGTAGATTTTTAGGTATCTTATACTTAAGACACAGATTCTGTGTAAATCAATCGCAATTAAATTTGGTAAGACCGACCATCGAAAAATTTATAAGTAATACATAACGTATGAAAGTTAAAAGACAAATCCATAATGAGCGATGCGGCGCTTGGATGAAATGAAAAAATGGCAACGATCACCATCAAAAAAGGCTATTTGGAGATTTTAAAGACTTTAGGTAGTGCAGAATCTGTCGTTGAGGACGCAATACGGAAGTATTTAATAGACAAAAGCGTGGAGAGGATTGAGAATGCAAAGCGGAAAATCGAGGAATTTGAGAGGAAATACGATTGTAACTATGCAGAATTTATCAAGACAATATCAAATGAGGAAGGATTAAAAGCAGTTGAAAAGATAAGTCCGAATTGGGAAGCGGATATGACGGAGTGTGAATACTGGGAGAAGGAACTTGAAGAATGGAAGATGCGATTAGAAGACATTTTGATAAAATCATAGAGGATGCCAAGGCAGTTCTTGAAGATGTTGAGATCGAACAGGACTATTCAGTTAAGAGGGCACTTTTAAAAATAAGCGGAATTTTTAGGAATTTTAAAGTCAGGATTACGGAGGTCATTGATGAAGATAAACGGAAATATGCTTATTATTTGATTAGAAAAGATTAAATCAATGAAAGAAGAAGATAACTTCAAGCCATGAAAATGGAGACGAAATACAATGAGAAAAAGCATAACACAAAAAATTTTAGAGGAACATATAGTAGAAGGCAAATTTGAACCCGGAGAGGAGATTGCGATAAAAATAGACCAGACGTTAACGCAGGATGCAACCGGAACCATGGCTTATTTACAATTCGAAGCAATGAACATCGAGAGGGTAAAAACCGAGCTTTCTGTGAGTTACATAGACCATAACACAATTCAGGCAGGCTTTGAGAATGCCGATGACCACCGATACCTCCAGTCTGTCGCAGCCAAATATGGTATCCTGCTGTCGAGAACGGGAAACGGAATCTGCCATCAAGTTCACCTTGAACGGTTTGGAAAACCAGGGAAAACTTTGTTGGGTTCTGATAGCCATACACCCACCGGTGGTGGAATAGGGATGATTGCGATTGGAGCAGGCGGGTTGGACGTTGCAGTTGCGATGGGTGGCGGTCCTTTCTATCTCGCATGCCCGAAAGTAATAAAACTGAATTTGAATGGAGAACTGCGCCCCTGGGTGACAGCAAAGGATGTCGCACTAAAGGTTCTGGAGCTGTTCACGACGAAAGGAAACGTTGGCTGTGTATTTGAATGCGGAGGCGATGGCGTAAAAACACTTTCGGTTACTGAAAGAGCGACGATTGCAAATATGGGTGCAGAATGCGGCGTTACTACTTCTGTGTTTCCCAGTGACGAAATAACGAGGCAATTCCTGAAGACTCAAAGCAGAGCACATGATTGGGTTGAAATCAAGGCTGATGCAGATGCCGAATATGCGAAGGTGGTTGAGATTGACCTGAGCGAGGTCGTTCCACTTGCTGCATGCCCGCATAGTCCTGACAACGTCAAGCCGGTAAAGGAATTGGAAGGTGTGGAAGTGAATCAGGTATGCATAGGAAGCTGCACTAATTCTTCCTACAAAGACCTGATGACTGTTGCAAGGATATTGAAGGGTAAAATTGTTCATCCTGATGTGGATTTTGTAATTGCCCCGGGGTCCAAACAGGTGCTTGAGAACATTTGCAGAGCAGGCGCATTAGCAGACCTTATATCTGCGGGTGCAAGGCTTGCAGAGTGTGCCTGCGGATTCTGTATCGGGAACAGTTATGCACCTGCGACTGATGCGGTATCAATACGAACGAGCAACCGTAATTTCCGCGGACGTTCCGGGACGAACACCGCGAAAGTATATTTGGTTAGCCCGGAAACAGCCGCTGCGACGGTTATCACCGGTAAAATGACAGACCCACGAAGCTTCGGAATGGAATATCCACTGGTGGAGATGCCCGAGAAATTTCATATAGACGACAGCATGATTCTCCAACCTTCTGATACACCTGACAACGTCAGCATATACCGGGGACCAAATATTGGAGAGCCACCATCGAATTCACCGCTGCCTGAAGCTATCTCAGGATTTGTGGCTATCAAAGTAGGGGATAAAATCACCACCGACCACATTATCCCGGCAGGTAGCAGGATGAAATACCGGTCTAATATAGCCAAATATGCGGAGTTTGTATTTGAAATGGTGGATAAGGGTTTCTATAAAAGGGCTGTTCAATACCGCGATAACGGGAAACATAATATCATCGTAGCCGGAGCGAGTTACGGTCAAGGCTCCTCACGCGAACATGCGGCACTTTGTCCCATGTTTTTGGGTGTAAAGGCAGTGATTGCGAAGTCGTTTGAGCGGATACATGCAGCAAATCTCGTTAATTTCGGGATTGTCCCGCTTACATTTGAATCGGAATCGGATTACGATATCTTAGATGCAGGCGACGAGACTGAGATTCCAGGCATAAGGCGGCTGTTGTCAAAGAATGAGGGGTTGATGGTGAGAAACCAGACGAAAGGGATTGAATTCAAGGTCTGTTATGTGCTGTCGGAACGGCAGCGTGATATTATTCTTGCTGGTGGTTTGTTGCATTATGTTAAGGGTTTTTAGAAATAAAACTTTTTAGAAAAAAGTTTTAAAGCATGAAAATGTAATAATTTGCATACGATAGTGTTAGGAAAGGAAGAATGAGGAGAGCGGAGGAAATTAATTCTATTGTTGGAGAGCTAAAAAAATATTTAATTAGGATTTACAAGGATAAAATAAAGCAAGTTATTATATATGGTTCATTTGCGAGGAATGAGGCAACAAAAGAATCAGATATAGATGTTCTTGTAGTTATTTCCGATGAGCTTGACTCCTTCAAAGTAAGAGAAAGTCTAAGTGACTTTTTATTTGAAATTCTTTTGGAAAAAGGAGAATTGATATCGCTCATAGCGATTCCTGAAAGCATTTTCAAAACCTATAACTCACCATTTTTATTGAATGTAAAAGAAGAAGGAGGACAGATATGATAAAGGAGATAGAAGATTTGACCGTGAAAGCAAAAAGATTAAATGATACGTATGATTCAAGACAAATTGGCGACTACGCTATGGGTTTTGAGATTACTAAGGATGAGGCTGAAAACAGACTGAAAAAGGCTCGAAATTTTGTTACAGAAGTAGACCAGCAACTCAAAGAGGTGATAAAATGACCCGCAAACTTTACTTCAAAGAAAATTCCAGGGAGATGGGCTTCAAATACCCTCAAAATACCGACATTCACAGAAAAAAGCACTTTTCATCCAGAATTTCCATCGCCTCTTTCTCTCTACGACCACCGCATTTCTTGACGACACCGGCATAATGTACCATAAGTTTTTTTAACTCTTCCTTTTCTCGCTCATCTTCGATTACGTCATACCTCGTTGCGAGTATAGTAGCTTCTATCACGGCATTAAGCCCGCGGTTTATCGCTTTTACTTCTTTTCTATTTATTTTTACTGTAATGGGCGTCAATTGAAAAAGGTAAAATTCACTGCTCTCTTCTGCCAGAACACTCTGGAATAATATCCACGACTTCGCTTCTTTTAATACCTGGAAACCGGAAAAAAGCGAGAAATGGGTTTCGTCCAGATTATCAAATGCTGCTTTCACAAATAGGACTGCGTCATCTGTCACATTCGCCACTAATTTATTTGTTTCCAGCAGGTTAGAAAGAGTTTTTGAACCTTCGTATAGCTTCACAAAATGGTTATTTTTGGTTTTGTCTTCGCTGGTTGTAGTAATTATACCAATAGGAGCTGCATTAAGCTTCCCAGAAGCTGACTTCGTTGTAACTATTACTTCTGATATGCCTTCGTCTATCCCGGCTTCTTTTAAGTCCATTTTTACACAACTGCTATACCGACCAGTTTAAATAAGTCCGTTTTAAAAATGGAAATGTTAAGATGGTATTAGTATTTAATTAAAGTTATGTTAATTTTTTTGATTGCAAGCAGGAGAAATAAGATAGCATGGACAGAGTTAGACCTTTTGTATTCATAAACGCCGCAATGAGCGCGGATGGTAAAATATCAACGGTGAAGAGGAAACAGACGAGAATAAGCGGCAAGGAAGACTTTGACAGGGTTGATTCACTGAAGGCGGAATGCGATGCAATAATGGTTGGCGTAGGCACTGTTTTAGCTGATAACCCTTCTTTAACTGTGAAATCAGAAAATAAGCGAGAAGAAAGGAAGATAGCGGGGGAAGATGAAAATCCGTTGCGTATAGTGGTGGACAGTAAGGCGAGAACGCCTGTTGATGCAGAGATATTGAACAAAGGCGAAGGCAAACGAATAATTGCGGTTTCTGAACAGGCAATTATAGAGGATGTGGGAAGATTAGGAAAAAAAGCGGAGATTCTGGTCTGCGGCAAGGAAGAAGTGGACTTAAAGAAACTTATGTATATATTATTGCAGCGTGGTGTGAGCAGATTGATGGTGGAAGGTGGCGCAACGCTTAACTGGTCTTTAGTCTCGCAAAAACTCGTTGACGAAATATATATATACGTTGGCAACATAATAATTGGTGGCGAAGACGCACCGACACTTGTGGATGGCAAAGGGTTTGTTAAGGAAGATGCGATGGTGAAACTGGCGCTTTTGAGTGCAGAAAAGATAGACGAGGGTGTTTTGTTGCGGTGGCGTGTTCGTAAGTAACTGAGTAGGTGATGGTAAAATATGAAACTTCCTGACGGAATTGATATAAGCGATCTTGCATACGTCACGAGCAGGAAATTGGCGAACGAGAACGGAGAGAAGACGGGCACGGTATTTATGTGGAGAACGAAAGGCGAGGAGGAATTTAATTACAAGCTGAAGTGCCCGTACTGTGAGGAGGAGCAGGAATCAAGCGTTGTATTCAAAAAAAGGCCTTACAGGGTACGATGCAGTAACTGTGGGAAGAGTATTTTGATAGAGAAGCTTTCAAAATAGACCTTCACAAACCTTCTCAAATACCTCCTTCACCGCAACAACCGCTTTAGAATCCTCAGGCAGCTCTATTATCGGCTTTCCTACCAAATCATACGCCCTTATGTTCTCAGCTTCGGGAACAGGCTATTTGTTAATCTACGAATTATCAAAGAGCCTTAACAACTCTTCTGCCTTCTTCACATCCTCTTCTCTACCTTGTGCCTCAAACAGTCTCTTTGCGATCTCTAATTCTTTCTTTGCTTCTTCTACCTTTCCTGTTTGTAAAAACAAATTCCCAAGATTATTATGTGCATCTGCACCATCGGGCTGAATCCTTAGCGCTTCTCTGTATTCCTCCTCCGCTTCCTCGTTTCTCTTCAAATTGTATAACAAAAGCCCAAGATTATTATGTGCTTTTGCATAATCGGGCTGAATCCTTAGCGCTTCTCTGTATTCCTCCTCCGCTTCCTCGTTTCTCTTCAAATCTGTTAACAAATTCCCAAGATTATTATGTGCATCTGCATAATCGGGCTGAATCCTTAGCGCTTCTCTGTATTCCTCCTCCGCTTCCTCGTTTCTCTTCAAATCTGTTAACA
>JAFNKG010000027.1:0-9218 GCA_017883965.1 Candidatus Methanophagales archaeon | reverse complement strand
AATTCCCAAGATTATAATGTGCTGTTGCACTATCAGGAATAATTCGTAAACACTCCTTATAGCTTTTTCCTGCATTTTCGTAGTTTTTATCCTTGTAAAAAGCATTTCCGAGATAAAAAAGATTTTCCGCATCCTCAAACTTGATTAAAAGATTTAATAGAGTTTCAAGATGATATGTAGGCTCATAATCCTCTACAACAGATTCTAAAGTGGAATCATAAACATCAATTTTAGTAGGAATGGAAGACCTTATAGCGAGATTATTTTCTTTAAGATGGTTTATTGAATTAATCCATGAATTTTCGTTTATTTTGGTTTCAAAAATAGAACTGCAAATTCCTCTTGTCAGCTCTTTTTCGTATATGAAAATGTTAGCTCGTTTTAAAAGCTTACAAGCCCTTAAAATTGATTTCTCATAAGATTCTGAGTTCTCGTATCTGATTTTCATGTCTTCAATGTCAAGAATCACCGAACCAGGCGTTCCAAGAAATTGCTCTGGGTTCCATTTAACTCCTGCATCCTCTGCTAATTCTCTACCCTCGCTTTCATTCAGTTTGTATTCATCCATGTCCACAACTTTTGTAAAAGTCCTCAAAGTCTCCATGGACTTTTTTTTAACAGATTCAAACTCATCTCCACTCCTGCAAGTTGAAACGACAATCCAATTCTTTGATTTCTCTTTAATCCTCTTCAAAAACAAATCAAAATCGAAATTTACGCTAATAAATTTATTTAAATCATCAAAAAATACCAAATATTTCCTCTTTAGGAATGGGAAACGAACTTGTTCAACCTTTTTTTCAGGAGGAACTTTAATCACGAAAAAATCAGGAAGAATGGCTTTTATTGCTTGATACACACTTCTTGTCTTCCCGGCTTTTGGCATACCTATAACCAAAACGTTTTCATGGTTTTTAAGCGACTTCTCTATCTCCTCATCACTTCCTCTCCTCTTATATACTTCTGCGTTTGCATTTAAAGGCTGTTGAATCCCTAAATCGCTTTGTTGCAGGTCTTTTGCTTTGCGGTAGATAAATAGGCGAGAAAAATCCTTTTTGGATTTTATATACGGTAATATCCCAAGGAAAAACATGAATATCGTAATTACTCCACCTATGATACCGAAGAAGGCGGCTAAGAAGTATATATCTACTCCGCTCAAAAAAGTAGTTGATTCATTAAGCATCTTCTACTACTTTATCATCAAACGTTGCAGTATAAAAAAAAAAAAGCTTTCGGTCAAAAATAACTTCCGCTTGAAACTACGTTAATCCTCCCTCTTTTCTTTATAGATGAGTTAATTGTGCAAACATTTAACCTCCACAAATCCGCTCAAATATCCCTTTCACCGCAACGACCGCTTTGGAATCCTCAGGCAGTTCTATTATCGGTTTTCCTACCAAATCATACGCTCTTATGTTCTCGTCTTCGGGAACTGTCCCTATGAGCGTAAGCCCACTATCTTTTACCATCGCAGGCAAGGCGTTCTTCACCGCTTCATCCTCTGTAACCTTGTTCAACACCAGATATATTCGACCGAAGTTTATCTGCAACTTCTCTGCAAGGTTCTTTATGGCTAATGCAGTGTCTATACCTCTCTTCGTAGGGTCGCTTACCACAAGCATTGTATCCACGTCTCTTGTCGTTCTGCGGCTTAGATGCTCCAACCCCGCTTCGCAATCTATCAGTATTGTAGGAAACCGAGCTGACAACTTATCAATAAAATGCCTTAACATGTCGTTTATCAGGCAATAGCAGCCCGGACCTTCAGAACGCCCCATGGCTAATACCGAGAAAAGAGGTGTGTTTACCATTATCTCCTCTATCTTATATTCAATCAACATATCAGTAGGCATGTGTTCAGAGAAAAAGACGCCGCTTGGCGATGCTATCTCTTCCCTTATATCTCCTATTGTCTTATGTACTTTCACGCCTAACGTGCTTGGAAGGCATGTTGCAGGGTCTGCATCTATCGTAAGCACTCTTCCTTTTCCATTTTCTGACAGGAATTTTAGTAGTAACGAGGCGATTACAGTTTTTCCCGTGCCTCCTTTTCCCGCTACTGCTATGATATTAGCCTTATCCCTTTTCATCACTTTTTCTAACTTTTTTCTCCTTCTTATTCCAAAAATCTTATTATTTTATTATTACTTCTTCTATATGAAAAGAGCCATGCCTACACCCGTTTACCTTGAAACGTACAAAAGAGGTGAGCTTGAAAAAAGGATAGAGAAGCTTGAGGATATACTAAACGCGTGTAAACTATGTCCAAGAGTATGTGGCGTCAACAGAAACAAAGGTGAGAAGGGCTATTGCAAGTCCGATAATTATCTGATGGTATCCAGCGTGCAGCCGCATTTTGGAGAAGAAGACGTGTTGGTTGGAACGCATGGCTCTGGAACGATATTCCTTACAAACTGTAACCTGGGTTGCATCTACTGTCAAAACTATGACATAAGCCATTTAGGACATGGACAAAGGATGACGGAGGATGAATTTGCGTTTAGTATGCTCGGTCTGCAAAAAAGAGAGTGCCATAACATCAATTTCGTTACTCCTACTCATTTCACACCGCAAATCGTGAAGGCGCTGAAAATAGCAGTTGAAAAAGGTCTTCACATCCCTCTCGTTTATAATTGTGGTGGTTACGAATCAAAAAGCACCATAGAGTTGTTGGATGGTATCGTGGATATATACATGCCTGACACGAAGTATGGCGATGTAGAAACTGCAAAGAAATACTCCAATGCACCGGATTACTTTGAGACGTGTAAAGAAGCGTTAAAGGAAATGCACCGCCAGGTTGGTGATTTAAAAGTGGACGAAAGGGGGATAGCGGTGAGCGGGTTGTTGATAAGGCATCTGGTGCTTCCGAATGGGTTAGCAGGCTCTGCTGAAGTCTTGAAGTTCATTGCCACTGAAATATCGAAGGAATCCTACGTAAATATAATGGCACAATATAGACCTATTTATAAGGCATACACACACGAGTATAAGGAACTGAACAGGGGGCTAAAAATGAGCGAATACCGCGAAGCGATAGATATTGCGAAGGAATGGGGGTTGCATAGGGGGTTTGAGAAGATCTAAAAGGGGAGATGAAAAAATAAGGGAAAGAATTAAGAGGAAGTGGTATGATGTTATCGCATAAAAGCGAACAAGGAGAAGAGATGGTCAAAGGTGAAGGTTTTTATTTAGATGAGGAATTGAAATCTCTTGACACCAAGGACTTCTATAATTTGGTACAAAATCTAATAAGGAAAAACCCGGAAGTCCATAGATTGGTTTTAGAGTGGTTTAAAGAGAAAGCAAAGGCTTCAAGAGTTGCAGAAAAAGAAATAGTAACTCTAAATGACGAATTATTGATGGAATACTGGGAAAATGCTAAAAGTATAATCTCGGAATTCAATGAATATGGCGGCGGACCTGAAGAGGAAGAGGAGGAAGCTCATCATTGGCTAAATGAAATTTCTGAATTGATTGAGGAAGGTAATATATCCGCAAACACGAAGTTTGATTTTTTGAATGACGCTTTTGTGGAGTATGATAAGGAGAACTCGGGGTTTGAGGATGCATTGATGGACATCTTTTTCGAGATTTGCGAGACGAAGGAAGAATGGGAATATTTGGTGAAAAAACTGGCAAAACGTCCCTCTGATTGGCGGAAAAAGTTGATTATGCGTATTCAGAAGAGCTATCTTTGCGATGAAAAAGCATATTTAGAAACGCGTATGGAAAATCTCCATTACGGTATGGATTACTGGGATCTTGTGGAGTTCTATGTTAATAAGGGAGACTTGCAAAAGGGTTTGGAAACAGCAGAGCAAGGGATATTAAAAGGTGAGGGAAGGCTTACAGAACTGTTCCAATTTTTGTTTGAGCATTTTGCTGAAAAAAGGGACACAGCTAATATAGAACGAATTGTTCATACTGCGGTGACCCGGAAGAGCGAAGAGAAAAACATACTGGACAGGCTATTTGAGTATTATAAAACTCAAGGTAATTACGAAAAAGCAAAAGAGGCTCTGCTAAAAGCATATAAATTCATGCGATATGGAAACTACTATGCAGAATACAAGAAAATGAAAGAGTTCTTGAAGGATGCAGACTGGAAACCGATTGAGCCCAAAATCATCAAAGATATTCAAGAAAGGGATATCTATGACTATCTACGAATCTGCCTGGACAAAAACATGAAAGAAACTGTCCTGCATGCAATTTTGAATCCTCCTAAGAATCAATGGATAATGAAAAATGAGTTTGATGAATTCGCAGAAAAGTTGGAAGAAGAATTCCCGGAAAGGATTATAGAGTATTACTGGCAAAGAGCTTATAGAAACATCCCTGGTGGGAATAGGAATACTTATCGTGTTGCGGCGGGATATTTGGCTAAGGTCAAGCACATTTACATTAATCTGCTAAAGGACGAATCAAAGTGGAGAAAGCGTTTTTCCGATTTAAAAGCAGAATTTAAGAATCGCCCGGCATTTCTCGATGAGGTAAGGAAACTGTGAAGCAAATTGATGATTTGTTCTCTTTTTCGAGGAACAGAGAGGTGACAGAAGGATTATTTCGAAAAGTTTTTAAAGTGAGAGGACTATACCGCCAAATTGGAATGATATACGAAACTTATATACTTCTATTAGGATAATGTGAAGTTCGTATGTGAGGCGAGAAAATGATGGGGGTTAGGAAGAATGGAGAAAGGATAAAAATCTATTTTCCTTATAACCCTAAGAAAAAACATTATGAAGTCTCCGATGAGGATATAAAGGATTATTTGTATCATCTGGTGAATGACAAAGAGGTTTCTACATCTACTTTAAACACCGCAATCAATGCTCTGAAGTTTTACTATGGCGGGGTTTTAAAGCGGAGGTTTGTTTATGAGATAAAGAGACCGAGAAAGGATAAGAAGCTACCGGTAGTTTTGAGTCCTGAGGAGGTTTCTCAAATACTTTCGTCCGTAAAAAATATAAAACTATACATGAATGCAAATAACCTTGAAAAATGGCTCTTTCTTGGGAAAAAAGGAAATACCCATTTAACGGTTCGAAGTGCAGAAAAAATATTTGAAGACGCAGTAAAAAGAGCAGGTATAACAAAAGAAGTTTTAGTTCATAGTCTTCGCCATAGTTTTGCCACGCACTTACTGGAAAGCGGCGTAGATTTAAGATATATCCAAGAGCTTTTAGGACATAAGAGCAGTAAAACAACAGAAATATATACACATGTGAGTAATAAGGATATAGGAAAAATAAGAAGTCCTTTGGACATAATCTTCAAGGAGGTGAAAAATGATTGAAGTTCAGTTAGAGGGATGTATATACGAACTTAACTTCGGATATAATGCCAAAACGGTGGTATATACGAACTCGAGTTCGGATATCCCAAAGTTATACGCAATTGGTCGCAATAAAAAGGAGGTGTAAAAATAGGAATAAGAAAATTGAGAGAAAGCCCAGTCGCTAAGTTTAAGGAAATTGTAACTTTCATCGAACAAATGGAGTTAAATAAAGAAGTAGCTGAAAATAAGAAAATTGAAATTCTCGAAGTGCTTATTCACAGACTCTTAGAACTTGTTCCTTTTTTACTAAGGCCTATTTATTTAGAATATCATACTAGTAATGCTCAGGGCTATGCCGAGGAAAAGTTCTCCAAGTATGAAGAAAAGGGCATTTTACTATTCGAAACGGTTCCTAAAAAACCGCTCATGCAATATTCTATATGGCTATTAGAATCTAAAAAGCTTCTTCGCGTGAACACCCTCAAGGATGAAACAAGGTATGGTGTTCCACCAGACTAGTGGCACGACTGGTTAGGTGAATCAAAAAAAATTGAGCTATATTCTCCTAATGTGCTCTCTAATTTTGGCAGCATCCTAAACAAAGTCGAATATATGCTTTATGCTAGTGCCTTTGATGTCTTAAGCGAAAACAAAGAACTTATCGATGAAAAAGAGTTGGCTACACTACTCCCAGTTTTCATCAAAATCTTCAAAGAGACCTCAGGTCACCTGGGCGATAAAATCGTGGAAACTTGGGTAGAAATTGGCGGCATAAAGGCGTTGCCATTGCTAACCGACGCTCTTGAAAATATGAGTATTGACTACCATAAAGGAACTAGGGCAAGATACTACCTTCAAGAGCTAAAGAGAGAACAACTGCAAGATAAACTGCTAGAACTAAAAGAAGAAGCGTTGGAAAAAAAGTTGCCCATACTGAAAGAATTGGTAACTCTCAAAGATGATGACGCTCTTGTCTCTTTAGCCAAATTACTTCCAAAAGAAATTAGTAGACTTACACCAAGCGAGACAATGTCTATACTGGAGATATTGAAGAAGTATGATTTATGGAAACTAGTGTCTCAACAACTTAATTTTGGAATAATTTAATAACCTCCGAATACCATGATATATTCATGGTAGGTATAGAACTTGAAGAGAATGAGGAAAAGATTCTCAGGAACTTTGTGAAAAAGGGACGAAAAAGTGCACGAGAGCTAACCAGAGCACGTATTCTGCTGCTGGCAAACCAGCAAAAGGGGGGAACACTGAGATAGCAGAAATATTAGGTGTTGGCAGGAACACCGTTTGGAGGATCAAGAAGAGATACTATGATGAAGGTCTCCCAAGCGCTCTGGAAGAGAAACCAAGACCGGGACAGCCCAAAAAATACACAGAAAGGCACGAAGCGGAAATCATAGCGCAGGCGTGCACCAAATCACCCGATGGAAGCAAGAGATGGACGCTTACTTTACTCACAGAAGAACTGAGGAAGAAGGAAGGGTTTGAAACAATAAATCGAGAGAGTATCCGGCTCATTTTAAAAAAAGCAAAACAAAACCGTGGCTGAAAAGGATGTGGTGCATCCAGACAATTGATGCCATATTCAGAGCATGCATGTACGACGTCCTTGATCTATATGAAGAACCATACGACCCTAAAAAGCCTATCGTCTGTCTTGACGAGAAACCGAAGCAACTTCTCGGGGAGAAAAGGATGTCCATACCCATGAAGCCTGGAGGTCCTGAAAAATACGATTATGAATACGTTAGGAACGGTACAGCAAACATATTCCTGGCCGTAGAATTCAAAGCAGGAAAACGGGTGATTCGTGTTAACAAAAGAAGAACCATGAAGGATTTTGCACTGTTCGTGAAGATACTCGTTGATGAAGAATACCCCGATATCGAAGCCCTCCGGCTGGTCACAGATAATCTCAACACTCATAAGGAAAAGTCATTCTATGAGACGTTCAGCAAAGATGAAGCAGAAAGGATTTTGAGCAAAATTGAATTCCATTACACACCAAAGCATGCAAGTTGGCTCAATGCCGCCGAAATCGAGATCAATGTGATGGATATCGAATGCACTGGCAGACGGATCGGTGAGATGGAGACACTGGTCCGAGAAGTGGCGGCATGGACCAAGAGAAGGAATGACCAGGAAAAGAAGATCGACTGGAAGTTTACGAGGGAGAAGGCTGACAAGAAACTGTCCAAGTATTACGTTTCATAATTAAATTGTCATGACACTAGAGCATGATAAACAAGAAAAAATAAATAATGCCCTTAAAGAGTTACTTCTAGAGTTGGGTAAAACGCCAATTCACCAACCCCTCCAAATCCTTAAAACAACTATGGATCTATTGTTTTCCCAATATGGCTTCCACAATTCATTTATTATGAGTTTTATGAAAGCTGTAGACGCTCAAGGGATAGAAAAAGACGATTTATTGCCTATTTTGAAACAATGGGCTGTGGCACCAAATGAGGCATTGAAAGTGTTAGCTGAGATCAAAGTGGAAGAAGCCATTAAATTTATCATAAAATTTCTGGGTGAGAGCAAAAAACCCTACCTAAGAGAACCAGCAGGGAAGTTATTGATGGAGCTGAGCAGTTCAGGAAAATTGAATGAAAGAGCGATTGAACTTTTACTCGGAGTTATTATCGAAAGACGATACTTTCATGGAATAGCGGAGGCTTTGTCAAAGGTCGAAAATAATAAAGCGATTGAGAAAGCGTTAGCTAAGATGGAAACAGAAGAAACCATTCCACTTATCATAAAATTTCTAGGTGAGGTTAGGAAACCCTACCTAAGAGAGCCTGCAGAGAAGTTACTGATGAATCTAAGTAGTTCAGGAGAATTGAATGATAAAGAGATTGAACTTTTACTCGGAGTTATTAACGACTTTCCGAAAATAATAGCAGAGGCTTTGTCAAAGGTCGGGAATAAAAGAGCGATTGAAGCTCTCATGTATGCATATAAACATGGACCAAATAAAAGAGTACGAGATGCTTCTGGCAGAGCGCTAGATAGACTTGGTAAGCGACCAAAATCTCTGCTTGAAAAGTTATTTAGGCAATAGCCAGCTTTACGCTTGCACATTGCTGTTCAATCCAATGTCGCGCACTATACGTTTTAAGAGGTGTAGATATGGGCATATTGGATTTATTCAAGCCGAATGTGGAAAAGCTGAAGAAGACTGACGTTGAGGGATTGATTAAGGGGCTGCTTAAGGAGAAACATCCGAATGTTCATTAATAGAGCGGTAGTGGCTCTTGACAACGTAGGTGATGCAAGAGCTATTGAGTCTCTAATTCGAGCTGTAAAGGATAAAATTGAACAAACGGGCACCCCACTACTTGAGTGTGGGTGTTAAAATAACCAACTTAAACGAGTTTGGTCGCCGATAATATTGTTTTTCAAGATGCTTTTCATTAGACCCACACTTATTTACTGGAGTGCTAACAAACGCGATATGAAGCAGCACTAGCTCTGGGTATGGGCAAGATAGGAGATGCGAGGGCGGTAGAACCTTTCATTCAGTGTCTGAATGGCGCAGACGGCTTTCTTCGGAAAGCTGCGAAAGAGACTTTAGAGGAGATCAAGGCGAAGAGAACCTGAAAATGATAAGCGACCAACAGCGTATAACAACGGATAAAAGGCTTTGGGCTACGCCCTTCGCCCAAATTCACCTATCGGCGAACTTCTTTTATCCATCTTCCGTTATCTGCAATTCCGCCCAAAACATTTATAAGATACTTTCATATTATAGTTAATGGTGTAGAATGTCAAGGACTGGAAAATTAGGATTGGCTAATAACCGGTTGGCTGGTCTTGAGATGTTAAAGGCTAATTGTGACTTGACATCACATCGTGGATAGTTTTGATGATAACACATTGTGAAATTTTAAAAATAATTTATTGACATCAC
>JAFNKG010000104.1 GCA_017883965.1 Candidatus Methanophagales archaeon | reverse complement strand
AGATTAACCGCAGAGTTCACGGAGAACGCAGAGGATGTAGGTTTAGAGGTTTAGGTTTTAGGGTTACTAATACCTGACAACTAGTCGTTCTGATAAATCTCTTCTATTTTGCATTTTTCAATTTGCATTCTGCATTTTGCATTGAGCCATTGCGCTTAACTATATCATATTCATATATCGCTTTTGTTCAAATGACCGGAGACGGGAAAAAATAATATGTGCATTTAAAAGACAATACATTCTAATTTTTTTGTCGAATATTAGCTAATATTTTTAGAACTATTATGAAACTTTTTTCAGTATATCGGAAAATATATAAAGTATGTAAAAATATAGTATAGAAAACGATGGAAACATTGAGGAAGCTATTTGGAAATAATACACACATCAAAGTAATACTTCTCTTCTACAACACCGGCGGCTACTTCGATAATATCACCGGGCTCGCAAACGCACTCGATAAGAGCCACGCTACCGTTAGAAAAGTCGTTTCTGACCTCATAGAGGCTGGGATATTAAGCGAAATGAATATAGGGAAGTCAAGGGTGATAAAGATAAATGAGAACAGCCCTTATAGCAAAGCGCTTTTCAATTTTATCAATTCTATGCACAGTATAGATGGGAAAAAGAGCATAGGAACGATAATAGAGAAGAGAACAGAGCGAGCAAGTTCAGCATAATTACTCAACATCCTGTGGTTTTTGAGTAATTAAATGCAAAACGTACTTGTTTAACCACCATTTTTTATGTGGATATTTGAAATTTTTTTTAATGATTTATATAGAATAAAATATGTATGCTTTATATAGAACAAAAATATTTGTATAGCGGAGGCAAAAAACCGCGAGATTCATGAAAATCCGCATGCGCTCGTGGTTATAAAAGGCGCTAAACAGATACGATACCATACCATACTATGGAAACGCTGGAGAAGATATTTGGAAATAGCACACATCTTGAGATAATACTCTTGTTCTACAGCAAGCAGGGATACTTCACCAATATTACTAAACTCGCACAAACACTCGATAAGAGCCACGTTACCGTCAGGAAAGCTGTTTCTGACCTCGTAGCCGTGGGCGTACTAACCGAGCTGGACATAGGGAAATCACGCGTGATAAGAATAAATGAGAAGAGCCCCTATACCGAGACGCTTTTTAATTTCATCAATACTGTGCGAAGTGTAAAAGAGAGGAAAAGCATAGAGGAGATAATAGCGAAAAGGGCAGGGTCGGCGGCAGGGTCGGCGTCGGCGGTGGAAGCGACTTCAAAAGTGGAGAGTGCTGAGTAACCAGGGTTTATTTTGACTTTTTATTTATAGTACTTATACTCAATATAATAAATAAAAATATGTCGGAAGAAGAGCAGGTGTTTCAATTGGAGGAGACGGGAAAGGCAAGGACAAAGCGGGTCGCAGAAGAAGAGAAGAAAATAATTAAAAATTTTTTAACTATTCCAAATATTTATATACCATGTAAATGAAATCAAGAAGCAGAGAGGTAATACAATCATGCACGAAGTAGAAAGCGCACTCAGGTTAATGGAAGGCTATACCATTTTGCTTAAAGGAGCCCCCGGGACTGGAAAGACCACCTATGCGATGACGCTTCTCGAAAGATTATGCCGGGGCGATGCTAAAGGCGTTTATATCTCAACTCGTATCGATCCTACTGCGCTCTATAAACAGTTCCCGGGTTTGGAAGAGCGAGTGCCGAAGAGAAATGTTATTGATGCCACGCAATCGGAATTTTCAGAAGCTGCGTCCCAGGTATTATACGAAAACCTCACAAGTTTCTTGCGCTCTGTTTATTCCGTTGTTGCAGAGGAGGATGTTACAATTCTGATAATAGATAGCTGGGATGCGGTCTCTTTTCAGATAGGAAAAGAAAGCGTAGAAAAGCTTGAAACCTCTATGCTGGACATCGCAAGGAAGACAAAAACGCATTTATTTTTAATAAGTGAATACGGCGGTGAGAAAAGACTGGATTACCTCGTTGACGGTATTTTGAGATTAGAAAAGGAGCAGATAGACGATAGAATCGTAAGAAAGGTGTTTATAGATAAATTGCGGGGTTTTCAAGTTCCCCGTAGTAACTATCCCTACACCTTGGAAGGCGGGAAGTTCACTCATTTTGTAACTACCGGGTCAGGATTAGGCAGTGGCAGGCATGAGGTGAAGAACAAAGAAGAAGAGCTTCCTTCTGGTCCTGGGAATTATTCTACGGGAATAACGGATTTGGATACGATAATCGGTGGTTACCCGCAGGGAAGCTTTGTCCTGTTAGAAATAGCCGATGATAGCATAAGTTGGAGTTATAGACCCATTTTATACCACACAATTGCCAATTTCCTGCTAAATGACTGTGGCGTTCTATACATGCCGGAGGAGGGTTCTTATTCTTCTTCGGTGAAGAAGCTTCTTCTGGATTATGTCAGCGAAGAAGTGCTCGATAAAAACTTGCGGATGCCTACTATTTCTGAAGTAGAAAGTGAAGACCCGTGTTTAGTCGCTCTTGAATGTGAACCGGAGTCACTAAAAGAATGCTTAACGAAGTTTCAAGGGGTCTATAAGGAGCTGAAAAAGCCAGTATTGCATGTGATTGGCTTAACAAGCCTGAATGTTTACTCTAAGGATGAGATAAGGGAAGCGTTTTTGGAGGTTGTGTCGTGGGTGAGAGCAACAAATGATGTTTTGATAGGTGTTTTGAAACCTTCTGCGAAGTTAAAGAACGAGATATGTGAGATGGCTGATGTTCATCTCCGCTTTATCCCCATCAACGGCACGCTTAATCTTTACGGCATTAAACCACATACCGCCCTCTATAATATCTCGCCCGCACCTCTTGCCGAAAAAAAGTACCACGAGCTTAAGTTTACTCCTTTTGTGTGATAAAAAGGTCTTCATCCTGCTCGTAATTCCGATTCAATCGTAGGGCGAGTTCGGCTTTCGTCAATTCTCTGCTCAGATAAGAAGCATGCTCGAATAATGAAACCAAGTCCAATCGCAGGATGGTATCCATTATCTCAGTTGCACTTTTTCCTACTATCTGTTTCCCGGTAGGCGAATGCTTGACGCATATCTTTCTATCGCTTTTGCTTTTGCCTTCACCTTCACCTTCTACTTCGCAGATACCGATTCTAAAGCAGCCCTTAGGGTCAAGTCTCCACTTCTCATCCTTTTTCGCAACAATAAGCTCTTTATCATGAAGTTTCAAGACTGGCTTCCTTCTCTTTTCCTTCAACATCAAAAGGTCGAACCCAAGGTCAAGGTCCTTAGGTGCGCTTTTGCGTGCCTTCGAGAGCATCATCATCTCTGATGCGACTCGCAACTCTTTTACGCTTCCTATCGCTTTATCACTGTATTCCGGTGTAAAAAGAATGTCGGCATTCAATTCGGATGCTATACCAGCTAAGGTTGCGTTTATACCCACCGAATCCGCATCCATAAGCTCTGTGACGTTTCCAACGCCGAAGAAAAGCGGTGTGCGCGTATCTTGCAATCTGAAAAGATAGTAGTAGTATAAGGATTCTGCAATTCCATATCCAACGGCATTCAATACAGGGTCTGC
>JAFNKG010000103.1 GCA_017883965.1 Candidatus Methanophagales archaeon | reverse complement strand
CCTCCACTTAAAATCGTGAATAGATGATTCCATTTGTCACGCAGTCCAACGAGGTCGAGTATTTTAAATGCCTCTTCCTTTAACTCCTCGTATTCCTCCTTAAACACTGGCACCTCTTCAAAACCGACCTGCTTTGCTCGCAGTCTTTTTATCACGTTGTCTATCACTGAGATGTTATAGAGTGCGAAAGAGCGTTGAAGATGAAAAGCAGTCATCTCTCTAAGCTTTCTGTACTCCGACCAGGATGAATCAGGTGTTACCTTAAAGTCCTCCATTTCTATTACACCGTCGTCAAACTGCTCGTAACCCCGGAGCATGTGAAGCAAAGTTGTCTTTCCTGCTCCACTTCTTCCAATTATCCCCAGCGTCTCGCCCTTTCCTATCTCGAACGATACATCATCCAGCGCCACCACTTCTTTACCTGTTTTCGACAATTCATACCGCTTACAGAGTCCCTGTGCACGCAATATTGCCCCCATTTTTATCGCTTCCTTTTATATATGAATATGTGATTATGCTATAACTTAAACTTAAACCATAAATAATTTATATATTCTCATCGGCACGGCAGATGGTCAAAGTTAAAGTCGGAGTCTATGGTTTCGCAAGCAAGGTCGCAAGAAAGATATGTATTTACTAATCTCCGTTTATTTAAAGAATTTATACGAGAAATGCATGAATGTGAACTTCTCACAGGTCTATCTGCTCTTTAATAACGATACTATGTACAGATGGCGTTGAGATTTATGAAAATGGTGCGTGGGTGATATTTATGGATCAACGTATTCTTCAGGGCTAAGAACAAAGATGCCGTGCTTTTCGTGCATTTCTTCTTTTATAGGCTCAAAGTGCCGAGGATTTTTATGGACTAAGCAAACGGTTATCCCTCTTCTTTTTCCTTTTACAGCCACGGCAGTTTCAACCACATGCCGATCGTGTTCAGGCACAGAAACTTTGAGCTTAATGCCTTCAGGCCTATACTGACACATTTTAATCTTTCCCTTTGGCTCAAGAAGGCTGAACAAAAGGGGTAATATATAATGCGGTGGCAATCCCCGGTGTTTGAGGTCTTCTTTACATTCTATTCTAATTTTTTCTGAAATTCTGAGAATATGATAAGGACGCTCTATAAGAGATGTCAAAGCATTACGTGATGCGCCGCCCGCCTCTTTATCATAAGATTCAAGTATGTCCCCGATTATCACGCTTGTATCAAATACTACTTCCACAGGACCTTCAAGGTTCATTGAACTTCAATCCTCAGGCAACGTATCAAACCATTCCTTTATTATCTTCCCCTCTGCCTCGACATAGCTGGGAATCCATCCTTCTACAATGCCTTTGTCGGTGAGCTTCAATCTCTCTGCTTTTGTTCCCTCTTCTGTCTTCTCGAAGTGCCAAATCGCCACATCCTCTGTTTTCAACTCGCCATTTACAATAAGGGGCTTCAACGCCAAAATCAAATGCTCGCTATGTGTTGTTACAATAACCTGCTTTCCTTCTTTTATCGCTTCAGAGAACATCTTGGGCAATTCTAATTGCGCTTCAATGTGCAGGCTTATCTCAGGCTCTTCTATCATAATAATACTTCCTGGCTTACTCCAGAAGAGTTGAGTAATGATGGTCAAAATTTGTCTGGAGCCCTGGCTTGCGAGGGCCATATTAAGGTGAGTTTGAAGTTCAGGATCTATATAATCTGAACTCAAGATATTTCTACCCCTCCAACCTGCTTTGATTTCCTCCATACCAAATCTTGATGCCCATTTGATAATTTTTCCTGCTATTTTCTCATGCTCTCGTTGGCCAAAAATCAGTGACAATATTTCTATTAGCCCTTCTCCGTGTGTTCCTAATTCTGGCTCACCAACACCCGTTTCAACAAATGGTCTTACTTCACCTCGTATAGCCGATATGAAATAAACATCTCTGGCTGCTGTCTCTATCTTTTTTACGATTTCTCGGGCTTCAGAAGAGATTTTTTCGAATTGATCTCGTTCTGTAATTCCTTGCTTCAAACCATAGTCGAAACAGGTTGGATCTAACATATACTCAGTGTGGTCTGTTGATTGTAGGGATTTTTTAAATTCTTCAGGATACAAAAATTCTCTTCTCCACGACGACTCTCCCGTTCTCAAATAACCCACTTCAATTAACTTTTCGTCATTTGCAAAAACAGCCTGACGTACTTCCTTATCTTTTGGCATAAAAGCGTACATATATCCAATATCGTGATATTCTGCATCTGTTACGTGAATTTCAAAGGTTATAAATTTGCTCCAATCTTTCTTATGTGCTATGAAATCAAATAATGGAAAATCACGAGAAATAGGATATTGTATAAATGCTCCATATCCTAAACTGCCTTCTAACGATCTCGTAATACTGCGTTCAAGCCCAGCAGTTTGTGCTAAAATTGCTATACTTTCGAGGATGTTTGACTTCCCTGAAGCATTTGGACCTACGAATATAGTAAGAGGAGCGAGCTTTAGTTCTAATTTTTCTATGCTCTTGAAGTTCCCAATTTTTATCTTTGAAAGCATATTACTATTTTGGTTTATAAACTATTTAAATACCTTAGCCTCATAACCAAAAAGCAAAGGAGCGAAAAAAATGGCGGATTACCGAAGTGCGATACGATTGCTTGCCATTCTCATCACAGCAATAGTCGCCGTGGCATTTATTTCCGGCTGCGTCACCAGACCGGATTGGCATGTGACCAATGAAGGAATGCTGGAATATCCAAAATGCACGCTTGATTATCAATTGACAACGCTCGAAACGACAGACAATTACACACTTCACGAAGTCATATTTACCAGCAGGGACATGCAGATAGCAGGACTTCTGCGAATGCCAGAGCATGAAAAAGACGTTCCCGGCATCGTGCTACTCCCCGGGGCAACAGTGACAAAAGAAGGTGCGCAAGGGCTTGCAAAGTATCTGTGCAGTCTCGGCTACGCAAGCATTGCAATTGACCAGCGTAATTTAGGTATTATTGATATGCGAGGCGATTTACAGATGTTTCTGAATGGAGAAGAGCCGACTGAACACAAGATGGTGCATGATGCACTTGCTGCCGCCGAGGTCTTAAGGAATCAGCCAGGGATTGACCGGGACCGTATCGTATTTGCTGGCGAAAGCAACGGCGCACGGTTTGCTATTATCGCATGTGCACTTGATCCGAAGGCACGAGGTGTGATTGCAATCAGCACCTGCGGTTACGGAGTAGATTCTGCAATTGCTTACGGACAACTGAAAGACCCTGATGTGATTCAATTCTACAAATCAATTGATCCGGAAACGTATCTCCGCGATATTCCACCAAGAAAGTTCGTGATGATTCATTCCGTGAACGATACGATTATTCCTTACGAGGATGCAGAGCAGACATACGCAAAGGCTGGCGAGCCGAAAGAATTGCATACCGTTGAGACCGCAACGCATGGATACTGCACGGAAATGGATGCAGTTATCAAAACAGAACTTGAGGCTATATTTTCGTGATTTTCCTCGCACTATCCACTAAATATTTAACCGTGCATGCGTGTTCAATCGAGCTGAGAATTACAAACGCTTCATCTACCGTTGCGCCACGAGCAAA
>JAFNKG010000102.1 GCA_017883965.1 Candidatus Methanophagales archaeon | reverse complement strand
ATATGATATTGTTTATCACCGCCGAGGATAAGATGGAGGATGTACCTCGATCTATATTGACTTTCGGGATGAAGCCACATAGAGGGGAAAGTTTATATGCTTTGTCGCTACGACTATTGATAAGGGGTTATAGGTCAATTAAGTAAGGCCAGGAATACGGTGATGGCACCCGTTAGCCGAGAGTAAAGGCATACTCGTTTGAGGCTAAACACCTTCTGGCGCAAGGTGTTCGCAGGTTCGAGTCCTGCCCTGGCCAATTTTTCCTATCTCATTGAAGTGCAATTTGATATTTTGGGATAAAATCTCTTCGGTCATCCTTATTTTGTTTTTTGAACGATTCCACTCCAAAAAGAAACCCAAAGCGGCTACGAAAGAAGTTTCTCATAATTGACTGCACATAAAGGGGGAAACTTTATATTGATATGTAGCTAATAACGATATCTAAAGTATGTTCGCTTATATAACCTTAAGCGAGCCAGTGTGGTGACAAAATGGCAGTTTGGACCAAGAATAAGGCTTTAGCGAAAATAGATGCGTTAGTCACAGAAGTTGATAACCTCAAAAATGCAGAACGCTTTTCCACAGAACATACTAGGTGGACGGTTAATACTCTTAGATTTTTAAGAGAAGTTTTTGGAGAAAAATCTACATATTTTATAACAATTCGAAATTTTCGTTGGCAGCAAACAGGAGATTTTGTTATACAAGATTGGAACGTTGCAGGAGCAATTGAACAAAAGCATCAAGAGGCTTATGTTAATCAGCTTGATTCTGCAAAGGGAATTTTGCTCGCAGCGAGAGATCAATTAGAAAGTTCAGACATTAACTCCGTGTACGAGGGAAAAGATACGGGGCCCGAAACAAGTGAAATAGTGCGAGTGATAAATCTTGCAGAGAAAAAACTTCGCAAGGCAATACAAAAAGACCCAGAAAATGAAAAGGAAATACAGAATGCTTTCGAAAACCTTCTCCTTGGTGCAGACATACCTTACTCGAGAGAAGCAAAAAACATTGAGTACTCATCAAAAACTTATATTCCAGATTTTACTTTGGATAAGATTGATCTCGCAATTGATGTGAAACTGTGTGCAAGAAGTGGAAGGGAAAAGGAAATTATTGCAGAGATTAATGACGATGTATTGGCTTATCATACAACTTATGGCAATTTACTTTTTATTGTATACGACATGGGCCAAATACGTGATGTTGATCGATTTGCAAGTTCTTTCGAAGACGAAGAAAACGTTATTGTAAGAGTTGTAAAGCATTGAATTGTCTAATATATAAGTCAAATTACGTCTTAACCCCCACACTCTAAACCCTCAGCGCCGTGAAAGAAGCACTACCCTTATACGCTCTTAAATTCAAACGGATTCACAATACCCTTACAAAGGTGATATTTCATCTGACGTAAAACATTACAGGAGGCTGCAAATCCATGAGCATGGTACAGAACGCAACCTTAGATCAAGAAGCTTCTGCGCAATAACTGCGCATAAAGCGAAAACTTCACAATCAACAACCTTAACAAACATTCTTCATGCACTAATAGGCTTAAAACCCTGAGTAGTGAAGAATTATACCAAACGCAACAATAGAAGACCAAAAAATTGAGGATGTTGATGTGAAGAGGTTGCTGGTCAAGGAGGTAACAGTTTTCTACAATACCGTTCGAAGAGCTCAAAAGCAAGCTCAAGGCCGATGGACTCTTATGAGATTCGATGGGGGAGCTCTGCAGCATGTGACTTACGGAATATTGACCAACAGCACATCCCACGGGTGATCAAAGCTGTTGAATCGCTTGCAAAATTCTGATACGGAAGATGCAGTATGGAAGTTAAGCTATTTATTTATGTAAAAACATCTATCTAAAAAGTGGTGATATACATGATGGACATAAGTTTGTTAATAGGCATATTTATCTTTATTATTGCGGTTGCAATACTATTTCTGATATTGAAGGTAACATTTAAATTAATCAAAATTATAAGACTCTTTTTTGCCAACACCCAGGATGTAACCCACATGCTGCGAGGTCGCGGATTTAATTATGGGTGCGCCCAATAGAACTCTCTTGGCCTTACTGAGTTTTTTAAACCTGTTCCTGATTACCTTGCTCAATAAGGCGTATTTCATTATTCTTACCATCAGTTTGAATATTTTTCCAGAACCGCCAATTTCTTTAATTAACAGCGGGAATTCTTTCAGGCTCATCAGTTCCCTGTTTTCGTGTATCTCAACCCCTTTAAAACCTGCATTTTCGAGCCACTCCTTCCAGTCCTCAGAGGTGTGGATCGTAAAAGGCAGCTGCGTGATATCGCCGATGATCTGCTCCGCCTCCAGGAGCTCTTCCGCTACTTTTGGAGGCAAGTCTTTATCCTTGAACAGCTCGTTGATCCCGATGCAGCCTCCTTTTTTCAATACCCTCGTGAACTCCTTGAATGCCCTTTTCATCTCCAGGAACTGCGACACAAACTGGGTTATTACAACGTCAAAAGTAGCCGCCTCGAAGGGCAAAGCATAGGCGTCCCCGACCCGGAACTCTACTCGGTCCTGGATGTTTTTCCTTTCTGCTCTCTCCTTAGCCTTCTTGATCGCCTCCTCCGCGACATCTACGCCCACGAGCCCGCAGCCAAATTTCTTGGCAAGGTAACAGGCGTTAAAACCGGTTCCGCATCCAACCACCAGCACCTTCTTGACTTCATCAATCTGACACAATTCGCCCAGTCTTTCCGTGGATGTCAAGCCACCTATCTGGAAAAAGGGCACCTCCAGGTAGCCCATGAAATCGTAATAGCTCAGGTTCTCGATCTCTTCAATCGAAAGGTCATTTTCTGCCATAGAAACTCCTCGATAACATACTGCATACTGTTTATATAATGTTTAAATATAGAAGAATTAAAAAATAATCCTTCCACATCTATTACTTTTGTGCCCTTCACCAGTTTCTTAAGTTCTAATTTCCTCAGGAACGAATGGGCCCAAGGTTGCGAACAATCTGCCTCTTTTGCTATGCGGTATTGAGATAACGTTCCATTTGGATGGATGAGCAGTATCCTGAGTATTCTTTCCCTTTTTTGCCTTTCATGATATATAGCAATAATAACTTTTATTTAAATGTTACCTATATATAGGTAAAAATCATTGTATATAAATGTTACCTATATATTCGCCTCAAATAAATAGCCAAAATTTAATGGTGGTTGCGAGGAACACCTTTGGTTCTACGGATATACCTTCGCCTGAAATAACCACCGAACCCGAAAACCGAAGCGGCTATGGAAGAATCTTCTGCGCAATAACTGCGCATAAAGGGGAAAGTTTATTATGATGGATGTGGTTGTCTTATAATCGACATAAAGAGTGCTAGTTTCAAATGGATGAAAACAGAAGGGCGAAGATGCAAGAACTCCTCAGTAACCCTATCTTTAATATTGTGAATGTAAAAGAAGGAGCGCTCAATAGATATGATCAGGCTTTAACCCACAGTTCCTACGCAAAAGAAATGAAAGACAAAGGTAGAGAATGCGATGACTATGAAAGACTTGAATTCCTTGGAAACTTTGTATTGAACTTTGTAGTGTCTCAACAACTTAATTTTGGAATAATTTAATAACCTCCGAATACCATGATATATTCATGGTAGGTATAGAAC
>JAFNKG010000026.1 GCA_017883965.1 Candidatus Methanophagales archaeon | reverse complement strand
TTCAATGCAATGAATGTAATATAATGTGTGGAGTGGGCGGTGCAGGGACATTTTCCGATGGCACGTTAAATCTCAGACCTGATATAGGTGGTGACCTTGCAGAATTATGTGATGTGGATACCGCATGGCAGCTTGTGAACGAGGTGGACCGCGTGTTTCTTGAGCATGGCATGCCTGACGAGCTGTATAAGGGTAGTGATGAGGATATAGTGGAGTTGAAGAGGCGAGCAGCTTCGGTTGGTGCCAGTTTCATAGAAATAGATCAAAGACATATAGGGTCTGATAAAACGAAAGAAGTGATAAAAGCGTTTAAAAACAATTTAATGGAGCATGGTATTGAACTTATGCTGAATACGTGTGTTGCTGACCTTATTATAGAAGAGGAAAAAAAGAGCGCAGGTAAAAAAGGGACAAGGTTATGCAGAGGCGTGATAACGGATAAAGGTGATGAAATAAGAAGTGGATGCGTAATATTAGCAACAGGGAGAGTAGGTGCTTCATGGGTCGAGAAGGTGATAAAAGAGCATGAAATAGAAGCAGAATATGCGGGTATAGACGTTGGCGTAAGGGTAGAGGTGCCTGCGATAACTATGAATCCCGTGACAATGATAAACCGCGACCCGAAGTTTCATATAAGGACGAAGCGTTATGACGACTTTGCAAGGACTTTCTGCACTAATGAGCAAGGATTTGTGGTTAAGGAAGTGTATGACGATTTTATAGGTGTTAATGGGCATTCAATGCGGGGGAAAAAGTCTGATAATACTAATTTCGCTTTCCTCGTGAAAATTGAGCTTACAAAACCGGTTGAAAATACTACTAAATACGGGCGCTCAATAGCAAAATTGGCGACCACGATAGGCGGCGGAAAGCCGATAATACAGCGAATGGGCGACTTGAGACGAGGGAGGCGGTCATCGTGGAAGGGGATAGAACGCAACTTAGTGAAAAACACGCTGAAGGACGTTACGCCCGGTGATATTTCTATGGCTCTGCCGCACCGAATCACGATGGACATCATAGAAGGATTGGAGAAACTAAATGAGATTATACCCGGTGTTGCTTCTGATTCAACTTTATTATATGCGCCTGAGATAAAGTTCCACGCAATGCGGATTAAAGTGGATAAGAATATGGAGACGTCGGTGAAGAATCTTTTTGCCGCTGGTGACGGTGCAGGGCTGTCAAGGGACATAGTTAATGCGGCATCTACGGGCGTGCTCGCGGCGAGAGGTGTGATGAGGAAGAGCGGATAAAGAAATGAATCCAAATGAAAATACAATATACTGAGCACTTGCAATTAAGGCTGAAACTCAGAGGCTTTCCGCATGACCTGCCAAAAGAAATATATGAAAGAGCAGAGGAATCTTATTATGATACAAGCACATCAAATTATGTAGCGCTAAAGCGGTTAAATTATGCTGGAAAGATGAGAACAATGGCTGTAACGTATAACAAGCATGAAGATATGATAGAGATTATTACAATACATCCGATTAAAGAAGGGCAGAGGGAAAAGCGTATAGGAAGCGGGAGATGGGTGAGAGTATGAGGAAAAGAATAAAAAGCAATCCAAAGATACATTATGACAGCGGAAGTGATACGCTTTACATTTTCGTGAAGGAAGGTGCGGAAGAGGAATTCGTTGAAGTAGCGGATGGCATCTCGATAGAATTAAATGAGGATAAAGAGATTTTAGGGATAGAGATCTTGAACGCTTCTAAGGTTTTTGAGCCTTTATTGAAGAATAAGATGAAAAGCAAAGAAGTTTATGCGCATTGAGGTCGAGGGCTTTTTGGGCTTTATAATTTTATTTCAAAAACTCACTTACTTCCATGATACTATAATGATAAAAGATATAAGAAAAGAGAAGAAAAATACAATAAAAGCCGATGAAAATAATAACATTGGGTTTATTGCTCGTGTTCATAGGAATTCTGGTCATCCTCGCAGGGATAGTTAGCATGGCGTATCAAGCATGGAAGACAGGAGGGATGGAAAAGCCCGAAGCAGGTGTGAGAGGCGGTGGTGTCATTATGATTGGTCCGATACCCATTATATTTGGCACTGACATTGCCGCATTAAAGCTCGTGATGATTTTGGCGATAGTGTTGATGGCTATTGCGGTTATTCTCTTTTTTCTTCCACTGAAGATGGTTTAGCCCACACCACATCTGATTGAAGAGGCCGTCCCATAATTAGATATTTTGCGATATATGATGCTTATTTTTGGTTATAAAGTCTTATCCGAGCTTCTTGTTGTTGAGATTTTGAACCGTGAGACAGACGCTGAAGAGTTGGGCATCCCATGCGTATTCTCATTTTTGCTTGCATTCTTTATTCTAGGAATACAACATTCTTCATTCCTTCAAAATGTGGGTCGCCCGTTAGAACCATACATCGTTTTTCTTCTTGAATGGCTAACATTAGCGAGTCAATGAGTCCGAATCCAGGAACTGTCTTTCGAACTTCGTGTCTTATTTCAGCAGCTCGAATCCACATCCTTGTAAACACACGCAATATCTCAGAATTGCTTTTAACTAAGGCATAAATCTCATTGAAATTCTGCATTTCTCTCAATGTCCACCCTCTTATCTCAGCCAAACAACACTCCACCGTAATCAAATGCTCATTTTGGTCATCGATTATTACCGCTGCTTTCTCACCCTTCTCCGAGCCTATAAAATATTCAATCCATGCATAGGTATCCACAATGTGCATTTTACCATAGGTCATCGTGAGGCTCTTCTTCCTCTTTGTACGGTGATGCACCTCTACAAATTCCGAATCCACTTCTCCTTCTCTTTTTCACAATTTCCACATCTAACACCTCACCTATCGAAATGCCAAGCTCGTCCATCGCTTTTTGGGGGATAATAATCCCAAAAGAGTTACCCCATTTCTTAACCTTCACAGTTAAGTGCGTCATTTATACCACCTAATATAAATGTAGGGTAAACGTATATATAAATTATACAGTTGTGTATCATCAATGTGCTATGTAAAAACTCCAACCGCTTCACTGCTTTTTTCTCTTTACAAACCCTTTAATACACCTTCCCAGTACCCCACAACCCTTTCCGTCTTCTCCGCCGCTATTCCCGTATATTTCTCGGCATCAAAAACCTTCTCCTTCTGCTCACTTGTGAATTCTCGTAAATATGATAATATCTCATCATCGCGCTCGACGACCTCTCGCAACGATTTATTCTCTTTATAAGCCTGAATACTCTTCCTTCGCACGTATTCGTGCGCATCCGGATGCCCGTAATAAGAAAGAAGAACGTATAGCGGTTCAGCAATAATATCATCTTTAGATACCATAAAATTTCCCCGCATCTTCTCCCTATCCACCTCCAACCGCTCAACAATTCTGTTTAGCCTTCTAACCGCGTAATCAAAAACCACCAGTAACTCCTGCGTATATCGCTGCGATGCCGAATTCGTAAGGTCGCGTTGATGTTCGGAAATCTGGTCGAGGTGCATCGTTACGACCTGCGGCATGAATTTCTTCCACAGGCTTTTCACGCCTTCAAAACCAACCGGGTTTCTTTTATGCGGCATCGTTGACGAGCCTACCTGCTCCTCTGCTACCCTTTCCCTTACTTCAGCTATCTCACTTCGCTGAAGATGCCGCATATCATCGCAGAAATTGGCTAAAACCGAGAAACTGCTTATAATCGAATGCACGAAATCGGACATGGGTTCGGGCGGGGCAATCTGCGTGGATACCGTTGCAGGTTTTAGGTTAAGCAAAGCGAGCACCTCGCGTTCAAACTCTTCCGGGTCGTCAAAAATTAAAGAAGTCGCATTATACGCACCAACAGCGCCGGAGAATTTACCTACGAGGTTTTCACTCGATTCTTTCACGCTCAATATCTGCGAACCCCACCTGTTCACATACTGCGCAATTGCGAACCCGAAGGTAATAGGCTCGGCATGTTGACCATGCGTCCTCCCTATTTGTAGCGTGTCTTTTTCCTTTCGTGCTTGCTCTATCCACGTTCGCTCTAACTCGAGCATATCAGGAATAATGACTTTCATCACGGCATCTTTATACCTGAGCGCATTTGCGGTATCCACGACATCGTAAGAAGTGGCACTGAGATGCACGAATGGTTTCGCATCATCGCTTACCTTGCTCCGTATTACATTAACGAGCGCACGAATGTCATGTTTTGTCCTCTTCTCTTCTTCATGCACTTCTTCTGCTTTTACCCGCGACGCCGCTTCTACTATCTCATCGCATAAATCTTTCTTCAGAATGCCCTTATTCTCGAACACTCGCGCAACTGCCGCTTCTATTTTCGCTTTATACTCCAGGTAAGCTTCTTCTGAGAGGTAATTCCTTAGTGCATCCACCGAATACCGGTAGTCCGTAGGCGAGAATGCCGAAAAATCTATTTCTTCTTTCATTTTCATATCTTTATGAATTTTTTAGCCACCGTCCCCATTGGTTATGAATTTAATAGCAGTCTCACATGAAACTTTCCTCTGCTATAAAAGACTCTATTGCTCACATTCATATAAATAACCATTACTTTAAGGAAAAAAGCGTCTTCAATGTTTATCCGTTATTTCTCCATTAAGTAATCTCTCTCCTTAAGATACCTTTCAGCTTCTTTAACGAATGATTTAGCCATTTTCAAGATGTCATCGGCTTCTTCTTCTGTGATAAGGGTTTCCGTAGCGTAATCTCCTTTTTGCCTCATCCCAAACGCCCTTCTCAATGCTCTTCCAAATTCCTCGCTCAATATTCCGGTTTTAACGAAGTGTTCACCGAAGAGAGTGATTAATCCTCGATGGCTGGAGGTTCGAATGTTCTCCGTGAGCAGCAAAGCCTCCGCAGAGAAAAACATGGCGTAATAGCACCTTGATGCACAGGAATCATAATCCTCGTCGTTTAGCGAAAGCTCAGCAGTCCTCAGAAATCTTCTCGATTTCGAAAGTAGATCCTCTATTTCTTTCATATCATATCGGAACGCCCTCCTCCTTTATATTCAGTATGAGCGGGGAGTTGTATGTAGTGAATTTACTTTCGGGAATTACAAGCACGGTTATAAGCTCGCCTTTCTCCATGAGGATTTGAAACAGGAGGCTATCCAGGCTATTCTCAATTTTGTTCGGATTCAGTTCATCGGCAACCACTACGGCGATGTCCACATCTGATTCTTCGTCAGCTTCACCTTTTGCAAAAGAGCCATAAACCACAACTCGTTTTATCCTGTCTCCATAAACGTTGTTTAAATGCTCTTTTACCCTTCTCAGCACAATTTCGATTTCGTTAAGGCTTCTTTTCTTCATTTTGTTTTAGATTTATCTCGCCTTAAAATAAGTTACGTTTACTACTTCGTCCATATAAACTTTTTCGATACATGCCTGTATCGCTTCTCCGCCCATCCATTCCGAATGCTTTTTCAAAAGTTCCAGGTCGGAGATTCGTTCCCAACTCCTCATGATTTCTTCCTTAAATGGTGAGGGTGGAGGCCAATTTTCCCACCCTATTTTTATTCCCGCACTTTCGCAGCGGTTGTCCCAATTCTCACTCTCCTCTTCTGACAAAGACAGATACCAGCAATTAAGAACTGCATGCCAGGCTTCAAAGTCTGATAATAATACTCTATCAGAGCTAACGATAAATTCAACTCGCACTCCTGATGTACCACGAGGTAAGTGTCCACTCCGTCGCAAATCAGGTTTTGGATGATGCCATGCCCATATAGGATATTTGTTACGTGGATAATTTTTCACTCGCTGTTCGAGCTGTCCAACCATCCAATCGTATGCGGGTCTAAACCAATTGTCAATCTCTTTATCCGCATCAATATGAAGTTCGTTACACTCAAGCACTCCTGATTTCTCTGCATGTGTCCAGGTCTCCTTTGTTTGTATTGTCCACAGTCGCATTAGTTTTCGACTTACTCCAAAAGAATCGAGTTACTTTTGTTTGGTCAGCAAATTTCTAAGGCTTCTTATTGTGGATATAAGTTCCAGTTTTTCTTCTGTTCCAAACCTGCCTCTGGCATGCGCTACGGGGTTTCTCACATCTTTTAAGATATTCGATCTTGCCAATATCCTATCTTTGTCACCAAATATTGGGCGACACATGAGACGAAATTTTCAATCTATCAATTCTTTTCACTCTTGACTTTTCCTTCCAGAATTTGTCTTTCCAAGTCTCTAAGATGTATTTTTTGACTGTTTTTGTAGATAAAAGTATATCCATTTTTATTTTCCTCTTCCAATTTAAGTAGTTTATAAAACATATCCCGATCCAAATTGTATAATTTTTTAAAATCCGTCTCAGTTTTGTATGCACCACACCAGCATTCTGTAGATGTCCCCAAAGAATGTAAAAATGTTTTTGGTATACCATTGTTATTCACACAGTGGATTACCTCTTCATCAGTCCAGTGGAAAATAGTACTTATAGAGAGACATTTGAAGGTCGGATGATACCATATTGGTATGTATTGTCTTCTTATATTGGATTCCGCTGCCCTAATTCCATCAAAAACCACCTTAGGTTCTCTTATGCTATTTAAATACTCTTTAATAGGTTTGATTTTTAATTCACGACAACACCACCTGTATTTGAAACTTGGAATACCCCACTTTCTTGCTAAAGTGAAATAATCTATTTTTGGTCTGACGATTTGAAGATTAACCCCTAAATATTCACAAACTTGTTTTACATATTCTGTATTTTCAGGGAGTCCTATTGTTGTATCCACGTAGATTGCAGTTAAATCACTATTGATACTTTCATTTAGCATCTTTAAATAAATCAATGTACAGAGACTATCAAGCCCTCCGCTGAACAGGATAAATGATTTCCTTGAACGGAGTAGATTCTTAATATCCTTCTCCAACACCTTTACTTTTGTACGAACCTCCTTTGCCTCTTCCTCAGTAAGTTCGCATTCTTTTATAACTTTTTTCCGTTTGATATGTAAAATGTATATTGGTTTTAATGTTGGACCTTTAACCCATTTGGTGATAGCCAAGCCTGGTTCTTTACAATGTGGGCATCTAACCGTGAGCCCATTTAAACTCAGTCCATCAAGAGCTTCTACGATAGGTAGCCACCACGGATTATTTGCACTATGCGAAGTTTTTCTTTTGTTATCTGTATTAGCAGGCCTCATTTTATGTTTCCTACTTCTTTTATCAGTCGCAATTCACGTCCTTTAAAGTCTTCATACGGTACGGGTTCAAAAATAGGTTCACCATCATAAGTAAGAGAAAGTCGAGAAGCTAAACTCTGCCGAATCAGACAGTCCTCTATTACGTCAGAGGTAAGTTTACCACCGATTATTTTCAGGTACTGCCGGACAAAGGGATGCTTTTGCAGTCTCTGTAATATCTCTGATGCACCGACATGTGTTCTATTAATCTTTTTCATCGCCTCATAAGATTTCACACCAATGAAAGCGTTTCTTTCCAATTTAAGAGCACCTTTTTGCCAATCTATTAGTGACCTGTCTACCAATCTACGATATTCCTGTAATGATGATGCTTCTTTGATGCATTTTTGAATTTCATGAAAAAATCTTCGTAACTCTACATGCATCATTGTGAATGCCAAAATAGAAGTCTCAAGGATTTTCGCAAGAGTTGAAGCTTCTATCGGGATAAAGTTAAATTCTTGTCTGGGGTGTTGGTGAATTGATCGATAAGTATCCTGATGCAATTTGGGAGTCACTAATATTATAGAGACATCCTTTGGTTGTAATCCGGTTTGATTAATAAAATCGTCACAATGGCGAGCAGAAGCCGCAAATTCCTGTGTCCATTGATTAGCTCCTGTTTTTAATGTTGCTTCTATCAGAAGATTAAAATCATAACAACAGGTTATTATATCAGGTCCCTGTGGAGCGTTAGAAGGGGGATTAATGCTTCCTTGCCAAATAACTCGAAAACTATCAGTTGGATTATCGTTATCACTTGTGTAGTAAGGCAGATAAAGAATATGTCTGAAAGCTTGTCCAATGAGTTCCTCGAAATATATTGAACGATGTGGCGGATGGAACTTATTCAGATATTCATCATGTTTCTTCAAATGTTTTAATATTGTTCTGGCGGATGACATGGAAAATCTCCTATTCCTTTTTATCTCGGGCTTTTTGATTCAACCAGTCCTTTACTATTTCACGCACAAGTTCGGGAGGCTTAACCTTAAGGGTTTCAGCATGTGCATTGATTGCATTATACATCTCGTCATCAAAATCCATGATAAAAACGTGCAAGCCCTTGGGTTTCGAGTCTAAAATAGTTGCCTTTGCTTTTTCAACAGGTAGATTAGCATCTTTAACGAGCCTTTTTATATCTCGCACATCTTTTGATAAGGAATTTACAAATGACTTCGCTGCTTCTATTTGTTTTTGGGGCTCTTTAAGAGCAGAAATCTCTTTTACTATATCAACACTGTCTATCCGCCTATCAGCCACCAATTTCTGAACCTCCTCCGGTAATTTCAGAACAATCAAGAACTCTCTTATCATTTCCGTAGAGAGCCCGATTTTCTCCGCCACAGCTTTCTGTGACCCGTATAACTTAACAAGATATTCAAAGCATTGAGCAATCGTCAATAAGTTTTCACTTCTCTTTTTTCTTTTAGTATTTGCGAATAAAATAGCTAAAGCAGACTCTTCATCTAATTCTTTCATTTAACAAATCCCCTTCTCGTAAGCCAGTCTTCCAAGGCTTCTTTAACAATATCCTCTTTATCACTCTGATATTCTTTGGATACATGAATTAGTGCCTCATATACCCTTTGCGTTACATGTATTGTTATTTTCCTCATCATTGAACGTTCTTTGGCAATTTTAACAATCTCCTCAGTAGATTTCCTTGGATTCTCGCGGGCAATATCAATTATAACCCCTCTTTCTTCACTACGAGGCGTTTCCTTTATTTTTTCTGCAATTTTCAGCACTTTTTCTTCATCAGGAATATTTTTTGCGAGTCTTATAGCCGTGGATGCGCTTAATTTGTTTTCATCTACCATCCTTTTGATAGGCTCTGGAACAGCTGAATATCCCAAATAATTTCGAACTGTCTGAGCAGATACACCGAGAGATTTTGCTACTTTATCCAGCGAGTGAAGTCTGTTTACTAATTCCATAGCTACTTGCATTTTATCCCGATATTCAAGGTCAAGACGGTGTATATTTTCACTGAAAGACATAATAACCGCCTCTGTTTCACTTTTGAATTCAGTTATAAGAGCTGGAATTTCCTCCAGTCCAAGTTCCTTACAAGCGAGAAAGCGTCGTTGTCCTATAATTAATTCAAATCTTCCATCCGACTTTTTAGATAATACAACCGGTTGCTGAACTCCTATTTCTTCAATGCTCTTTTTAAGTTTATCTAAATCCTCTTCGAGATTCGCTTTTCGGACATTTGAAATACTTATGTCAATTTTATCTAATGGCAAGTATTCAAATCTCAGTTTTCTCATTTTTTAAAATCTCCAATATGTAGCCATTTATCCACTAAATTCTTTAAATCCAACCTCATGTTCGCGTATCTCCTATTTTGACACTATATCCAAACTCAGTTTCGCTTACGCATCTCTGCAATTGAAACATTTTAATCTCACTTTTAGTTACGAATTTGTTGCTATATAAAACTATCGCACAACTTCCTCTCCTTTCAAAACCCCCAAAGTCTTCTTCACCTCCTCCAACTCCATATCCCTAATCCCATACAATTCCGCCACAACTTTATCAATTTCCTCCTCCACTTCCTTTAGCCCTTCCCGTGCTTCCAAATCCTCTTGTTCATAATACCTTTTCGCTAACACATGCGTCTTTTTTGATAGCGAGGAAAGTATCTGATGAACCTCCTTATCTTTCTCATATTTCGGTATTCCAAAATGTTTGACAATAGAAGGAGCTCCAAATCCTCGACCCGCTGAGGAATAAGACCTCACACAAAACCTGACAGGAGAAGAATTCAAAATCGCACAGACATAATGCGCTTCTTCTTCGCTCCTAAAAGGAATAAGCGAAGTGGTATCCGTTGGAATCGCATCCTTTTCACCAATTGGCGTCTTGACCTTTGAGAGAACCACAGCCTCAAGGTCGCTTGCCATTCTCTTCCATACCACTTTGTAGGGTGCAAAAGATTGCTCACCTATATTGAACATCGTGTAAAAGGGTGCATTTGAGACTTGAAAAACGTATAATTCCTTTCCATTTCTGACCCTTTTGCCCAAAGTGCGAACATATTTGTGATGTTCTTTTAGTTTTTCACTTACATCTTTGTTGTCTTCGGATTCTTTTGAAAAATACTTCAAATAACTCTGCCTTGAAAGTAAAAGCTCTTTAAATCTGTGCAAATACGCAAAAGTCTTCGGCAAGTTGATTTTCATCCATCCTTCATCATAGCCCACTCTCTTTTTAGGGTCCTGAACAATGAGAGCATAAACTTCAGGTTCCGCATCCCATCGCTTTATATCCTTTCCTCTAACCGCAGGAAACACCAAATCAGCTTCTACTCTCTCCTCAACTTTTGAAATTTTTTTCATACCAAGTTCTGGCAAGTTCTCAACGAGTATCGTGCCATCGGAGAAGACCTGCTTGATTTTCATGTAAAATACTCCGTATGGGTCAATACTCGCCCCTCTACGTGCTTTATATATAGATTTTCCTCGCAATGCATCCAAAATCCTTTCTGATTTTGCTTCAAACGTTTGCCATGAACTCGTAAGTGTTCCGATGGGTTTAGCCTGCATTTCTACTCTCTCTGTTCGCTCTAACGCTTCTTCATAAGAAACACTCGTATCAAACTTCACACCCTTCTTCTTCCTCCAGAGGACGTAAGGCACGGGATATTCCGTCTTTTCTCCTTTCTTCAGGATTATAAATGCGGTTTTGTTCGCAGCACTTTCAAAAGGCTTCAAAGAGACAAGGTCATGTGCCTTAACTACTTTTACAGGCGTTTTTTTCACTTTGAACCCCCTGAAACCCTCACCAGCACCTTTCGCCTTAAAAACCTCCTGTGTTATGAGAAATGCCAATTTCTCTCCTTTCTCGAGGTAGCGGTCTGCGGCAACATAAGTGAATAGCATCGAGAAATCTTTTTCTCCCGATCCAAGCCGTGCCTCCATACCTTTTAGCGAAAAAAGCCCGTAATCCTTCCACAATTTGAGTGTTGCATCCCTGTATCCCTCTGGCAGGTAACCCCAGCGAACCCACGGTGGATTCCCAACCACAAAATCAAACTTACCCATCAACAAAGGAGCAAACGAATTCTTAAGCAATCTCGTCCAAATCCTGTTCTTACCTTCCTTTTCCAATTCCTTTATTTTGTTGTAAAGTTCCACCAAAGACGCTATGCTGTCCTCTTTCAAATCCACAAAATCCTTTTCTATCAACTTCTCGAACTCCTCTTCACTGTAATCCCCATCTCCCTTTACACAACTATCTATCACACCCAATACATTTGACAGCAAGTTTTTATCTATCACTTCATGAGGAACAGAAAACTCACCTTCGCTTGTCGTTAGATAAACCTCCAGCTCTCCCGTGAACTTCACCTTCCTGCTCACCAAAATAGAATCTGCCAAATAAACTGGAATTTCTATTTCCTCTTTTGGAGAAATATACCTGATTAAATCGCCCAATGCGATTACGTAATTCGCTCTCGATGCCAGAACCGCTAACGGGTTCAGGTCAATACCAACAACGTTCCTCACTATTTTCCTCAACAGTTCGCTCTTATCGGTTACGAAATGCTCTTCCGCATAATTCTTCGCCTCTTTTATCGCAAGCACCAGAAACGTCCCGGAACCACAAGCAGGGTCGAGAACTCTTCTCTCTAAGTCGCCATCGTATTCCACCTCCTTTAGCACGAGTTCCGCAAGCCAGTCCGGCGTGAAATACTCACCCAGGTCGTGCCTCACCTTCTTCGGCACTAAATTCTGATACAACCTTTTAAACAAATCTTTCACTCTATCGGGGTCTAATTCAACCGTTGCAGGGTCGTAATCCCATAACATCCTCACTATTTCCATCACACCCTTCACTACATCTTCGTTCCATTCGTCTAAATACCAAGCGAAATAGTCGGCTTCGAGAAAGTTCCTTATCCCTATCTTTGCAATTATGCCTCCTTCTTCTAAATCGAGCAACTCTTCCCTCAAATCTTCTCTACTTCTGTAATACGCACTCTCTATTCGCTGTAACGGCGATCCGAAAAACGGATTGAAGAACGAAATCACCTCTGAAGTCAATAATTTCATCACAAGCGTGTAATAAGTATGAACTGCAAACATCAATTTCTCTACGTCCACCTTCTTACCTTTCGCCAATCCGTAATGCTCTATCAACCCTTCCAGCTTGCTCGGCGAGTATGCGCAAACCTGCGAAAACACTCGCTTCCAATCCCGAAAAAGCATCTCCGTCCTCGATGACTTCGACTTCTCCAGCGCTTCGTATAATACAGAAATGACCTTCTCACTCGTTTCGCTCTCAGGACCGAAATCAGCCAATAAGAAATCCGCATCTATTGCTTTTCTTCTCAACGATATGATGGCTTCCAATAACCTGTAAACCGATTCTTCGCTTAGTTCTGTCGGTTCATTCGCCACCCATTGATTCCTTCTGAACTTGACGAACGAGATTTTATAGCCATCTAAAATCACACCGAAAAACTTACCAAAATTTTCTGCCTTGCCATCCGATTCCTCTTTTATATACGCCTCGATTTGCTCCTTTGCTTTGACAAACTCGCTTCCCGTATCCAATTTCTTCGGTGCTTTGTATTCTATGATAACCGTTCCGTAGAGCGCATCCTCTCTTCTACCTGAAATCTTTGTTCTGTGTTCGTAAGCTACTTCCGGCTCTTCTCCTTCTTCAAAAAACTTCGCAATTAGTTCTTGTATCAAACTCTCAACCTTAATCTTCAGTTCTTCTTCGTTACGTGCCTTCTTCGCATATTCTTTTATCCTTTTACCAAGTCTTTTCGCATCGAATCCTAAATCTAATCTTTTGTCAGGTTTTTCCATCTCTTACCTTCTAATATTTATTCACAAACCTTTTCTTAAAAAGAAAAGCTTTACCAAAAGAATTATTTTTCGCACAGCTCATCCAACCTCACCTCCCCCATCATTCTTTATTCCCACCCAACTTCTTCTCCATCTCCAACACCATCCTTTCCCGCTCCAATTCCTCTTTCAGCTCCTCTTCTGTCGGCAGATAGAGTTTATATTTAGACGCGAATATCTGCTTACTGTCCTCAAGCAGAGTATATCTCACCATCGTTTCGTTTTTGTCAGAACAGAGAATCAAACCTATGGTTGGATTATCGCTGTCCAATTTCTCCTCTTTCTCAAAGTAGCGAACATAAAAATCCATCTGCCCGATATCCTGATGGGTCAGTTTACCAACCTTCAAATCAATAAGCACAAAACACTTCAAAACGTAATTGTAAAATAGAGGTCTATATAAAAATGGTCGCCATCAACAGTAATTCTTCTTTGTCTGGCTACAAAAGAAAACCCTTTGCCCAACTCCAGTAAAAACGCCTGCAATTTATCTATCAAAGCATGTTCCAGGTCCTTTTCGAGATAATTCCTGTTCTCTTTCAAATCAAGAAATTCCAGCACATAAGGGTCCTTGATAATATCCTTTGGCTCCTGTATTACCCGCCCTTTTGTTGATAGTTCCAGAACCTTTCTCTTATCTTCACTTAATGCGAATCTTTCATACAGAAGTGAGTTTATTTGCCGTTCCAGTTCCCTCGTGCTCCAATTGTCTTTGATAGCTTCCAGCATATAAAAATCTCTTGCTTCTTCTTTCTCCACCTTCAAAAGTAGGCGGTAATGAGTCCAGGTTAATTCGTCACGCAGTGCGTGACCATTTGAGAAGGTGAGATAAAATTGCCGCATATACTTCAAATTGCTTTCATTGAACCCGCTCCCATAATCTCGTGTAAGCCTTCGGGAAAGTTCCTTAATCAACGCCTTCCCATATTCCGCTCTCTCTTCTCCTTTCTGCTCTTCCTCGACGATGATTCTGCCTATATCCCAGTAAGCCTGAACCATGACAAAATTTACAGCACGGTAAGCAGTGCTGCGTGCTTTTTCTAATATCTCTCTTATGTTCTGGTATGTGGTGTCTATGGGTGGCTGCTCCTTTAACGCTACGCTTTCTTCACTCATATCTTTACACCCTCCAATTTTTTGCTATTTCTTTACAGAAGGCAGGTAATTAAAACATTTTTTGCCCGGTCGAACTTTTTGGTCATTTTGATATATAATTTATAAGCACCGGCTCGATATGTTAACTAATAGAAAAGTTATAGCAACAGCATGGACTGGAATATAGAAAGAAAGTGTGCATTGGTAGGAGGTATGAACTAATTTGTTTCAAATTATCAATCTAAAAGGAGATTTGATAGCAGCTTTTATCGTACTTCTTATATGCACGATTTACTATACTCGCAGCAAGAGTTTTGAAGGAAGAAACATTGGTTTGGTTATTACATCGTTTACTCAGGGGCTTTTACTTTCAGTGATTTTCCCAATTTATCTGTTATACGCGCCAATTCTATCATTAGCGTATTATCTTTTTTTCTGTTATTTTGGGGTTATAATCTTTATGTTTAAATCGCAGAAGTTGGAAGAGTATAATGACAATAAATTAGTTCAGACCTTACGAGAAATCCCGGAAATTAAAACGTTTGAATTTAAATTTAGAAAATACACAGGAAAGGACTCGCTTAATGCCATTGTGATACCACCCCTACCCTTTATCTCAAACAGGTATCAGATTTCTTTTGGCGACAAACTAATTTCGAAATTTACAATGGAGGAGAAAGTGGTTGTATTGGTTCACGAAATAGGTCATGCCTTGAAGAAGCACGTGCTACTAAAATCGTTCCTACTTTTCCTGGTACTTATTGGATTGATTTTCCTTTCGTTCAGATTGAATTTACTTGTTTTAACGTATGCAAGAAGTTCTTTTGTTTTGTTCGATTATATTATTACCTTCATCTTGTTCATAATTGGTATCATTGGAATAAATCTCATCTCGTGGTACGCGGAATATGATGCAGATAAAAAGGCGATACAACTAACCAAAGACATTAAAAATTTTGAATCTACACTCTTAAAATTAGGAGAAGATCATCCTGATAAGAACTATGGCATAGTCATAAATTTAATGGTCTATACCCACCCCTTACTAAATAATAGGATAAAAAAGGGAAAAGAAATATATGGGAATCTCTAATGGATGGCTATTTTTTAAAACGCCGTGACGTGGATAGTGCCTTTTATTCTCCTGTAATATACTCCTCCCTTTTCAACCATAGAATCGCGCGAAAGAAAGCATCCTCTCTCTTACCTTCAGTAATAAAATCATACATCGCCTTCAATCCTGGGATAGGCACGGAATCAAGAATTTGAATGGCTCTTTCAACAGCTTTGATTCCCGCTTCTCCTGATGCTTCCCAGTAACCTTCTACCCAGAACAGCCCGCTTCTTCGAAATAGTAATTCGTCTAACTCCTTCTCGTTTAATTCACGAACCGAATCAGCTATTTCGCGAGCAAGATTCATATACTCTTTTGGTTCCCACCGCACTATTTTTGCTTTTCTCGAAGATGGGCTGTGGTCTTCACCTAAAATAAGGAGAACATTCCCCTTTTCTCTTTCTGCAATCTCATCTAACTGTTTACCGATTTCTACATCCCGCATTTCTATCTCGTTCATTTGTAATTCCATTGCTTCTTGATACTTCTCCCCCGCTTCTCTATATCTCCGCTTAAAAAACAAATCGGCTTTTTCTCGCAACGCTTCACGGTGTCTATCGTAAACTTCACCTGCTATTTCAGGCATTCGCTCTAAGAATATCTTCTTCCTCGTGTTATGGATGAACTCCTCCACTGTTGTCCATGAAAGCGTTGGTCGTAAAAAATCCACTGAATGAAAGTAAGGCGATACTTTACCCTGCGATAGCTCATTGAAGTGCCGCTCTATTCTTTCTCTTTCCGCGTTCTCGAGAATCGTGGTGAATTCCAAGAAAATTAGCTCCACCTCTGGCAGGAACTTCTCTATCTCAGGCACCCACTCTCTCCATATTTCCTCCTGGTGTGGAAGAGCAATATGATAGACCGTTACTTGTGCTTGTACCTCTGCCTCTTCTCCCTGGACGTTCCTGCTCTGGTTTTTCATTAGACCCGTTTTGAAAAAGCATTTACAAAATCAGGGTTTTAACAATAGATTTATAAAATTAAGGTCATAAATAATGTGAATATGATGAGACGAAGAGAAGAAGTTCATGCTAACAATAATTGTCAAGTGTTGAGGTAAGGCTAAAAGATAAAATGGTGCGCATAGAAACTTTGAGAGAAGACAAAAGAAGAACCGCAGTTTCTCTTCACCAGCTTGGAATAATTCAACAAAAAAAGGGAAATTACGAAGAAGCAGAGAAGTTTTACAGCAAGAGCTTGGCGATTTTCAAAGAATTGAGAGATAAGCCCGGAATTGCGAGTTCGCTTCACCAGCTTGGAATGATTCGACAGGAGAAAGGGGGTTATGAAGAGGCAGAGAAGTTTTACAGAGATAGTTCAGAGATTTTAAAAGATTTAGGAGACAAGCTCGGAGTTGCAATCTCTCTTCACCAGCAGGGGATGATTCAACAGAACAGAGGTAATTATAAAGAAGCGGAGAAGCTTTATAATGAGAGTTTGGAGATTAAAAAGCAATTCGAGGACAAACGTGGAATTGCAATCGCTCTCCATCAGCTTGGTATGGTTCAGCAAGAGAAAGGCGATTATGAAGGAGCGGAGAGGCTTTATAATGAGAGCTTGAAGCTCAAAAAAGAACTCAGGGACACGGAAGGGATTGCAAAGTCGCTGTACAACCTCGGAAGGATTCAACAAGACAGAAAAAATTATAAAGCGGCAATTCAAGTGCTCTCAAAAGCAGCATCTATTTTCGAAGAGTTAGAATCTCCGTATTTCGAAGACGTCATTAGGGGTTTAGATAAAATTAAAGAAGAAATAGGCGAAGATAAATACAGCGAAATCTTGAAATCGCTACGTATAACAACTTTTCTTTAAAAAGTAACCAAAGTTTGTATGAAACTCTCAGGCTCATTATCAGAAGCGGATAAGGAAAAAGCATCGTATGAAATAATCGGCGTGCCGTATGACGGTAATGCCTCCAAAAAAGGGTCGAGAGAAGGACCAAAAGCGATAAGGAGCGCATCTCAGCGACTCGAAACTTTTCTATGGCACAAAAAACTCGAATTGTCTGATTTGCTCTATTACGACCGCGGTGATATGAAGTTAGAGCATTTCGCCAAAGAAAAAATTGACCTTGCAAGAAAGAAGGTTTTTATCGGTGGCGACCATTCCATTTCATATCCCATCGTTAAATACCTCGTCGAGCATGGCGAGGTCGCTAAAGTGATAGCCATAGATGCACATGCCGATTTCCGCGACTCATACCGCGGAAATAAATTCTCCAATGCTTGCGTGATGCGACGGATAGCGGAATTGATAGGGTTTGAGAATGTGATTGAAGTAGGTGTGCGGTCTTCCTCCGAGGAGGAGTATGCGTTGATAAAAGACAAAGACAAAATAATGATTTACGATGCAGGGCTACTGATAGAAAAAGGTGTGGAATGCGTATTGGAAGAAATAGGGAAAGGGAAAGAAAAAACGTATCTTTCTATTGATATTGACGTGCTCGACCCCAGCATAGCGCCAGGAGTAGAAAATCCAGAGCCTTGCGGGATGTCGCTCGAAAGCTTGATTTCCTTGATACAGACGATAATAAAAGCGGAAAAGGTGGTTGCAAGTGATGTGGTGGAGGTGAATCCGAGGCTGGACAGTGCTAACGGAATTACAAGCATTAACTCCGCAAGGCTCATATTTGAGATATTGGCATGCTACCGGAAGAGCGATAAGCGTTATTAACAATGATGCCCATACCATAATTTAAGGAGTCGTGTGGTAGCGGACTATCCCTTCGGGCTTCGGACCCGATGACCTGGGTTCAAATCCCAGCGGCTCCGTCACAAACTTTCTTTGAAAAGAAAGTTTGATCAAAGAAACTTATATTTTTAGCGGAATTTTTCATTCAGTTGCTTCCTGCATTTCCTCATTTGTTTTCTTTAAGTACTTGCTCTAATTTCTCGGCTGCGTGCCTGTGGTCAAATTTCCCTGCCAATGCCAAGCCATTTTTAGCAATCTTCTTCCTTAACTCGACATCTTTTAAAAGCATAATGACATACTCGGAAAAAGCATCATAATCATCAACCACAAACATCTCTTTTCCATGTATTGGACTTATACCAAAAGCAGCCAATGAAGTAGCAACGACAGGCAGCCCACAAGCCATTGCTTCCAAGAGCTTACCCCTAAATCCCGTGCCTAACTCAATTGATGCCACGAACACGTCACTACTCCAATAAAATCGCCGCATATTCTCATTATCCCCTCCTTCCCGGACAATCACATTCTCACTTCCCAAATCTCGGAGTTCTTGAGGAGGATTGAACCCAATTGCATAAAACTTGGCATCCGGGACTTCTTCCAGGATTTTAGCCCAGCAGTGATTGATAAAATTCTTCACCGCATCTACATTGGGATAATGCTGAAAATTGCCTGCGTATAATATATGTTTAGTATTTCTATTCCATGACTTAGCCTTAGGAGGAACATAAAATTTCGTGTCCACTCCATGAGGCACTACTCTGATCTTGTTCTTCAATCCTGGAGCATAGTTTATCAGAATATCACCGTCCTCCCTGGTCAAAGTTAAAATTTTATCCGCGGTGTCATACATCTTGAACTCGTAATTAAATAGCTCTTTTATTGTAGCTTCACGAATATCTTCGCCTTTTGCAGCTCTTAGTTCAAACGCCTTTGTATAACACTCGTGCACTGAAATTATACTCTTGGTATCTGCGGGGATAAGGCTGTGACTGTGATTTGCCACCAAGTATTGCCCCATCATCGCGTATTCTGCAATAATGGCATCAAAATGCTTCTCCTTCAGGGTTAACTTCAATGCATCTTCAATTCCTTCATTATAACCCCCGTCTCCGGTTAAGAAGAATCTTGGTCTGCTCATATTCAATCTCTTGTAAAGTGCCTCTACTTCTTCGTAAGGTCGTTCCTTAACGGAATCAACCCTGATAATCCTTTCACAGAAAGGCGCAAGGCTTTTATCCGCTCGTTCCTCATCGGTATAGGCAGGGGCAATCAGGGTTATCTTATGTCCCATCGAAGACAGATTCTTAATTCTATGATGGATAAGGATGGGTCCACCTACGATGTCTGCTCTGGGAAGCAGCTTTGGCAGGAACAGCAGGTTCAAGTTCATTTTCTTTTTTATTCTGCTCCTTTATAAATAATATCTTACGCAATAACAAGTGACTACATATCCCTTTTATTTTATTTAATATAAGTAAAATAGAGTATGGAATATAAAGGAAAAGGATAAAGAGAAGGAGGTAGAACGAAGAGATGGAATATATATATGCTGCATTGCTCTTGCATAACTCGGGTAAGGAAGTCACAGAGGACGGAGTGAAAGCGGTAATGGAAGCTGCGGGTATAAAGGTGGATAAAGGCAGGGTGAAAGCACTGATATCTGCTCTTAGCGATGTCAACATGGATGAGGCGATGGCGCAAGCACAGCCGGTCGCTGCTCCTGCGGCAGTGGCGCCGCCAACAGCGATGCCATCAGCAGCACCACAAGCAGCAGTACCAGCACCAGCAACAGCTCCTGAAGCAGTGGAGGCAGAAAAAGCGGGAAAGAAAGGAAAGGCAGAAAAGAAGGAGAAGAAAGAAAAGAAGGAGGGAGAGGAGGAGAAAGCAGAAGAAACAGGTATGGAAGGACTTTCTTCGCTGTTCGGCGAAGACTAAATCTTTCTTGAAAGAAAGTTTTATCGAAGAACTTTTTTCTTTCTTAGCACAGTGTGGAGTTCTGCCCCATGTAGGGGCTTTGCCCCTACCACTCTGAAAACTCCGTAGGGGTTTTTCTTTCTTTCGAAAGAATGTGTTGCTCCGGTAGTGTAGCTCGGCCAATCATCTCGGCCTTTCGAGCCAAGGACTCGGGTTCAAATCCCGGCCGGAGCATTGTTTGTTTTTTATTTCTTATCCAGCTCATAATGCAGCACGGTGATGCATTGCGATGCGAGATAAGATGTAGCGCCAAGAGATATTTTCTCGTGTCCAAATCGCTCAACGAATTTCTCTTCTTTCCTCGGCAGCCCTATGTGATCGCCGAGGACAAACACAGGATTCTCTTTTATCTTTACACGTGCTATATCTGTGCCTTTCTCATGTAATACGTAAAAGAACTTCCCTTCCGATGCCAGCTCCTCGACCAACTGCTGAAAACTGAGTTCGCGTATGCTTATTCCCGGATTCTTTCGCTTCATCGCCAACGCTTTCTTTATCCATGCCGCTATGTTCCTCTCATCAGGTGATACATTCCTCAACCTGTCCCCATAAAAGGAGATAACAACCGGTGGGTTGGGACTACCATAAGCCACTACATGAATACACGTATCTCTTCTCAAATCATGACTTATCCATAGAGCGTTGCAAATACATCTCGCAACAAGGTCCATTCTGCCACCACTACCCGGTAGGTCGTCTAAAGAGAATTCAGGACTTGTAACAGTTTTCCTCGCATATAGGATGAATTGTTTCATTTCGAATGTGATTTTTACACCGCTTAAGCAAACATTGATATTATCTTTCCTACTTCTTCAAGTGTGAAGTATCCCGACCGCAAGAGAACGAGAGCGGCGAAGAATTTAGCTCTTCTCTTTGTGGTATTATTTCGTTTATTTCCTTCTTCGAAAAATAGTTTAGCAATACCTCAATAGCCTTTTCTGGTATCTTTGGCGGGACTACTGTATCTACGACATCAGGTTTTTCGGGCAATTCGCTTAGCGAATGATAGCATCTCTCTCCAGATATTTCGTCAATATTAGGGTTCACAGCGTAAACGGCATAACCTGCTTCTTTCAGGTCTTTATATACCTGATGCCCATATTTCGCAGGTTTTCTCGAAACGCCAACGACTGCAAAAACGTTTCCTTTCTTTAGAAAGTCATTTATCTGCTCGTTCATTCTGTGCTATTTTATTTATTATCCTTCTTTGTAAAAGTTTATAACACACTACTCTCACCACACCACGAATCAAATATTTTTTCCGTGTGTGAGAAGAAAGAAAAGCTTTTATATACCCTATGATGAACGTATATCAAATTTGGGTTATATTTTGGGATAACTACATTACAGAAACCGTTTAAGAGGTGGGGAAGATGAAAAAAGAGATGAAGTTTGGCACTCAATGTGTTCATGCAGGAGAAGCGCCAGATTCTTCATACGGATCGCATATAATACCAATATACCAAACATCCACCTTTGTATTTGATAATGCTGAACAGGGTGCCGCGCGGTTCGCAGGCGAAGAAGAGGGATACACGTACGCACGTATAGTGCCAAATACACCTACACATGCAGCATTAGTTGAGAAAATTGCTGCTCTCGAAGGCGGCGAGACGGGTCAAACCTTTTCATCGGGCATGGCTGCAATAACCGCAGTTGCTCTTTCTCAGTTAGAACGTGGGGATCACCTTATATCAACCGATGTGGTCTATGGTAGCACATACGGATTATTCGCCTCAATTCTAACCAAGTTTGGGATAGAGGTCAGTTTTGTCGATACGTCCGATCTCGAAAAAGTGAGGAATAGCTTAAGAAAAAATACCAAAATGATCTTCTTAGAAACACCCGCAAACCCTACCATGACCGTTTGTGATATTGAAGCGATATGTGAAATTGCCAGAGAGATTGATGCTCTTTCTGTCGTTGACAACACGTTTGCAACTCCTCGCTTTCAGCAAGCATTAAAATTGGGCGCGGACGTTGTTGTTCATAGCTGTACAAAATACATTGGTGGTCACGCAGACCTTTTAGGCGGCGTGGTTGTTGGAAGGAAAGAATTTGTCGAAAGCATGATACCTGTTGTTAATTATACTGGCGGAACAATGGGCACGCATGAAGCCTGGCTGTGTATTAGAGGATTGAAGACGCTACATCTAAGAATGGAAAAGCACGCCAGCAATGCTATGAAAGTGGCTGAATTCTTAGAGGCACATCCCGAAATTGAGTGGGTCAGATATCCCGGATTGACAAGCCATCCACAATATGAAATTGCAAAAAAGCAGATGAGCGGTTTTGGTGGTATGATCGCTTTTGGAATCAAGGGCGGCATAGATGCTGGACGGAAACTTATGAACAGCGTTGAATTGTGTACTTTAACAGTTAGCCTCGGTTCCGTTGACACCTTAATTCAACATCCCGCTTCTATGACCCACGCGAATGTACCAAGCGAGGTCAGGACGAAGATGGGTATAACCGATGATTTGGTTAGAATCTCAGTAGGTATCGAGGAGCCAGAAGACATAATAGCAGATTTGGATCAAGCTCTAAAGAAGGTGTAGTATTTGTATAGAACCACGAGATTACACAAGATTAACACTAAAACTTTTTAGAAAAAAAGTTTTATCAAAAACCAGTTTCTTTGGTAAAGCTTTCTTGTGAAAATCTGTGTAATCTGTGGTTAATTGAGTGGAAGAGAAAATGGAAGATACGAATAAGGATAGATTTTCTAAAATCTTTCTTTTAATACCTATTTAATGAAGCCCACCATTTGAGTAACGCCCCCCTAACAATATATTCAAATGTATGAAGAAGAATGGGAATATCTTCTCTTACCCAGACACCTCCCAGTGTACTTGTTGATAGTCCCATTGGTACTTCGGTTGGATAACCATCAGAAATCATAGGTGGCATGCACATTGGAGCGGGAAAAGCCCTACTTCCATGAAGAGCATCTGATCTATATCCATAAATCTTTCCTAAAGTCTTTTTAATCTCCGTTTCATCCCATGAATGTCTATCAACCTCTTTAGGTCGATTCTTTGGGGGCGGTGGTAAAAATTCTAATACAAAGTCAATAAATTTCTTAGTAGCACCCATATATTCCCAGATATCTTCGGCTACTATCTTAACGAGTTCTGGTCCTCCATGTTCATCTAATTTTTTTTCCAACTCAGGTTTTGAAGCATGCAATTTCTCAACCGGGGTATATTCTTTCTTGCGCCAGTGATTTGCCGCGGTTTCAATAGCTGAAACGAACATGACTCAGGCAAGGGCAGGTTCTGATTCAGCTATCCAAAGAGCATCTTGATATAGCCTAGAAGCCCGTACCAAGATTATTGCATCTTCTGGAGTTAAAGTCGGGTATGTTAATAACTGATTTAAATCATTAAGGAGTATTGTACGACGTGCTTCAGGGATAATCAGTTTTCCTTCACCTTCTAATAGAATAGGGTTTCTATCCATTTGATAGTGAATGGGTTTTCCACGTGGATCCTCATTTAGGTCAAACTCTCTATTAATTCCACCCGATTTAAATCTAACACCTAATATTAAGGATGCGAGAGCTGCAATCTCGTCATGTAACGATCCACCATGATAAAGCGCATCATTTGTGTGCCTCATTTCGGCAGTAGATGGCAAAGATATTTCAAGGTATTCTTCTACCCTTAAAATAACACCCGGCGTAATAGAACCTGATGCTCTTGAAATAGCAATGGGGTTCAGGAATTGATAGGGACCAAATCCTTCAAGAATTTCTCCTGTAATATGTGCATCTGTAAATAAAGGGACCTCATAACCACCCAGTGAACTCTTATCTTGCGATGCTGCTTTCCAGTTTTCGTATGAAGGCGGACCGCTATTTCTATTCACGAAATATCCTCCTAGAAAATTTTTATTTTCCTAAATGACCATTTCCGCTAACCTCTTCACTATTCGAAGTGAACAAAGATAAAATTTTTGACGTGAACCTGTAAGACGATTCCGAAATTTCGCTTAACAACTTATATCCAAACATACTTCGCATATCACTCCAATTTAGTGGTATATCCAAACTTGGTTCGTATATATCCTCCTTTGACAGAAACTTCCCAATCATTTTTATTACTTTCTAATTTTTAGATGAATTATCTTCGCATTCTATACCTTTCTAATTCAACAATGGTTACTGCATTCTCTAACTCTCTTACATCAAGAGAAGATAGAAATTCTCTCAAAACATCAAGAAAGAATCTCATGCTTTTATACCCAAAGGTCTAATTTCCTCGCCTCTAACAAAAGAAGCAGTATACTCTATCACAGCAAGTATATCTCCCTTTTCTATTCCATACTCTTTCTCAATTTCCTCGTAATTCATACCACCTATCAAAGCCCCCAAAACTTTATCTACCGTTATTCTTGTTCCCTTAATAATCGGTTTTCCATGTCTTATTCTGTCATCAATAACTACCCTTGCTTTAACTTTCTCTTCCATCTTTTCTTCTCACCTTAATATAATTTGGTTTTTCTTATTTAAAACATCCACTTTCATATTTCAACTTGCTGGCTTCTCATCAACATAAAAACCTTTCTTTAATCTCTAAGAAAACGTTCGCTTGTTGTTCACCCTCCTCTTCATCACCCTACCTTCAACCCCTAATTCACTCCATGCCTCACGTAATCCCTCCTCTTTTTCATCATCTACCAGAGCAACAAAAGAAGGGCCCGTCCCGGATAAACTCACTCCATTCACGTTACATTCCAATGCCTTCAACATCGGCTCAGAGTCGAAATTCAACGCCGCACAATACAAAAAACCATTCAACGTCATCGCATCTTCAAATCTCTCCTCCAATGCCAATTCATACGCAATATTCACCCAGGGAGCGATTAATCTCGACCTCGTCACATCTGTATCGGCGGTAAACGCTTTTTTCTTCGGAACGAAAATAAGAACTTCTGATTCCTTCTCCACCCTTTTTATCAACTCCCGCTTTTTATTGTCTGTTATCACGATCCCACCGAGCAAAGAAGCACAGGCATCGTCAAATGCTCCTGTTATGGACACGCCAGCATCCAGAGCAGCATCTACACCTATTCGTATCGCCTCTAATACCCCTAATTTCTCTTTCGCTTCTTCTCCTATCGCATCCAGAGTAGCAACTACGGCGGCATTTGCAGCCGCACTACTGCTCTTCAACCCGCTTCCAATCGGTATCTCGCTTCTCGTCTTCACATAACCACGCAAAGGCAAATCGAACTTCCTCAGCACTAACTCCACGCATCTCTCTATCAATCTTGTATCTGCGCCCGCGCCTGCATCTTCACCCTTCAGTTCTATTTCTCCTTCTATGCCTCGGAAATCGTTACCGAGCTCCACTTCCGCATACGTCCATAAATCTAAGCCAAAAGCAGATCCTTTGTAGGTCGCTATTGCATTTATTATAGTTCCTGCACCACTTGCTTTCCCATGTCCTTTCGCAGCCATTCTTTCATCTACCTCTCTATCTGTTTACAGGATTTGATACGACAAATATTTTCTTCTTTTTTAGTGCCTGGGTCTGTGTTGGAAATGCTATGTTTTTAGCTTCCATAACAGATAAGAAAAAGACCTCCAAAATGTTTCTTTGCTCAAACTTTCTTTTAAGAAAGTTTGTTGGTAAAGATTTTTACTACGTAAAAATGTTTATCGTTCCTTAATTCTATCTGCAATTGTTCTTATCTCATTTGATATCTCATTCAAACTCGCCCTTATCTTTATCAAATCTCTTGCCGCACTCCTCTTCTCATCGTCCTCGCTCCTCGCAAACTTCGTTGATATTGCATTGATAGAACTCGATTTCTCCTCTATTTTACCCGATGTATCATTCAACTCAAATGAAATCTGACTCACATCCACTCCTTTACCCCCTCCTCTCGAAACATACGCATATACGAATGCCGAACCTAATATCAAGCCCACTATTACCGACAGGATGACATAAAGTTCGAGTGGAGGCTTTTTAACCGTGGCAGTGAGCGCCCTATAATCCTTCGACAATTTAGATGCCCAACCTGGATGACCTCCTTCATATAAGCTTCGTATATCCTTCTCTAAATCGGTTTCACCAATCTTCCCCTTTCCCTCTTCCAGATTTTCCTCCATCTCGCTCTTTGCTGCTTGAATTTTTTCACTCGTTGAGTAGAACTTCATTGACGGCTCCAGGGGTTGTATAATACTTTCTAATGTCGCTCCATCCCTCGTCGTTCCAACAGTTAATTTGATATACACTTCACGCTTTCCAATTCCATCAATTTCTTTGTACTCTACGAACCCCGGCTCTTCTACTGTTTTTAGTGGCTTTGGAACCTTCCCTCTTAGTTCAACTGGTCGCATCGGGAGCTCATGCTCTTCCTTCCCCTTCCATACTATCACCTCTGCTGCATGATAGATGTCATCACCGAACTTCCATTCTGGTGGTCCCTCTAAGTTTGTCTCCAGTTTTAAGACATATTCATCTAAAATAGGCGTTTTCGCGACCTCATTCACATATACGGTGAATTCAAGTGTATGACCTTCAAATTGGTCGGTATTTAAAAAATCTGCATAGTATGTCTTAGTACCACCGGTATCCAAATTGATGATATATGAGTTATCTACATCAATCCTCAGCACGTCCTGAGCTGATGCGGTTCCAATTCCCATGGATAAAAATAAAAGTGCGAATGACAAAACCAAAACGACGAGTGAAGTATAAAATAAACGCTTCATTCTTCTTCTCCCCTTCCCATATTTAGTGATAAATCAGGCATCTCTATACCCTTCCCTTCTCTCTTCATCCTCATCTTACCCTCCCACCCTTCAACAACTTCGGCTTCCACTTCCACTTCTGATTCCCCTGATTCAGTTATATTTTTCAGTTCCTTTAACGAGGATAACATCATTGCAAGTGGACCACCCATCTCTTTTATCCCCTTTGCCGCCTTCATACTATCCTCTCTCATCCTCGAAATCTCTGACTCCGCCTTTGTTATATGCCTTATTGCGCTTGAGGTTGTCTCTTCAGAAGGTATCCCGCCGATAAAACTCATCGCTTTTTCAATGACCGATTTTATATCATCGCTGAACCTGTTCGAGAGGTCGTCTATCCTGTCAATTAATACCTCCATATTTCGTGAGGAGTCGTCTGTCATTCTCAGCATTTTCTCTGCTTTATCTTCAGCGGGTGCCTCTGCTTCTATACCTTTTAATTTAAATACCAATTCATCAAGCTCGTTTTTCAAGAGTGTAAATCCTCTTTCCGCATCTTTAGTCCATTTCTTCACTTTTTCCATGCTTTTACTTGCGTTTTCAAGTCCGTGAACCAGTATCGTAAGATTCGCTATCGAGTAGCTCTCCGGCTCAGGGATTCGCACATTTTTTATATCCTCTGCCATATCCAGGCCGGTTAGCAAATCGTCAAACATCTTCAAGCACTGTGCAAGCACGATAGGAACGTTATTCCAGATTGCTTCCTTCTCTAATATCTCGTAACCCTTCCAGTAATTCGTCACCGTATCTCTATTTTTTTCATCTACACCCGGTGTGTATGGTATCCCGGAGATTACGGAGAATGGTTTGGGGGTTCCATAGAAAAGAGAATGATGTCTTTGCAACTTAGAAAAATCACTTTCATTATATGCTTTCTCGAGCCATTCCAGTTCACGAAGTCTTGGCGGAAGTCCCGGACCTGGTGCCCAAGGTTGAAGCCCAATCATAAGCGTGTATATCGCAAAGCTGTGCGCACGTGCTGGTGCATCCAATTTCAGAACGTCTGCATCCTTTGTAAATCTTTCTGTCACCATGCTCTTAAATGCGCCTCCTCCAAGCCTCGCATCATCGAAATTATCCGCTCTTGTGCTCAATACTGCGATGAAGTGCCCGAACTTCTCCTCCTCGTTCACCACGTTCCCCTGCGCATCCAACGTCAGGAATCCGTAATCGTGGAGAATGTCTATATATTTTGATGCCATGACATTTTCTATCGAATGCCGGTAGTTTACCATTGGATTGAATATGATGTCGCCCTCATTAATCGGCGCATGCGTCCACCTGAAGAACTCCTCTTCGCGGTCGAGTTTTTTCATAATCTCAAAGAAAGAGAGATTTTTCACGTCTTCTCTGCTCTTCTTTAAGCCCTTTATCTCCTCTTCCGATAACTCTATCTGATGATAACTTCTCGTGTTCTGCGGCGATGTTATCGCCCGAAGAAGCTTGTTCTTAAGCGCTTCAAGGCGTTCTAAATCCCGCTCCGTAAGTCTCTTCTCCTCCTCTGCGTCGCTTGCCCTTATCTCAAGGTTGAGCACTTCCTCCTTCAAGCCCGATAATTTCTTCCTCGCCCTATCCAATTTTGCCTTTGCATCCGCAGTTGCAGTCATGTCCGCATGATAAAGCTTTCCTGTCGCCGATTCGTAACTATCTATTTTTCGCTGAACATCCTTTATCCTGCCATCGAACCTTTCCAATTCCCCTCTTTCTGATTCTATTTTTCCCTTTATATCCGATATTCTTGCCTCTATCTCAACCAATCTTTGTCTAACCCTCGGTATCTCATCCTCGATGTCATAATACAAAAATAATTTCTCAGTAGGAAATACACACTCGTAGTAACCCAGTGAATCAAACCTGTTTTCATAACCCCTTGCTCTGTTCTGAAGGTCATTAAGGTCGAGCCACTTACCCTTCGTTTCCACTGTTCCACCCGGGAGGAATCCAAGGTCCAGAAGGAACCTCGGTATCGCCCTTTCCAATTCATCATCCCGGTTCTGCCCCTGAAGGTCTCTACCAAGAAGGAAGAACAATTTGAATGGATTAGAGTAATTCTTATCGTCTATTATAACGTCCTCGGTATGGGACATAAGGAAATAAAGTTCTTTCAGCGTACCGAGGGCATTACCCGTCGGAAGCACGGATTCCTTGCTCGAAGGGAGAATACCAATCCCAAACATCACCGGCTCCGACCCAAACTGTTTTGATATCCAATCGCGTATGTCTATTGCAACGTCGAGCAGCATACTCGACCCCGTTCCTCCGCCGAATGCGCACACCATCACAATGAAGAAGTCCTTTCCTCCAGTTCTGTTCTTCAATTCCGATGCCGCTGAACCTATCGCACTGAATATTCGCTCTCGATGCACATTATACATCGCCCTACCATATATCCGATGTTGTCCACACCCCGCACCGGCAGCCGAGAGATATGGGTCAGGGAGCCATCTATTGGTGTTCTTCATCAAAATCGTATCCGGTCTGCTGAGAATTATCTTCTTTCTCTCTTCCACTTCGGTGCACGCGCTTGCAGATGCCTGGTCTGTATCTATAATCAAAAACTCCTCATTCTTCGGTATTTTCCCTGTTTTGACCTTAAGCATCCTCAATATATTATTTACGATGCTACTCCCTTGCCCGCCAATTCCAATTACAATCCTATTTACCGTATCTTCCCCCTTTTCCATCTATTCTATATCATACCTCCTTCTCTTTTGATTCGTAATCCGCTATCTTCGTTTTAATTGCGCTCATCTCGTCGTCGAAATGGTCTATTTCCATATCGCTCCCTCTTATATCGCTTTCAATCCCCGCAACCGTGCTATCTATCTTTTTTGCATCTAAAACAAGTTTCCTCGCTCCCTTTTCCCCCCTGAACCATACTGTAACACCAAATAATCCAAATATGACTCCCACTGCCAATGTAACATATATCACGATGGAAGAAGCCGAATCCGATAAAGAAGAAAGAATCTCATCCCGATATTCATTCAACGCAAAGGACATAGTGGCGAATATTACACCGATGACAGGCATAAGAAGAAGCATCTTGTCCACCTTTAACTTTAACAACATCACCACAACCTCTATAACTATCAATAGAGCAACAATCAATATTACTATGCTCAATGGTTCCATATCCGATACCTCTTCCCCTTTACTTTTAATATATCTACAATTATATGATATATTATTTAGTTATATATTATATTATTTTGCTTTTATATACCTTAATGCGCAATATACCTTAACCTCTCGGAATCATATATCAACCTAGAATGGGCGTCAGAAGCTAAAAGCCTATATCTGTGAATAAATCCCCGGATGTCTGAATATGAATCGGATATTGACTTAAGTTCCTCAATCTCGCTCATCTTATCTTTTGCCCAATATTCCACGGGATAGACTTCCGTTGTTGGATTCTCCCCAGCTATTTCCTCCTCAATTTCGAATATCTTGTTATAAACCGCCTCCAGAGCGGGAATGGATTTTATTATGAGCGCATCACCATACTCCCGCAGCTTTCTCATCTGTGAAGGCAACATGCACTCCTCTATGCTTTTCTTTATCTCTTCTACCTCTCTTTTATCCTCTTCTTTTTCCGAAATTTCAACTACTACATTTGTCAGCACAAAAGTGTCTTCTTTATACATTTCAAACGCATCCTTCAGTAGCTCAACCAATCTTTCAATCACGCTTTTCAATACTTTTGATGCGTTTTCGTAGTTTCCATGCCCTATGCTATGCTCGACAATTTTTATGTCGGTTCTGATTCTGGATGTGTCTGCATTTGCACTCTCTCTCCCTTCCACTTCCAAACTATTTGCATTCCGCAAACAGGTTCTCAGCGTTTCTTCCAGGATTGAAGCCACTTCATTCATAAACATGGATAGCTCAAGTGAATCCATTTCAATGTTCTCTCCCTCTCTTAGCCTGGATTCTATCTTCTCTATCTGACCTCGTATATTCTCATACCCTGCGTTTTCGAGCTTTCTTATACCTTCCAAATAATCCCTGCATTTATCCATCATCCTCGAATAAAGGACGACCCCATGCCTGTCTTTTATGCTCTCGAACATTTTATTCACCCATTCAACATCTGCAAAGACTACTTTCTTTATCTTCGTTCTGTCTATTCTTGTCTTTCCATTTACTACGCATCCCAGCTCAAATAACCCCTCTTTTACCCGCCTCAACTCCTCCCTGAATTCCTTTGTGCTTATCCCGTATTTATCCTCGAAATCGTATAAACTACGCATTTGTTCTACATACCGATTTGCAGCCCCCATGATGTCCTGCTCCATTACCTTTTCCTTTACGTTCTTCTTCTTTACCGTAACGAGGTATCGAGCCAGGAACGCCGCTACTATTGTTGCAGGGATGAAGAGGAGTATAAAGGTTATTGCAGAGTCCGACCCGGTGTTGAAGAGTATGAAGATACCGAGAGCGATTAATGCTAAATACGCTAATGGAACGATTATCCTATACCTTCTCATACGCAAGCCTCCTTATCTCACGCAATCTTTCCAATTGGTCGAACTTATAGGTGAACAAATTGGTTATCGCT
>JAFNKG010000101.1 GCA_017883965.1 Candidatus Methanophagales archaeon | reverse complement strand
GTATCAGATGCGGCTGGCGTTCCTCTCGTGACGGGTTCCACGTTGAGAATAGGCGGCGATGTGGTAATAGGAGAAAGGATGACTGGATGCGTTGGCGCTGTTGGTCTGGCTGATACGGTCGTAACAAGAGAAGGAGCAGAAGAAGGGGATGTAATATTGATGACCGAAGGAGCAGGCGGAGGCACCATATCCACCGCCGCTTTGTATTATGGCGAACCTGAAGTCGTGAAAGAAACGTTGAACATAAAGTTTCTACGGGCTTGTAATGCGCTTATCGAAGAAGACATGGTAAAAAATATTCATCTCATGACCGACGTTACGAATGGAGGCATCAGGGGCGATGCAAACGAGATTTCAAAAGTTGCATCCGTAAAACTCGTTTTCTACGAAGATAGGATAAGGGGTTTGATGAAAGAGAAGGTGATTGGGATGCTGGAAAGGCACGGGATAGACTATTTAGGTGTCTCGCTGGATGCTCTTCTGGTTATTTGCCCGGAAACCGTTGCAGAGGATGTGCAGGCGGTTGTAAAGAGCGCAGGAGTGAAAATTGAAGAGATTGGTAGAGTTGAAACCGGCAGAGGTGCTGAAATTGTCGTAAATGGAGAAAGGAAAGAATTCGTTCCCAAATTTAGGGAGGCGGCATATACTCCAATAAAGAAGGTTGTAGGCGAATCAGGGGGGGATTTTGAAGCGATGAAGAGGAAAGTGGATGAGGCGGTTAAAGCTGCACTCAGGAAGAAGGACAGCATTCGCCGGGTAGTGAATGATTTTCCCGACTCTCCGCGTTCTCCGCGGTAAATATGTAAAATAATTTTTCAAATATAGAAATCTTACTATCAGCAATCGGAACTTTTTTATGTGCTCTGAAACATAAATTTATAGGAAAGAGGGGAGATATAATGATGAGAAATATTCCCGTTTTGAGCGTTATTCTCATGGTATCCTTTTTAGCGTGTTTGCCTGTTCCCGGACTGGCTAAGCCTAATTCACTTGACAATGAAAATAGCATAGATAACTTCTTTGAATCCATACAGCAAGCAAACGGAACCACGGCGAGCGGTAATACGAGTTTTGACAGTGCGAAAGAAATGCTCGAAAATATGACCGCTCAATCGGAAGAAATGCTCAATCAATCTCAAAAAGAGTATTTGGAAGCTAAAAAAGAATCCGGTCTGAATTCAAGTGTTCTTGGTGACTTTGAGGCAACGTTATCCGTGATTGAGCAATTAATTAACTTTTTGACTGATTTAATAGATAGCGCTGCTACTATAATGGACTATGTTTCTGCCTTTACTAAAAAATTATCTATGTGGATGATAGCGGTATCAAATCAAACTTGAAATGAGAAATAAAGACAAGACTGAGGATGCGCTCGCATCACTTAAAAAAGAAGTCGGATATTTGAAAAAGAGACTTAATTCTGTCTCTGAATCGGAGCTTTCAAGAGATATAGAAACACAAAAATTAAGAATACATGATATCGAAAGGACAAGGATTGGTATTTCATGGCTATTCCACGAATCAAAGAAAAGCGGCGTGATGTCTATTTCTTTACCCTTTCTTCTGGCGATTATCGCTTTCAGTTTTGCTCACTCTATCCTGGGTGGCATTCTTCATGGACAGGGTGAGGTACTTCAAATGTTAGGGGATGTGGGTTTTGACCTTACTCCGATGTTAAATATGATTCCGCCCCTTGTTTTTATTTTAGCGTATGTGAGTGGCTTTAAGATAACGTATCTTATCACCGGTATTATTGTAAAGCATGGCATATTGAAAAGAGAAAAAAACAAACTAAGAATGTTGGAATCGCGTGTTTAGCCCCATTCCTTTCTTGTTCCCTCGTCCTGCATGCCTGACACCTCCACTGGTGGTTTACCTGATGGTTCGCCACCTTCAACTTCTTTCCGCTCTTTCTGACCTGGTATGCGTTTGCCAAACTTACTATACAAAAAGAGCGATGCAACAACGATTACAATTACAATCGCTACGTAGCCAAGCAGACCAAGTATGCCTCTGCCCTCTGCTCCGGGTTCACCCGTGGCAGTTGCGTTCGTGTCGTTCACAGGCGAAGACGAAGGTGTGGAGGTAGATGCTGGGGAAGAACTTGGCGTGGGAGTTGAAGTTGGACTTGGTGTTGGAGAAGGCAAAGGCGTTACAGTTATTACACCATCTTCATCCTCAGCTATTACCCGAACATACCCCCGCGAAGGCAACCATCGCGCTCCTGCCTCCTCCAGACTTAATACGAGATACAATTTACCCGTGCTATCAACCTCGATTTCACGTGTGTTGCCCAGAAAATTTCCTGCTTTACCGACAATAACAATCGTGTCTCCTCCACGGAGAGATAAATTAAAAAGATTGTCCACAGGCATCATCTCGCCATGCACAAAATCGTAATGCCACGAACTATAAACTCTCGCAACACCCCTTTTCTCTTCTGTGGTATTCACCGATTCCAACGGGTTTAAAAATATCAAATAATAATTTTGATAACTATACCTTATCTTGTCCACCTTTGCCTTCAATGTGACGTTTTCACAACCATACGCTCCACTTATGAATTCCTCATAGGTCAGTGAACGATTGCTGGGTGCAATGGGAGCGAATCCAAATCCTAATAGCTCCTCTCCATCGCTTATTCCATCTCCATCCGTATCCCGTTTCGTTGCGTCTGTTACAACTCCGTATATTCCGAATACTTCTTCGGAGTCCAATAACCCATCACCATCCGTATCCCGTATCGTTGCGTTTGTGCTATATTCGTGAACTTCATCACCATCGCTGAGCCCATCGAGGTCAGAATCCACGCAATTGGGATTGGTGCCCGCAGAAATCTCGGCACCATCATTTAGCCCATCGCCATCCACATCTGAATTCGTAGGGTCGAGTTCGTATGGATACGTCCTGCTTAGATTGGTTATATTCACCATTACAGTCAGTCTATCGGTTTCATTCGGGTATATCTCATCCATCTGTGTTTCATCACTCGTATTAATATACATGCAGGTTTCTGTCAAATCGTTTAATCCATCTCCATCCGTGTCTGATACGAGGGGCTCGGTAAAAAAGCCGAATAAAGCCCAGGATTCCGCATAATTCGATATTCCATCTTCATCCGTGTCCTCATCCCAGGGGTCAGAACTATTCTTGTATTCCTGATAATTTGTCCGCCCATTGTAATTATAGTCAAAGCTTGCATCACGTGCATCATTTGGATTTAACCCATGTGTATCTTCCCAACCGTCGGGTATGCCATCGCCATCCGTATCCTCTTTTAGCGGATCCAGTCCCGATACTGATGCAGATGCCAGGACCAATACTATTCCAAAGAACACAAAAAGCAGCGTAAATACTTGATTTGATTTCCACATATTAATATAAAATTCTCAAATAAGCTATAAATAGTCATTCATTGCTGAAAAATAATTTATTAATAGTTTAAAAATAATTTTATCTTATATACATCTCTATCTCATCCGTCAGACCATTTTTAGTTTCTTTTCCAGTTTCTATTCCCCTTCCCCTCCCCTTTCCCGTAACCTTTGTTGCCACGGTTTCGAGGAAGTTTTTCTCAATGAGGCTTACTGCCGCGACACTCAGTTTTTCATCTTTTTTCACCAACACCCCTTTTGGATTGTAAACTGTTATTGTTCCGCCCTCCGGGTTTGTCACCACCTTATATATTTTCCCGCTCGGCATTAGCCATGCCCAGATTTTCTCTT
>JAFNKG010000025.1:29140-31787 GCA_017883965.1 Candidatus Methanophagales archaeon | reverse complement strand
GGGTAGTAGAGGTAGTTGCTCTGGAACTTGATGCTTCCGGAGGAGTTTGCGACGGTAGGACTTTCCGCGGATAAGGAGTAATTGATTTTAACCTCGCGCAAAACAGGTGTCGTAGCGGTATCGTCGGTGGATAATTCCGCACGATACTGGACGTAGCGATGACCATCAGAAGCCGAGGATAAAGATGTGATATCCTGCCCGTTTATGACCTCGGGGCAGTACTCCCAATCGGGAGAGGCGCGCATGTCCTCAAACATGTCTGTTCGGACTTTCATAACAAGGGTCTGGTCGTTCAAAGTAGCGTCCCACATCATTTCGCCGTAACATGTGCTGTCGCTTGTCGTATTATGCACCTCAGATATGAGGTAACCGGATGAGTGGTGAGTGATAGAGGAGGTGTAGGAGGTTGGCTCCTTGTGGAGGGTACCATCGAGTCCATTTATTCCAGCTTCTTTACCACTCCCACCAACTCCATAATCCACCAGGTAACTTGCACCGCCTTCGTTTATACTTTCATAAAATATCTTGATTCTTCCGCCGGCTCCGCCTCCTCCCCCTCCACCCGCTGTACTATCTCCTCCATCACCACCGTTTGCGGAAAGTGTGCCTGAGATTGTAACCTCTTTTCCTTTTATCAGAATGCCTCCACCACTGCCTCCGCCTCCTCCACCATCCTTATTGTGTGAACCAGTCAGTCCATCTTCACCATCAGCAGAAATGAGTCCGGCAATGTTTATTTCCATGGCGTCCAGCCAGATTGCTCCACCACCGTTTCCGCCACTTCCTCCTACCCACTGTCCAGTGCCGCCACCACCTCCACCGGAGCCTATTTCTATGGAAACGGATGTTGCATCACCATAGGAATCTCCACCTGAATTGACGTTGTTACCACCGTCACCGCCGGAAGCACCGTAGCCAGCGCCACCGCCACCACTACCACCAGATCCAGACTCACCATGACCTGGACCAAAGCCTATTCTATCAGTGGTACCACCCTGATACCCCACAAGATCGGCAGTTATAATTGCGCCGGAATCTACGGAGATGTTACTTGCGTGGATTTTCAAAAATCCAGTAACATGAGAAACATACAAAATAGCAGTGTTTTTGATTATAACCTGATTATAGGAATGCTCACCTCCTAATTGCATAGTATCTCCGGGCTCTAAAATCAAATCTCCTTCAGGAGTGAGCTTTGAAAGCTTCACCTCGTTAGAGGAATTATCCACCTGATAGGCAACTTTATAAGGAAAACCAGTAGTTGCATTCTGCTCCCACGTCCCACTGCCACCGTCACCGCCCGCAGTGGGGACTCCAAGCTCTATTGTTTCATCCTGCGGATTAAAGATTAGATTTGACCCTGGCGGGGGCATACCGAGGATAGGGACTTTATCAGGCGTCATTTTTATAGGTATAACGCCTCCGGCAAGTTCGCTCTCGCCCTTTCTTAACACGATTCCATCAATAAGCGTTTTAAGTTCTGCAAAGTCCTCTGCGCTGTCGGCTGTATGTAGAGATTCATAATCCTCGGTCCATTCAGGGACTTGAGCGGAAAAATAAATGGATGATACAGCAATAAGGATACCCATAATCAGGACGAAGCCAATCACCGTTGATTGTGCATCTTCAGATTGCAGGAAGTTTCTATTTTTCTTCTTCATGCTCGTGGTCTTAGATTTCAAATAAAAGAGATATTCACTTCTTTTTTTGTTCAGGATAAATATAAATGTATCCACTATTTCTAAATTATCTCCCATTAATAGATATAAAAGTATCGAACGTTTGTAAATTATCTTTAAATGATAAGACAAAATCGAGAAGTACAAGCACAAATAGCTCGGCTCTTTGAAAAGGTGCTAAAAGCAGGGATACCATGATGAGCGTGATAGGAACGATGAAAAACCGGAAAAAGGACTTCTTCACCTACAGAATATAATATATCCTCAGCAGATTAAATTAAAAAAGGTGAATAGATACTTTAAAAATTATTTAACTCAAAAAGATAGGTTTTAAACTCGTCCAGCGTTATTTTATTCTCCAATAGCTCTATGAGTGAAAGCATTAAAGATTTGGTATTATCGTCAAGATCGCTACTTTCTATTGCTGGTGCAATATCCGAAAAATCCCATTCAGGCGTCCAATCTTTTATTGTTTTGAGATAATTAATCAGTGTATTCAGTTGACTTGTAGCATCTTCTTTTTTATTTTGAAATAAAAATGAGCAGACCATCAAAAAATGAGAGATTATAATGACTTCGCCTTCTTCAGCGATATTCAATGCTCTTTCCGCCATTTCGTGTGCGTCCACATAATTTTTTGTGATGATGTAATTTTCTGAAAAGTTTAACATCGCACTGGCGTAATTTGGATTAAGTTCTAAAGCCTTTTTGTAATCTTCTTGCTCTTTCTCATATTGCTTTAATTTACGATAAACAACTCCACGATTAATATACGCATCAACAAATCCCGGATTTAATTCTATTGCCCCGTTATAGTCTTCTATTGCTCTATCAAATTCCCCTTTCCCATGATAAGCAAGTCCACGATTGAGATACGCACCAGCATATTCTGGATTTAATTCTAATGCCCTGTTATAGTCTTCTATTGCTTTGTCAAACTCCCCTTTCTCGTAATAAGCAAGTCCACG
>JAFNKG010000025.1:28335-29040 GCA_017883965.1 Candidatus Methanophagales archaeon | reverse complement strand
ATGCCCTGTTATAGTCTTCTATTGCTTTGTCAAACTCCCCTTTCTCGTAATAAGCAAGTCCACGATTGAGATACGCATCAGCAAATCCCGGATTTAATTCTAATGCCCTGTTATAGTCTTCTATTGCTTTGTCAAAATCTCTTTTTTCAGCATAAGCAAGTCCACGATTAATATACGCATCAGCAAATCCCGGATTTAATTCTAATGCCCTGTTATAGTCTTCTATTGCTTTGTCAAACTCCCCTTTCTCGTAATAAGTATTTCCTCGATTATAATAAGCCAGAACATATTTTGGATTTAATTCTAATGCTCTGTTATAGTCTTCTATTGCTCTTTCAAAGTCTCCTTTTGCATGATAAGCAAGTCCACGATTAATATACGCATCAGCAAATCCCGGATTTAATTCTAATGCCCTGTTATAGTCTTCTATTGCTTTGTCAAACTCCCCTTTCTCGTAATAGGCATTTCCACGATTAATAGAAGCCGGAGCAGATTCCGAATCTAATTCTAATGCCCTGTTATAGTCTTCTATTGCTTTGTCAAAATCTCCTTTCTCGTAATAAGTATTTCCTCGATTATAATAAGCCAGAACATCTTTGGGATTGATCTCTAATACCTTATTGTAATCGTCTATCGCTGAATCAAACTCTCCTTTTTCAGCATAAGCAAGTCCACGATTACCGTAAGCACCAGCATATTCTGGAT
>JAFNKG010000025.1:0-28235 GCA_017883965.1 Candidatus Methanophagales archaeon | reverse complement strand
TTAATTCTATTGCCTTGTTATAGTCTTCTATTGCTCTTTCAAACTCTCCTTTTTCAGCATAAGCAAGTCCACGATTATTATAAGCACCAGCATATTCTGGATTTAATTCTATTGCCTTGTTATAGTCTTCTATTGCTCTTTCAAACTCTCCTTTTTCAGCATAAGCAAGTCCACGATTACCGTAAGCACCAGCATCTCTTGGATTTAATTCTATTGCCTTGTTATAGTCTTCTATTGCTTTTTCATGCAGGCCCAAATCAGAATAAGCATTTCCTCGATTGTAATAGGCTTCAGCAAAATTTGGATTTAATTCTATCGCTATATCAAGAATTTTTATTGCCTCCTCACTGTTATCAGAAAGCCCTGCTAAATCAAAGTATTTTCTTGCCAAAGCAGTTTTATCAACTTTTTTAGATGTTAAACTATCTAGTATCATTTGCCAAGTCGATTTTTTCCCTTTTCCCTTATCCTGACTGTTCATAATTTCACTTCCCATATTTAAACCCCGAAATAATACGAATACAAAATAAAAATATAAATATGACTAAATGAATTAAATTAAGTGTTGTTATGAATGCGCCAAAAAATGCACCAACAACCATCGTCAGTCCTTCTATTACAAGCTCGAATGGAGATTTCTTTGCTTTCAATATTTTATTTTCCTCTTTATACCGGGATTTTTCCATTTCTAAAGAGTGGACTTCCGTAATAGTCGATAAAACGAGCTCAGGTTTTTTAATTCCACTAAGTTTTAAAATTCCACTGACGGCCTCTTCAAATCTAGACTCCTTGGTCTTTGTTTCGTACTTTCTTTTAATCATAAATCCCACTCCAAGTTATTCAAGAATAATTTGTTCTATTGCTACTTTGATTTCTATTTCCCTTAGTTTTAAACATTTTAAGATTAACTCATTTGCAAAAAGCGGAATTGCCACAAAAAAAGCTCCACTAAATATGTAAAAAAATATCTGTAATCCCCACGGAAAGTCTGGTCTAATAGGAATGACGAAGAAACTGGAAGCTATTCCACTAAACAACTTTCCAAGTGGCATAATCTCACTTAATGATTTGAATATTTCAACTGCACTCAAATTTTCCCCCCTATATCCCTAACATACACTATAAATTTTTCGTCTCTTTATAAGCCTTTCGTTCTTTTTTCTTTTTAAAAATACCAAAAGTGAAAAAAACATATGTTCCTCACAATAGAGTTCTGGAAAATATTCTTTTCACAAAGGTTTTTTCATCAACTGCATTAGCATTATGATTGGTATCCTCATACTATTAGGAGGGGAGAATAATGGAAAGATACTTTAAAGGCATACAGCCACACATAAACATAGAAAATATAGAAGCGGAGATTGCTTTTTTGCCGGGTCCACCAGAGCGGGCTCTGGAGATCGCAAAGAATTTCACATCTTACGAGAAGGTAACGGAACAGCGTGAATTCGTTACGTATAAAGGCGACATAGAAAGTCAGAATGTTTGCGTGACTTCTACGGGCATAGGATGTCCTTCTGCGGCGATAGTGGTGGAAGAGCTTGCGAATTGTGGTGTTAAGGTATTCATAAGAGTGGGGACAACGGGTGCAATTCAAGAGAATATCGAACTCGGTGACGTGCTAATACCGGTAGCTGCGGTCCGGGATGATGGTACTACGAAGGAATATGTAAACGATGATTATCCGGCAGATGCGAGTTCTGAAGTTGTAGGTGCATTGAAGAATGCAGCGGAAGAAGCAGAAGTGAGGTATCATGTTGGCATGGTAAGGACAAACGATGCCTTTTACGGCGCACGTGACTTCGAGGGGATAGTAAAGAGATACCAGCAGTCAGGAATCCTGAGTTTCGAGATGGAATGTGCTGCTGTTTTCACTGTTGCAAAGCTAAGAGGATTGAAAGCAGGTGCAGTTCTGGCTGTTGTCCGGAACATAGCAACAGAGAAGCATGTATATGGCGATAAGGAATATGAAATTAAGGCAAGCAAGGCGGTAGAGAATGCGATAAAGGTTGCCGTTGACGGTGTGAAATATATCAATCCTGAAGTGTTGAGATTATGAAGAAAAAAGCAGGAAGAATGAAAATGCAACCTTTACACTGAGATATTTTGTATTAGTAATTAGTAAGCATGACCGGACCCGCGGAAGGTAAATTGCCATTGGATGCAAAAGTTTACCTTCACTCCGAAGAACTGACAAACGCGCATGTTTATGTCCATCTGAAGGGTTATTCGAGAGCTACCGTTACGCATCTCGACGTCGAGCATCCTGAACTCAACAGCTTAATACCTCCTGAAGCAAAGACATTTACCTGGATTGTAGGAATTGAAGACGGGATACAAATTATAACCGAAAAGGGCGATAAGGTGCAAATCATTCATCCCTTGCTCAATAAAGTGCTTCAACGTGGAGAAAAGACAAGAACGTTAGTTGGCGGTAAATTCGGCGGTATTTTCATTGGGTTTAGGAAACGAGAGATAAGCAAACTTGAAGAAATAGCTGAGTATATCTAGAATACTTAACCCTGCCCCTTAATCTCTTCCACAACCGCATCACCAACCTCGTTCGTCTTCGAGTTACCGCCGAGGTCGTATGTTCTCACGTTACCTTCCCGCAAAACAGCTTCAATTGCACGTAAAACCCTTTCCGACGCACTTTTCTCTCCAGCGTTCTCTAAAAGCATAGCACCCGCCCAAATCGTTGCTATCGGATTTGAAACGCCCTTACCTTTATATTTCGGCGCAGACCCATGAATAGGCTCGAACATGGAAACGCCATCAGGATTCATGTTCGCTCCCGGTGCAAGCCCCAGCCCACCCTGAATCATCGCACCGAGGTCGGTAATGATGTCTCCAAACATGTTTGGCGTAACAACGACCTGATACCATTCGGGATTCTTAACGAGCCACATGCATATCGCATCCACGAAATTAAACTCCGTATCTATATCAGGATATTCCTTTGCAACTTCGTTAAACACCTCCCGCCAGAAACCATAGCCATGCGTTAGCACATTCGCCTTATCCACACTCGTCACCTTCTTCTTTCCCTTCTCGCACGCAAGCTCAAATGCAAACCTCATAACACGCTCGCAGCCCTCTTTCGTCACGACACCGATTTGATATGCAAGCTCATCCGCATCGCTCTCGATGTCCACCCCGAACTTGATGTGATAAAGATTCCTTACGATTTCCAACTCGTCTCTCTTTTTTTCTTTTTCTTTTCCTTTCCCTTTTACCCTTCCGCCAATGCCGACGTAGAAATCCTCTGTGTTCTCACGCACAACGCTAATATCTATATCTTCCGGTCGCTTCCCCGCAAGTGGTGTGCGAACACCTTCCAGAAGTTTCACTGGTCTCAAATTCACATACTGGTCAAAATAGAACCTGAGCGTAAGCAAAATCCCCTGCTCTAAGATGCCTGTTTCTACCCTCGGATCGCCTATGCACCCGAAATATATCGCATCATTCTTTTTTAACTCTTTCAGCGTATCCTCGCCCATTAACTCGCCGCTACTCAAATAATGCTCCGCACCATGTGGATATTCAGCCCATTCGAGTGCAATATTCTCCAGCTCCGAAACGGCTTCGAGCACCTTTTTCCCTTCGCTTATTACCTCCGGTCCTATCCCATCGCCACGAATTACCGCAATTTTATATCCTCGCTTCATTTTTCATGTTCCTGTTGCAATCTATAAAGAAAGAAGAGTGAGGATTTGGGATTCTCTCACTTCTTTTAATCTATCTTTTCATCCTTCAATAAATTAAAGCCCTTATTAATTCTTCTGTCATCGTGAATTATCGGTTATTTTAAGCAGAGGAGACCAGCTCAATTGCACCCATCGGGCAGTGGTCAACGCAAGCTCTGCAGAACTCCGGTGGTTCAAAAGCTCTCTTACACTTCTTCGCATCCACCAACCTCACTTTTCCTTCTTCTATCCTTAAAACCAACTCGTCTTTATACCTGCCCCCTTTACCATATATTACCTCCTCGTTCATCCTGTTCTCCTCGCATACCACAGCACAGATTCCACAGCCTATACAGTTCTCATCTTCTATTATCAAGCCCGTAAGTTCTTTTTCCATAGGCGGGAAAAGGTCTCTCAGTTTTTCTAAATTTACACTATACGCAGTTTCTAAGAGCAAAGGGCAATCCTCAGGCTTCGCTTCCCTTGCAATTAGCTTAGCCACAAAGCCCATGCATACCGTCCCGCATTCCTTGCAGTTCGTCCCCGGTAGAAGATTATATACCTCCAATAATGATACAGGCATGGTATTTTTATGATTTGTTAGAAGTAGATTAAGAAATTTTCGTTAACTTTATATGTAGTTCTCTTGTTTTTACCATTACTGATGAAAAGAAAAGCTAAGGAGAAAGGATTGGGCACTGTGCTTCACGTCGTAGATAATAAATTGATTGTGAAGGGTGGCGGGCTAAAAGCAGAGCGGATAATCAATTCCGTAGTTATGACTGAGGATAAAAAGAAAATAGGAAAAGTTTACGATGTCTTCGGACCTGTTAAACGTCCTTATGTAGGTATAAAGACATTTGAGGGTATAAAAGAGGAAGAGCTGAAAAAGCTTGCAAATAAAAAGATATTCGTTCTCTGATGCGTAAAAAGGTAAAAGGAGATGAATGAAAACGAGGAGGATAGTGAAGATAGCGTTGGAGGGGCAAGGAAAATATCAGCTTCAGATAGAGAACATTTACATCGGCTTAGCGAACATCAAAGAAGAAAAAGGATAGGCACGGCAACCGGGAAACACCGTTTAGTTGCGCAAGTGGAGATAGATAGACTGTCATCGTTGCTTTCTATACCTGAGAAAACGAGAGAAAGCTGCCGTGAGATATATCGTGAAGCGTGGGAAAATGATTTGATTCATGGACGTTCAATCGAGAAGATACTGGCTGCCTCTATGTACATGGCGTGTCGTAAACATAATGTGCCACGAACGCTTGACGAAATAGAAGATGCAACAAGGATAGGAAAAAAGGATATAATAAAGACGTGCAAGTTATTGGCAAACCGGCTGGGAATGCGGCTTGCTCCAATGTCTCCTCTGGAATATGTGAGCAGGTTTTGCGTTAAATTAAATTTGAATAAGCAAGTAGAGGAACGGGCGATAGCGATAATAAAAGAGGCGTTAGAAAAGGATATAACAAGCGGGAGAGGTCCTACGGGCATAGCAGCATCGGCGGTTTACATTGCGGCAATCTTATGCGACGATAGGAAGACGCAAAAAGATGTTGCGGAGGCTACTGGCGTCACTGAAGTGACTTTACGTGTAAGGTATAAAGAGATAGCGAGAGAGTTAGGAATAAAATTGGATTAGATTAGATGGTGGAATTTGAGGTAATACCTGCGATAGACCTTAGAGGTGGCAGATGTGTTCAACTGAGGCAGGGTAAAAAAGAAGATGTGATTTTTTCTTCAGCAGAGAATCCTGTGGAGATAGCGAAGAAATGGGTCATGCAGGGTGCGAGAAGAATACATATAATAGATTTGGATGGTGCGCTCCAGGAAGAGAAGAACAATTTTGAAGTGATTAAAAATATAGCAGAATCGAAAGGAGTGAGGGGGGAAGCAAAGATTCAGGTGGGTGGCGGAATCAGGTCTTGCGAAGCCGCGGTTACGCTTCTCGAGATAGGCGCCGGCGTGTGCGTGGATAGAATAATATTTGGGACTGTGGCGCTGAAATCACCGCATCTTATAGAGAAAGTAGCGAATTCGTTTTCTTCCGAAAGGGTAATGGTTGCGTTGGATGCGAGAAAGGGGAAAGTGGCGATAGATGGATGGAGAGAAGTAACAGGGATGGATGCGAAGGAAGCGGCGAAGGAAGCGGAGGAACTGGGTGCAGGTAGTTTGCTGTTCACGAATATAGACGTTGAAGGTTTAATGAAAGGTATAGAAACGAAGATAATAGAAGAGTTCGTGAGTTCTGTGAGCGTCCCTGTAGTAATATCCGGGGGAGTAAGTGGCGTGGAGGACGTGATGCGGATAAAAGAAGCGGGAGCAAGCGGGGTGGTAATAGGGAGCGCATTGTATAAGGGAAAAATAGATTTTAAGGACTTGGTGGGGATATTCCAGGATTAAAATTTTCTTTTTCTAAAAGAAGAGGGTTCACGCCGCCGACAGGACTCGAACCTGTGACAATCCGGTTAACAGCCGGGCACTCTACCAACTGAGTTACGGCGGCAGGCGGCATTCGTGATTCTGCATTATCTTCTAATCTATCTGTTGTTATTTAAACACTTTTTCTTTAAAAAGAAAAGTTTTAAGAGATGTATGTGTAACATCTACGTTCCAAAATTGATGAGCTCTTGATGCGGGTTTGTAACGCGCATCTTTCTCATGGAGCAATTAAAAAATCCCTAACATTTCCTCCTTATCCACGGTAGCTACGCAAACTACACTATCTGCCCCACCATAATATATATAGTATTTATTCCTTACCTCACATGCACCGCAAGCAAATACAACACGGGGGATTTCGCCTCGTATTTCATAATCCCTCTCTGGTTCGAGAATAGGCTCGGGATACCGGTATAACAATTTTGAAGGGTCATCCAGGCTGAGCATCGCCGCTCCCAATCTATACACTCCATCTTCGTCAACACCATGATATATCAGCAACCACCCTTTCTCCGTCTTTATTGGCGGAGCACCTGCACCAATCTTATCACTCTCCCAACTTCCTTCTTCGCACGGCGCCATAATTTCTCGCTGCCCATACCACTCGGCTAAGTCATCTGAGTAACTTATCCAGATACCCAGGGGCTCTTTATGCATCGGTCTATGGAGAAGCACATATTTACCTTCAATCTTCTCAGGGAAGAGGACGGCATTTTTATCATCCCTCTCCACCCAGTCTATCTCATATCTTACCCATTGTATAAAATTATCCGTGGTGGCTAAACCAATCCGTACCCCACTCTCAGAGTAAGCGGTATAAGTCATATAAAACAGGTCTTCAATCTCTACTACCCGTGGATCCTCACATCCCTGTGGTTCCAATATCAGTTTCGGCGTGAATACAGGTTTGTCAAAACGAAAGAAGTTGAAGCCATCCGTACTTACTGCATACCCTATTCTTGATATACCATCTCTCCCCATACCCCTGTAGAGGAGGTGAAACAAACCCTTATCATAAACAACCGCGGGATTAAAGACATTTTTCGATTCCCATGCATTCTCCGGCTTGGGCTTCAATATCGGGTTGCCTTCGTAACGCCTCAACTTCATTCAATTACAACCCCCTCTCCTTCAATACCCCGGTAAAAACGTCTATGTATATCCCTGCTATCTTCTTCGCAGACCTTATATGTGTGTACACTTCTTCCGCTTCTATAACTCTCTTCGCTATACTCTCATCGCAACAAAAGTCAACCAATTTCTGGCACAGATCCTCCGTATCTGTATAATATGTCACCTCATCCTTCAATGGCTGAAAGTATTCGGATTGCTGTGGAATGAAGATCGGGCAATCAGCACCTATCGCCTGGAAGATTGTAGCGGAGACAAGTTTGGGGTATCTGACATGGTATTTATGGAAGATAACCGCATCCGAAGCAAATAGATACTCGTCAAACCGCTCATCAGGTAAAGCCCCCTCTTCACGAACGATCATCCATGGCGGTGCCGACTCCTTCTCAATCATCTCGTAGTCTGGATAAATCACAAATAATAAAACCACTTTAGACCTTAGCTCTTCACACAAGTATCTCAGGTATGGACGGTATCCCCTCTGGCAGAAGGTGAAGATTATTTTCTTATCCATAGGTAAACCGAGTCTTTTTCTGCTTTCATACTTCTCTCCATGCCGTACAGGGAAACAAGGAAAGGGAATGTACTCTGCGTCTGGATAAACGTCCTTCAAGAACTCTTGCCGCTCATCAAAGTAAACCACTTTATCCCAGGGAAACTGATAAAACCATGCTTCCTCCGGTAACTTATCTTCGTGGACGATATGAATCGTTCGCGCTCGGTTTTTTATCATGGGAAATATCCTGACGAGTGGTTCTACGGGGAGTGCCCTCAAGTCCTCCACTACAAAGACGTCAAACTCTGACGTGAGAATAGGTCTTGGGTCAAGGAAGTTTTTTCCAAAGCATCTTATTACATAACGCTCGTCTTTACCCGTAAATTTGTCTTCCCCGAGCTCCTCCCGGAGAAAACTGAATACGGTCACTTTATGCCCCATCCCCAGCCATACATTCACCAGCGCTTTTGCATGCACGGCAGCACCAGTTTCGTCATTCCAATGTGTCATCACTGCAATCTTCATTTATATACCTCCTCAGCCCCTCATACAATTAGGAATGAATTAGAAGGCACTATATATAGTTTCCTATATTTGAATATTTCTATCGCATCCATCTAATCATTCACGCTCCTCTATACAATTCTAAATGCCGATTTGCTATCACTGCCCATGAGGTCGCTGTCCTGTATCTTTTCGTTCTATCAAGTACATGCTGCTCAAATTCTTTATCCTTAAAAAGGCGAATGAACGTTTTTGCAATCCCTGATGTGTTGTATGGAAGAACGAGAAGTTCGTCACAGACGTTTTTTAGTGATTCAAACTTCGGTATCCTTGATGCGATTACCGGCTTCTTTGCTCCTATTGCAAGATGAAAAGGGCCAGAAGCAGACAAGTCTTCCACATAATACGGAAACAGGACAACATCAGATGCCCCCAATATATATGGTATATCCTTGTCTGGAAAGAATCTATTTGGGAATATTACCTTATCGTGAAGGTCAAGTTCTTTTATCCTCGTATTGACAAATTCGACATAATTTATATCTTCTTTTGATGCGCCAAGAGGAAGCCCGCCAGCAATATATAGATACACATCTTCGGCTTCTTCTTTTATCTCTTTGAGCACTTCAAGTGCAACATGCACACACTTATAAGGCTTGACGAAACCAAACATAAGTATTATCTTGCCATCTTCTGGTAATTTTAGCCTCCTCCTCGCATCTTTCTTATCTGCATTACTGAGCGCCGTACCATGTGGGATAACATGAACCTTCTCCAGTGGTATCCCGAGTCGCTCCAATACTGCTTTCTGCAAATCGAGATGAACAATAACCTCGTCGGCAAGCTCAGAAATTCTCTTAACGAAATTCTCGTCCACCACTCCTCTTTCACAGAATTGGCCTGGTCTTATGCAATGGATAGTTATTATTATCCGCTTTGCAGATGCTTTCAATCTCTTAAGCAGCATAGGCAGACGGTCATCGAAATTGTATATGGCGTATTCATGTTGTATATGGACTACATCTGCGTCCTTCGTATTGCTGATAATTGGTTCTACATAATTATCATTCCTATCCCAACATGGGACTACCTCAAATCGCCCATGCTTGAAGGATGAGGCGTCTTTCTCGGAAACAACCTTAATTTCCAATGTGGGGTTTACCTCCATGAGCCCATGAATGAGATGGCTTGTATAAGTGGCTATTCCACACTGCTGGGGGCTATAAGTTGATACGTATGCGATTTTCATTTTTAAATAGTTGAATAGAGTTGAAAGTAATAAAATAGGGGGTTTATTAAAAAAATAATATATCCGCCTGTCAAACAATCAGAAAATGAATAACACGCCTGAAGCTAAAATACGGACACGGGAAGCGCGGCATTACTTCTTTCGAAATCCATATTCCGACATGGCTTTCACTCGCTGCCCTAAATGTTCCGCACAGACGAAAATAAGGAAGTTTTGCCTGGTTATTCACGTTGAGCCGCGCAATTTATTCACCCTGAATAAATCCTGCCGATACTGTCCTAACTGCGATTTGATAATAGTGAAAAAAGCGGAGCTGGAAAATCTGCTTCATGCCATTTGTGAACTTGCAGCACCAGATAGTATCGGCAATGATTATTTTGTCTTTGGAACAATGGATAGGAAAGATTGGAAACGAGGGCAACGTGAAGAGGTGAGTCAGCGAGAAGCTCTATCCTGTTCTTATCCTTTTAAAGATGTTTGGATTTTTGAGGTACGTCCCGCAGGGTGGTATCCAGAAGGAGAATAATTCACAACCACTGCTCTATTCTCTTCTGCTTTATTTTTGGCATTGAAATCCTTTCCAGAGCTTTGCACACACGCTCTTCCGAGAAGTCATGCTCCTCACAAAGAAATTCTTTTACTTTACCCTCATCCGTTGTTCCCCATATTAGTTCATAAGATTTAGTCACGTCAGGCTGCAAGAAAATAGTTCGAACGAGTTCGTAATTCTCTATCCCCTCTGTTTTTTCTATTTCCGATTCTGCGATTAGTTTTTCGATGCTATGATGTTTTCTTATCAGCTTCAGCGCACTCTTAACGCCTATCCCCTTTATTCCGTCGTTGAAGTCAGTGCCGACTAAAATTGCGATGTCCACGAGCTCTTCGCGGGTTATCCCATGCTTTTCTTCGAGCTCTTTTAATTCAACGACTTCGAGCTTTGCCTTTTTTCTCGGTGCGCTGAGATTTCTTATCATAATGGGTGCGCCAAAGAGCAAGGAATCGTAATCTTGAGAGGAAACGAGCTCTGCATCGCCTTTCCGCGCCATATAAGCAGCCTGAGCCTCGCCTTCCGAGGGTGCCTGCACGCAAGGAATGCCTAAATACGTTAAAAGCGTCTTCGAATCTTCTATTATACCTGCGTCTATTCTCGCAGATGCCTGCGCATACTTGAACGCTTCTTCAGGAACCTTCGCTTCTTCCCATCTCCTTTTAGCCTCTTCTTTCCGTTCCGACCTGGCTTCGATAACCTTTCCTTTTAACTCAGATGGCTTACCATCAAAAACGAATACCGGCTTTATTCCTTTCTCCATTAAATTTGTTGTGCGGTAAATCAGCCCGGAGAGATGAGAAGTCGTCCTACCCGAAGAATCCTTCAGTGGTGTTCCATCTGGCTGGCGAATAATGCTTAAGAATTGGTAAAGCGTGTTATACGCATCTACCGCAACGATTTTGCCTGAGAGGACCTCTAAACTCGTTTTTTTTGGCTCTAATAGCTCACCAATATTAACCCCCATTTTATATCTTATTCTTCTTTAAGAATAAATAACATGGAAAGAAATAAAATAATAAATGTAATACGAAGAGGAAAAAAATGGACGTCGTTGAAGTTCTGATAGAAGGGGGAAAAGCAAGTCCGGGACCGCCTTTGGGTCCTGCTCTGGGTCCGCTTGGTGTAAATATAAAAGAAATAGCGGATTCTGTAAATGAGCTTACGAAGGGCTATGAAGGAATGGAAGTCCCGGTGAAGATAACCGTGGATGCCGGAAAGGTGGACGTAACTGTGGGCGTGCCGCCGACAGCAGCATTGATAAAGAAAGAATTAGGAATTGAAAAGGCAAAAACTGACTCCACAACCGATTATACTGGCGATATTTCATTAGAACAAATAAAAGAGATAGCGAAAAAGAAGAAAGAGGCTATGTTATCCTCTTCGTTAAAAGGCGCTATTAAAGAGATAATAGGAACATGTGTTTCAATGCGTTTGAAGGTGGAAGGTAAGGATGCGAAAGAGATACAGAAGGATGTAGGAGAAGGCAAGTATGACGAGGTGATAACATAACAATGGAAGCAGAAGAGATGGTAAAGGCAGTGGAAGAGGTGTTGAGCTCACGAGAAAGAGGATTTGTTGAAAGTATAGACCTCTGCATAAATTTGAAGAATATAGACCTGAAACAGCCGAAGAACCGTATAAATGTGGACATAGTGTTACCAAAAAAGTTCAGTGAGCCGAAGATAGGCGTTTTTGCTTCTGGTGAGATAGCGTTGAAAGCGAAAGAGGCAGGTGCTGAGGTGATAGACCCGGAAGAGCTAAAGAGGATGGATAAGAAAAAAGCAAGAGAGCTGGTGAATAAATACGATTATTTCGTTGCCGATGCCGCTCTCATGGCACTTGTAGGTAGGAGCCTGGGCACCATTTTAGGTCCGAGGGGTAAGATGCCCGAACCGATTCCGCCGGGGGCTGACCCTGCACAAATATTGTCGAGATTGGAGAAAATCGCCAGGGTAAGGTCGAAAACCACAATGCTATGGGTGAATATAGGTCGTAAGAACATGGATGCGAAGGACATAGCAGAGAATGCTGCTGCGGTGTTAAAAACGATAGAATCGCATTTGGAACGGGGCTGGCAAAATATATCTTCTATTTACATGAAAACAACAATGGGTCATGCGGTGAAGGTGGTGTAATGAACGAGGAAATCTTAACGAGGATTAAGGATTTAGCAAATGATTTGACGAGAAGTTTCTCAATAGAATCTGTTGTGCTTTTTGGAAGTATCGTGGAAGGAAAAGCGGAGCCAAACGACATAGACCTGTTTTTAGTCGGCGATTTAAATAAAACCGAAATCACGGATTGGATAGTTGATTATTGCATCAGTAACAACTGGTATGCCGAGAATTTACCCCATGTTCAAATATTATGTGAAAGAGAAGCGAATCCTGAAATCATTCGTGAGATAAACCAGAAAGGCATAACATTATGCGGCAACTATTCTACGAAGGGGAATCCATCTTCCAAGCTCGATAATGCGAAAGTCTATATAAAAAAGCTCGTGGAAGTCAAAGAATCGCTGGATGACAATTTCTCCAAGAAAAGATGGACATCGGTCATCTCAGATGCAATTGATGTATGTGATATGGGAATATTAGCGGTATTCAGTTTTTACGGTGAGAGGATAAGTGGGAAACACGCAACAAATTTCTCGCATTTCGCAGGTACATTTTATTTGGAACATCCCGATTTATTTGGAAGACAAGTCTATGCGATTCCTCCAGCGATTCTGGAGCGATATTCGCTGAAGTACACCCCAGTTGAGGTTAAATCAGAGGATGCGAAGGATGTTTTTGAGAAAGCATACTATTTATATGATGAAATAATTAAATGGGCAAAGGAAGAAGAAATTGATATGGGGATGTAAGGAAGAAGGATGAAAAAACGGGTGAAGCGAGCTAAGGAATGGAAGAAGGGGCAGGTCGCGGGCATAAAAAATTTGATTGGCGCATATAATACGGTAGGTATAGCAAAAATAAGAGGCTTGGGAGCCAAGCAACTACAGCGGATAAGAAAAGAATTCAGGGATAAAACAAAGGTGAGAGTATCGAAAAATAGCTTGATTTCTATTTCGCTGGAGGAAAGCGGGATGAATGACATGGTAGATTTTGTAGATGACCAGATGGCGTTGATATTTACCGGTTTGGATGCTTTTGAATTGTATAAAGTAATGGAAGCGGGAAAAATACCTGCGCCAATAAAGGCAGGTGCTGTTGCTCCTCATGATATTGTAATAGAGGATGGACCTACTTCGCTCAAACCAGGACCGATAGTGGGAGAATTACAGAATTTGGGCATACCTTCGGGAATAGAGGGTGGAAAGGTAGTGATAAAGCAAAGAAAAGTAGCGGTGAAGGAGGGTGAGAGAGTTTCTCCTGTGCTTGCAGAAATGCTGGCAAGGCTTGAAATCTACCCGGTAAAGGAAGGACTGGATTTGTATGCTGTGTATGACTTTGAAGGGGAAGTGCTATACACGCCTGAGGTTCTTCATATAGACATTTCGAAGTACTCTTCGGATGTAAAGGAAGGAGCAAAAGCTGCTTTTTCTGTTGCCACACACATAAAGTATGACTATCCAACTCGCTATACCATCGGTGGTTTGTTAAGTGAAGCAAGTGTAAAATCGAATGCTCTGGCTTTTAATATCGCTTATCCAACGCCTTTGACAATACAGCCACTGATTCAAAAGGCATATTCTAAAGCCAGGAATCTGTCTATAAATGCATGCATATACGAACGCGAGACAATGGCATATTTGCTTGCAAAGGCATGTTCGCAAGCGCAAAATCTGGCGGCATATTTGGGTGTGCGATGAAGAAAGGTATTTGTTCAGTTCTTTTTGTAACCACAAGATTACACAGATTTTCATAAAAAATAAAATGAGACTGAGATTCACGAAGATGCAAGGTACTGGTAACGATTTCATTCTGATAGACGACCGTGATGACAGGATACCGGAGGAAAAGAAGGGACAAATCGCCAGATTATTATGCCCGCGAAGGTTCTCAGTAGGTGCAGATGGCGTTTTGTTTATTTGTAAACCTACAACGAGTTCGTATGACGTGCGGATGAGGATTTTCAATGCCGATGGTTCGGAGGCGGAGATGAGTGGCAATGGAATGCGATGTTTTGCTAAATACGTGCATGAAAGAGGGTTAGTGCAAAGCAGGAGAATGAAAGTGGAGACGTTAGGCGGATTGATTGTTCCCGAAGTAGAGGTTGATGAAAAACCTTTCTTTAAAAAAGAAAGCTTTACCAAAGAAAAATTATACTTTATTCATAATGAAAAAGGCGTAGTAACTTCTATCAGGGTTTTTATGGGAAAGCCGGTGTTTGATAAAATAGACGAAGCGTTTTTTGTGAATGAGCAGATAGGCGAGATTAAACTGACTTCATTAAGTCTTGGCAATCCTCATGCTGTTGTCATTATTGACTCCTTTGAGGAGTTGGATGTGGATACGGTGGGAAAAGGCATAGAATCGCATAAGGCTTTTCCTGACAGGACTAATGTTGATTTCGTGTTGTTAAAAGGGAAGAATGAGATAAGTGTGAGGACGTATGAAAGAGGCGTAGGAGAGACTTTATCCTGCGGCACGGGGTCAACGGCTTCTGTGCTTGCATTGAATAAGCTCGGGTATGTAAATGCGAGTGAGCCAGTTACGGTGCATACGAAAGGTGGGGATTTGATAGTGGAGCTAAAGGAGGAGGGTGCGTATCTTTTGGGTACTGCGGAAGTGGTGTATGAAGGTGTGGTTGAGTTGAGCAGTTAAGATGGTATAAATAAAATGGGGCAAAGTATAAAGTGGACTAATGATGTCAGACCTTTTTAATAAAAAGGTTTTCTTATAAATACCCCATACAAGATGAAAGCACTAGTATTCGAACCTTTTTCAGGTGCTTCGGGAGACATGATTATTGGCAGTCTGCTGGATTTGGGTGCTGACGAGTCAAAGATAAGAGCTGCAATTTCTGTTTTTGACCTCGAGCTGGAAGTAAAAGAGGTGGTTAAGCGAGGGATAGCGGCAAAAAAAGTGGAGTTCATGGGTAAGAGTAGAGTCGGAAGAAAGAGAAGCGTGAACTCGTATAATGATATCGTGAGAACGATAGAAGACAGTGGCTTGAGCAAAGAGATAATACAGAACGCGTTGAGCGTATTTGAAAAAATAGCGGATGCCGAGGCGAAAGTGCATGGAGAACCGAAGGAGAGCTTGACTTTTCACGAGCTCGGCGCTCTGGATACAATAGGCGACCTGGTAGGGAGCAGCACTGCCTTCTTGGATATTCACCCGGACATTATTATAAGCACACCTATTTCGGTAGGCAGTGGATTTGTGGACACGGAGCACGGGCTTTTACCTGTGCCTGCACCCGCAACGGTTGAAATATTGAAAAATACTTCTTTACTGTATCAGGGCGGTCCTGTCGCATCTGCATCTGAACTGCTTACGCCGACAGGTGCGGCGATGTTTGCTCATTTTGTTCAACGCTCTGAACCTTTTTTACCACAGATGCGCATCGAAAAAACAGGATACGGTGCAGGGTCAAAGGACTTGCCAATGCCTGACGTCCTAAGAGCAAGCTTGGGTGAAATCGAGGAATCCTTATCCTTGTTAAGGGATGAAGTGGAAGTGCTGGAAACGAACGTTGATAATGTTACCGGTGAGGTGCTGGGCAATCTGATAGAAGTTCTCATGGCGGAGGGTGCGAAGGACGTGGCTATCGCACCTGCGCTAATGAAGAAAGGCAGAACTGGACACATTATCAAGGTAATTACCGCACCGCAAGACGTCCCTCGAATGGCGTATCGAATAATGGAAGAAACAGGCTCTTTAGGTGTTCGCGTTATGCAAGTAAGGCATCGTTTCATTGCAGATAGAGAAGAGAAGAAGGTGAAGGTGAGAATAAAAGGTGTAGAAAAGGAAGTAGGCGTGAAAATGGGTAGGGATGCAAAAGGTAATTTGCTGAACGTAGCAGCGGAATTTGAAGATGCGAAACGGGTTGCGAAAGAGCTGAAAATGCCGTTAAAAGAAGTGATAAAGATTGTGGAAGAAACCGCAAGGAACCTTTTTCTATAAATAAAAATAAAGTCCTTTTTAGTGCATGCGGGGGTTGCCAAGAGGACAAAGGCGCAGCGTTGAGGTCGCTGTCCCGTAGGGGTTCGAGGGTTCAAATCCCTCCCTCCGCATAAGCACCGTAACACTTTTCTTTTTTTGAGGCGAAAAGGTTTTAAAGAAAGAATGCTAAAATGTTGATTGGAGGAAAGGGGGGGAAGAAAAGATGCGACAAATTGGGGATGAAATTCTCTCGGAAGGAGAGGAAGTAAAGACTATGGAGAATGTGGAATTAGAAAAGGTCCTGGAGAAGTCAAGAACTGTCATAAAGGCGATTGGATGCGGAGGAAGCGGGACTAATACGATACAGAGGATGTCAGAAGAAGGTATCTTTGGTGCTGAGCTATTTGCATTGAACACCGATGCACAACATTTGTTGTTCTCAAAAGTGGAGAAAAAGTTGTTGATAGGAAAGAAGATAACGAGGGGGCTTGGAGCTGGGAGTATTCCAAGGTTAGGGGAGGAAGCAGCGAAGGAGAACGAGACTGATATAAAAACAATTGTTGAGGATGCGGACATGGTATTTGTAACTTGTGGATTAGGCGGTGGCACAGGGACAGGAGCAGCGCCGGTAGTTGCAGAAGCAGCGCAAGAAGCTGGTGCTCTTACCATAGGTGTGGTGACATTACCTTTTGGTGCCGAAGGAGATATAAGAAAGGAGAATACTGATTTTGGACTTGACAGACTGCGTGAAAATACTGACACTTTAATCGTGATACCCAATGCAAAGCTATTGGAGGTGGTTCCGAGATTGCCATTAAACGAAGCATTTAGAGTCGCCGATGAAGTGCTGATGCGAGCGGTTAAGGGGCTAACAGAACTGATAACAAAACCAGGTCTTATAAATCTGGACTTCGCCGATGTGAGAACGGTAATGAAAGATGGTGGAATGGCGATGATAGGATTTGGGGAAGCTGATGGACAGAATAAAGCAATAGAATCAGTGAGAAAGGCGTTAAGTTCTCCTTTGCTTGAAGTTGACGTAACCGATGCGAAATCTGCACTGGTAAACGTAACAGGTGGAGAGGACATGACAGTAGAAGAAGCAGAAGGCGCCCTTCAGGAAGTATATAAAATGATGAACCCAGAGGCAAGGATTATATGGGGCGTGCAGATAAGTCCGGAGCTGAAGAACATGATAAGAACTTTACTCATCGTGACCGGTGTGAAATCAGAGCAAATATACGCACGGAAGGATACGAAAAAACAAATATTTGGCATTGAAATAGTGCGTTAATGACTGAGGATAGCAATGCAAATAAGGTTCGGGTTCGAAGAAGGTTTGAAAAAGTTAAAGGAGTATATAAGAATACTGAAGTTGGCAAAAAGACCAAAGAGAGAGGAATTTTTCAGGATTTCTAAAATCGCTGGTGCTGCGATGGCACTGATTGGCACCATCGGTTTTTCTATCTATCTTTTGATGACAGTATTACCAAAGGGGCTTTGAACTATGGTCAAGGTATACGCAGCAAAAACAACAGTTAATCAGGAGCAGGCAGTTGCAAATATGGTTGAGAACGCAATAAAAGAGAAAGAGAAGAGTGAGCATGGAATAACGGCGATACTTGTGCCTGAAGAGCTAAAGGGATATGTGCTGATAGAGGCTTCTTTTTCTGAGCCCGTAGAACAAATAATTCAAAGCATCCCGCATGCAAGGGGATTGGTTAAGGGTGACATGGGATTAGAAGAGGTAGAGCATTTCCTTACGCCTAAACCCTCCGTAACGGGAATAATAGAAGGTAGCATAATAGAAATAGTGTCTGGACCGTTTAGAGGGGAACGTGCGAGGGTGAAAAAAGTTGACGAGGCGCATGAAGAGATCACCATTGAACTATTTGAAGCGATGGTTCCGATACCAGTCACCGTTAGGGGAGATAGTGTACGGGTATTGAGCAAAGAGGAGAAGGAAGGGGAGTAGCTGTGAAATGTAAAATGCAAATTGAAAAATGCAAAACGGGCGAATCAATGGCAGAGGAGAAATATGCTCAATAAAATGTGAAAAATTCTAAGCACCAAATCCTAAACAAAATCAAATAGCTATATTGAACAATTACTAAAGAAGGGATAAATGAAAGACGAGAAAGTTTGTGTCTTAATACCGACATTGAACGAGAAAGAAACAATAGGCGGAATTATAACGGAGTTTAAAAGCGGTGGATTCGAAAATATCCTTGTCATTGATGGAAATAGCACTGATTCAACGAGGGAAATAGCAAAGAGGGAAGGTGCAAGGGTGGAAGTTCAGCGAGGGAAAGGTAAAGGTACGGCGGTTAAGCAGGCTTTTGAACTCATAGAAGATGATGATGAAATAATCGTGATGATTGATGGTGATGGGACTTATTCACCTTCGGATGTGGGAAAATTACTTGCACCGATATTTAACGGCGAGGCGGATCATGTCATAGGCAACCGATTTGGTTTTGGTGGTGCGTTTACGATAGTTCACCGAGTTGGAAACTGGGCGTTGAACAAAGTATTTGGGTTCGGCTACGGCGTAAAATTGGAAGATATATTGTCGGGGTACAGGGCGTTTACGAAGGAGTGCGTGAGAAAGATGAATCTTGAGAAGAAAGGTTTTGAAATAGAAGCAGAGATGGCAATAGAGTCAGTAAAAAAGGGCATCAGGATAAAAGAAGTTCCTATAGGATATGAAAAAAGGAAAGGTAAATCGAAACTCAATTTTGTTAGAGATGGCTCTAAAATATTTTATACGCTATACGCGCTTGCGAGAACACATAATCCTATGTTCTATTTCGGCATCATTGGCACCATGTTTATAACCTTCGGCACCCTATCTGGTATTTACGTTGTGATAGAGTGGTATTATAGGAATATATCACACGATCTTCTTACGGTCTTTACGGCTTTGTTGATTATTTCAGGCGTGCAGTTTCTTATATTTGGATTATTGGGAGATTTGCTGGTGACATTGCAAAAAGAGACGATAGAAGCGCTGAGGGATAGGGATATGGATACGGGTAAGGAGAAGAAGGGAAGATGAAAGAGAAAGGGGAGAAAGAAGAGAAGAAATTGAAGCATGCAATAGCACAGGATTACGAAACCGGAGAGGTTCTTATGCTTGCACACATGGATGAGGAGGCGCTGAGGCTCAGCATCGAGACGGGGAAGGCGCATTACTGGAGCAGGAGCAGGGGTAAATTATGGAAGAAGGGCGAGATTTCAGGTAACGAGCAGATAGTAAAGGATATTTTGATAGATTGCGATGAAGATACAGTGCTGCTGAAGGTGAAGCAGACAGGGGGAGCATGTCATACCGGATACAGGTCTTGCTTTTACCGCAGGATAAATGGAGAAACAGTGGGTAAGAAGGTGTTCGCCCCTGAGGAGAAATACGGTAAGAAGGGATTTTCCAAGGGTTAAGATAGATACCTTTAAATATACCCTTGACATATAAGTATAAAGCGGTGATGCGAAAGTGCCAGAAGACAACGTGATATATATCGGGAATAAGTCCGTGATGAGTTATGTCCTGGCGGTAGTGACACAGTTCAACAACGGCTTTGACGAGATAGTGATAAAGGCGAGAGGAAGAGCGATCTCAAGGGCTGTGGATACCGCAGAAGTAGTGAAGAATAAGTTCATGCCAGGAGTAGAAGTGAAGGACATAAAGATAGGGACAGAAGTGATAGTAGGAGAAGGAGGAGATAAGGCGAACGTTTCCTCGCTGGAAATAACAATGAAGGCAAAGGCGTGAAAGGAGAGATAAGCGAAGCACAGCACAGCATCTAAGAAAAAGCTCTCCTGATTCACTTCCTCTTTTCTCATTTTTTATTTTTTAGGTTTAGTTTTAGAATATAGAATATTTATTTATACGAGGTAACTTTCTACATCTTTATATCAGCGATGTTCACGAAAAGGCACATCATTTCGACACGTGATTTCTCGAAGGAAGAGATAGATGATATATTAAGCAGGGCAGAGGAGTTAGAGATATACGCACAGGGGTTGGGAAGAGGGGCAGGGAGGAAAAGCGATTTATTAGAGGGAAAAATACTCGCTAATCTCTTCTACGAGCCAAGCACCCGGACAAGGCTATCTTTTGAAGTGGCGATGAAGCGGTTAGGTGGTGAGGTGATAAACATATCATCGCCAGAAGCGAGTTCCGCGGCTAAAGGTGAAAATTTAATGGATACAATAAGGGTTGTATCTGAATATTGCGACATAATAGCGCTCAGACATCCAAAGGAAGGCGCATCGAGAATGGCTGCTTCTTTCTCGTCCGTTCCGATAATAAACGCAGGTGATGGTGCGGGTCAGCATCCCACGCAGACTTTGCTCGATTTATACACCATTAAAAAAGAGAATCTGCTTGACGAGCTCAAGATTGCTCTGATAGGAGACCTGAAATATGGAAGAACGGTGCATTCACTGGCTTATGCCCTATCTTTATATGGAGCGAAGCTATTTTTTGTATCGCCGGATGCTTTAAGGATGCCGGAGGAGATAAAAATGGACTTAAGAGAAATAGGGGCTGAGATTTTTGAATCTACGGATATAAAGGAGGTAATAAAGGAAGTGGACGTTTTATATGTAACGAGAATACAAAGAGAGCGGTTTCCCGACCCCGCGGAGTATAGCAAAGTTGCAGGGACTTATCGCATAACTACCGGGCTTATAAAGGAGAATGAAGACGTGGTAATCATGCATCCGCTCCCTAAGGTGGACGAGATAGATGCGGAAGTGGACCAGACAAAAAATGCAAGATATTTCCTTCAGGCTTTCTACGGTATTCCCGTGAGAATGGCGGTTCTTTCTGTATTATTAGAAAAATAAAAATAGAAAGTGAAGGCATGAAAGAGGGAGAAAGAGGAAGAAAGAGCAGGTGGAATAGATATGCAAGCGGAGACAGAAAGTATTGTAGAAGTGGTAAGGAGACATCATGAACTTTATAAGAATGCATTGCCGATGATAGCGAGCGAGAACATCACAAGCAATACTGTAAGGATACTTCTCTCTTCCGATTTGTCGCACAGGTATGCAGAAGGTGATGTTGGGAACAGGTTTTATCAGGGATGCGAATACATAGATGAGATAGAGGAGAAGGCAATAAGGTATGCGAAAGAACTTTTTGAGGCTGAGCATGTAAACGTAAAGCCGACTTCGGGTGTAAATGCAAACATAGCAGCTCTTTTTGCTCTTACTTCGCCGAGGGACAAAATGATGGCGCTATCCATACCTGATGGAGGTCATATAAGTCATTCGAGGTATTCAATCCCGGCGATACGGAATTTAGCGTTGGACACGTTTCCTTATGACGCAAAAGAAATGAATATAGATGTGACAAAGATGGTGAAGGAGATAAAGCTAAAAAAGCCTTCGCTAATACTGCTTGGAGGTAGTCTTTTCCTTTTCCCTCACCCTGTTTCGGAGGCGAGAGAAGCGGCGGATGAAGTGGGTGCGCGGATAGTATATGATGCTTCTCATGTATTAGGGCTCATAGCAGGTAAGAAATTTCAAGACCCGTTGCGGGAAGGAGCGGATGTTGTGGCGAGCAGCACGCATAAAACCTTTCCAGGTCCGCAAGGTGCGATAATACTATGCAAGGAGAACGTAAAAGAGAAAATAGATAGGGCGGTATTCCCGGGAACGGTGAGCAATCATCATCTGCATCACGTTGCGGGATTGGCGGTTACATTAGCGGAGATGATGCAGTTCGGTGAAGCGTATGCATCTCAAATAACGACAAATGCAAAGGTTTTAGCACAGGGTTTGTATGAGGAAGGTTTTGACGTCTTATGCGAGCATAAAGGATTTACCGAGTCACATCAAATTGCGATTGATGTTTTCAACCATGGTGGTGGTGCTGCGGTTGCCGAGAAATTGGAGAGAGCAAATATAATAACAAATAAGAACATGTTGCCTTCCGACAAAGACCCTGCCGAGCCAACCGGGATCAGGCTTGGTGTGCAGGAGCTTACGAGGATAGGGATGAATGAATCGGAGATGAGAGAGATAGCATCTCTTATAGGAAGGGTGGTAATAACGAAAGAGGATGAAAATAAGGTGAGGGAGGAGGTTATAGAGTTAAGGAAGGATTTTCAGCACGTGCAGTATTGCTTTGATGGAAAAGATATGTATAAATTTCCAGAGAAAAAAATGAAAAAGTTTTTATAGAGATAGTGATAAATAAAAACAAGAATGCTTGAAGAACTAGAAGAGCGGAGAGCGGAAGTAACAAAAAAGGCTGAGGAATATAAGAGGAGAAGGACCGTGTTAAATTCCGAAGCAAGTAAGTGGTCAGAGTTAAGAGACGAGTTGAACGGACGGATAAAAGAGGCAGTAGAGAAGGCAAAGGAGTTTAAGAAGCAAAGAGAGGGACATGAAAAGCTGATAGCGGAGAAAAAGGTGAAGAGGGGCGAGTTGAATAGAAAAGCATCCAAATACTACTCTATGGTGGAGAAGCAGCGGAAGAGAAATGATATGCAGAGCATACAAGCTTTCGAGCGGCTTAGAAAGAGGATAGACGAGTTAGAGCTAAGGCAGCAGGTAGAGGTGCTTAGCAAGGATAAAGAAAGGAAATTAGTGGCGAAAATAACGGAGCTGAAACGAGAATTCGATAGGATGGAGAAGGATTTGGAGAAGGACAGAAAGCTGAAGGAATTGCTGAGGAAGGCGCAAAAATACAGGAAAGAATCGGATAAATACCACGAAGGAGTGATAAAATACGTAAAACATTCCCACGAATGTCATGATAAGATGGTGGAAGGGTTTAAAGAAGCCGATAGGATAAGAGAGAAGGCGGATGAAGCACACAGGCTTTTTCTGGAGGCGCAAGAGGCAGCGGATGAAGCACACAGGCTTTATATCCGGTATCTCCGGGACACAAAGGACTTCGACCGTGTAATAAATGGGCTGAGGCGGAAAATAAGAGAAGATTGGGGATTCAGAGAGAGAATGGAGGCGAGGAAGAAAGCTAAGGGCATTTACGAGCGGTTTAGAGATGGCGAAAAGCTAAGCACAGAAGATTTGATGCAGTTGCAAAGGTCTGAGATGTTTGTTAAATAATAAGGGGCCAGACCCCCCTTATCAACCCTCCCAACCAAAAATATTTTTTGGATTAAACCGTTTTCTAAAAGGTTTGATGTTTCAATCCCTTATAGGTAGGCTACGAACGGAATACCGTCGTGCATACGAGAAGAAATACCTCTCATTTCAATCCCTTATAGGTAGGCTACGAACAAGATATATGTATCGGAAGATGGCAAGAACTTCTCGCATTTCAATCCCTTATAGGTAGGCTACGAACTATATTTTGAACGACAGGAAGATAAAGGAAATCTATAATTTCAATCCCTTATAGGTAGGCTACGAACTCGTGTTGGAAATGACGATTGTCTCACCAGCATTCAAACATTTCAATCCCTTATAGGTAGGCTACGAACTTGATCGGGGTCCTTTTTTTTAAACGGATTAGTATTATTTCAATCCCTTATAGGTAGGCTACGAACCATTCTGTCCCTCATAACACCATTCAAAAGGAAACAAATTTCAATCCCTTATAGGTAGGCTACGAACCGAAATATAACGAGATGGTGCTGCCGCAACTGCTGAATTTCAATCCCTTATAGGTAGGCTACGAACCTGGTGCTATGCGATTAGACTTTACAAACAATACAAAATTTCAATCCCTTATAGGTAGGCTACGAACTTTTAGAAGAGTTTTTCTTTAGATTTGCAATATTCGGATTTCAATCCCTTATAGGTAGGCTACGAACTTAATTCCGATGTTTGGTTTTAAGAAGGTATATATGATTTCAATCCCTTATAGGTAGGCTACGAACTTCTAAAGACTAATACTCCTTATGCAGTTTATTTCAAATTTCAATCCCTTATAGGTAGGCTACGAACGATTTCCAGTTTAGAGCATCCATAGTATATATAATGAAATTTCAATCCCTTATAGGTAGGCTACGAACTTCCTTTTCTCCTACTTTTAACTCTGTCTCTTCCTCATTTCAATCCCTTATAGGTAGGCTACGAACGGCAGGCAGCCGATAGCGAAGTTCACGCTTGAGATCGATTTCAATCCCTTATAGGTAGGCTACGAACGGAGATAATGAAGTCGCTTATGAAATCGTAATCTCAATTTCAATCCCTTATAGGTAGGCTACGAACAACGGGGATAGTGCTGCTGGGTGACGGAAATTACAAATTTCAATCCCTTATAGGTAGGCTACGAACCCTTCTTCCTCGTGACGGCTCCACCCTTTTTGCAATATTTCAATCCCTTATAGGTAGGCTACGAACTGATACAGGCGTAAAGGGTCAAATATGCTATGATGCCTTTCAATCCCTTATAGGTAGGCTACGAACGATGAACTCTATTTTATATGGATTGAAGTTTTATGTCTTTCAATCCCTTATAGGTAGGCTACGAACTCACCAAGGAGTTTAAAAATGGGAAAAGGAAGTGGATCTTTCAATCCCTTATAGGTAGGCTACGAACGATAGACCCTGAAAAAGTATGCGGAAAGGTATGGTCACGCTTTCAATCCCTTATAGGTAGGCTACGAACCCTCAAATTGATGCTAACTTAAATCAATTACTTAGTACTTTCAATCCCTTATAGGTAGGCTACGAACCCTATGAAAGCAATAGCAACCGCTATGCCACCGCCGACTTTCAATCCCTTATAGGTAGGCTACGAACGAAAACAACTACGCTTAAACTCCTTCTTGAAAATTATAACTTTCAATCCCTTATAGGTAGGCTACGAACGAGCAAATAAAGGCGAAATAGAGCTTCTTTTAAGAAACTTTCAATCCCTTATAGGTAGGCTACGAACAATACAATATATGTTAAAGATATAACAGATACTATTTTCTTTCAATCCCTTATAGGTAGGCTACGAACTTGGGGCATGTCCACGTTGGGAGGAGCATATGTGTACTTTCAATCCCTTATAGGTAGGCTACGAACCGGTAATGGAACATACATATCCGCAATCGGAAAGGGAGCTTTCAATCCCTTATAGGTAGGCTACGAACTCACTATAAAGATATTGTTTTACTGCTTCTGCTAATTCCTTTCAATCCCTTATAGGTAGGCTACGAACTTCAAAGTAGCGTCCCAGGTCATTTCGCCGTAACACACCTTTCAATCCCTTATAGGTAGGCTACGAACTTTTCAAGCTATGTGGAAAATAATCCAGAGCTTAAAACTTTCAATCCCTTATAGGTAGGCTACGAACCCAGACTTTCGGTCGTGTGTGTGTGTGTCCTCTTTCCTTTCAATCCCTTATAGGTAGGCTACAAACACGTAACTATATCCTATTTGCGGTGCATATTGAATCTGCTTTCAATCCCTTATAGGTAGGCTACGAACTTGTTTTATCTTCTCAAGTTCTTCTTCCCTAAAAACCTTTCAATCCCTTATAGGTAGGCTACGAACATGAAGAAGAAAGTGAACATAAGAAAAGTATTCCGCCTTTCAATCCCTTATAGGTAGGCTACGAACGCTCCGGAAAATGCCCGCTTTTTTACCCTTCTTTCCCTGTTTTATACATATATACATGACTTTATAAAAGGTTTTCGTCGAACGCCCTTAACGATGCACGAGTCCCCCTTCTTCAAGTCAATAGACGAAGGTCAAAAACACCTTGTGGTTCGCCATTTCCGATATTCAACCTTCCTTCTCGGATTCGTCCATCCCCCATAAATTTTGCACTATCTCACTTCGACGAAATCAAATAATCATATCTGCCACAGCTTTCTCGATACCCATTATCTCCCTCGATGTGTATTTCGTGGTTCGCATCAGATAAAACACGACAGAATCTTCTTCCTGATTTATAACTTCTTTAAGCTCCAGCTTCAGTTTCTCAAGCCCGGCATTTGAAATCTCACCTTCCAGCACTGAGTTCTGCACCCAGTTCAGGTACTTCCTCGCTATCTTCAAAACCTTGTTCACACGCGCCTCTTTTATATCATACACCATTATCAGATACATTTACCACCTCGCGACAAACGGCTTATACTCATCCTCGCCCATCAGATGCTTCTCTATCTTGTACAGTTCCATCCTCATCAATCTCCGATAAGAGACATTCCGCTTCAGCTTCTCGTGCTTTATCGTCGCCTTCAACTTTTCTTCGAACTCACGCACGAATATCTCTCTGCCCTTCTCATTCAAATAAATCTTCTCCAGCTCCTTCATGAAATGGTTCTCCCTGAGCATCTGCCTGTTCAACATCGAAAATATCGCCCTGTCCACTAAAATCGGCTTGAATATCTCTGCTGCATCCAGATTCAACGTGAACCGTCTGAAGTTTGTTGTATGCAGAAATCCTATTCGCGGGTCCAAATGCGTCTTGTATATCTCACTCAGAACCGCAACGTAAAGCAAACTGTTACCAAAACTAATAAGCGCATTCAATTTCGTCTTCGGTGGTCTCTTCGTTCTTTTATCAAAAGAAAAATCCTCGTCTTTTATTATCTCGTTGAACGCAGCATAATACCGCTCCCGCATGTTTCCCTCTATCGCCATCAACTCCTCTACACCTTTCTGCTTCGCTATCTTAGCCTGCAAATCCTCTATTTCTTTTATGCTCTCTTCAAGCTCGGAATCCCTCGCGTTGTAGTATTTCAGCACCCGTAGCATGTTCGCACTCGCTCCCTCCACGAATTTCATCGCTAAGCTCAGCCTTCTCTCTTCGGCTAAGTAATGCTCCGCCTGCTTCAGTATCATGTAACCAGAGTTGTAATGCTCTCTTGGATAGTATGTCCCCACATAGTAGCCGTAATAATTAAAGAAATGAAGCAGTATCTCGTTTCGCGATATGAACTCCATCAATTTCTTGTTTATCGTTACCTCGCCAAAAATCATCAGCGCGGATACGTTCTCCACCGGAATGTATTTCCTGCCTTTATCGCCTTCAAAATAAAGCGTATTCGCCTGCCTTTTCAGTTCGCCGTTCGAAAATATATACAGCGTTTCTTTCATTTTTCTTCTTCACGACCAGCAGAAATCGTTATAGGCACAATTTTTAATAAAGGAAGGTGTTCATATCATTTCCTTTCTGATCCATTCTTTAAAAAAAACATCAGTGATGTAGTAGGTATTACCCTCCTTTTCAATAATCTCTTTCTTCATTAACAGATTGATAGAAGTTTGAACTGATGAAACTGCCCCCAGGTCATTAGCCCTTATAAAATCCTTGGAGAAGATATTTTCACCTCCCGAAGAGGCTATTGCGATAAGTATTCTCTTCTGATGTAGTGGTAGAGTATTCCAGATGGTAACATAAACTGCTGATTCACCATCAAGTATTCTATTCATGGTCGGAGTAATATCTTCATAAGAGACCCTTTTCTTGTCCAGACAATTGTTCCATAACTCATGACATAAAAATTGAACATTATACGGATAGTTATCTGTTACATCCAGAATTTCGTCCAGCACGCTCGCCTCTAACGAAAATCCTGTTCTTGAGAACTTATCCTCAATGAAGCTTTTAAATTCTTCTCCTGGAATTTTACCAAGGGGCATTATCTTGCCCATATTGTAAAAAGCTCTTTGTTTATCGGAGACCATATCAGCGATTATGTGCCGCCTGCTTCCCGCAAATAAATAGCCTACGTGGTCATGATGTTGAAAAGATGCTCGCATCTCCTTCTCTATCACTTCTCCATTCAAATTCGTTATCTCCTGAAATTCATCAAAGACTACGATAAAATTCTTGTTTCTCTTTTTGGCTATTCGTTGTGGTGCCTCATAGACTTCCTCAAAAAGTTTACTTGCTCTTCTTTCTTTCACTTCATAATCAATTTCTACCGAGGGGCTACCGTCTGAGGTGATAACCACCTTGGGATGTATGTTAGGAAAGAACTCCCTCACGAGTCTGTTAAATCTTTCAAGTTTTGTTTCCGCCGCCCTGGATACTACTCCCGTGTACAGCTCCAGCAAACCTTTAAAGGAAGATACCTTAAAAAGGTCTATGTAAGCGGGGCTTCATCCCAAAAATAGGGAATGTAATCTATGTTTAGTAGCACGTGAAATCTTCGTATTTTTACCCAAACGTTCTCTTTTCATGCAATGTGCATAG
>JAFNKG010000024.1 GCA_017883965.1 Candidatus Methanophagales archaeon | reverse complement strand
AATCATTTTGCTTGGGCGATTCCTCGGGTTCGCGCTCTCAAAGACGATCTTGATAAGCCCGACGACTTCAAATATGCCGAATGGTTAGTCAAAGAAACTCGTTGGGTGATTCCAAAGACGAAGGAAGTTAAGGAACAATACGAAGGCGAGATTGTTCCAACCCAAGTTTGTCCCTATTGCCACGACGAATCTTATTGCGTTCTCTTTAGTCGCTACGAATCTTTGAGCGACGAATATCTTGAATGGCTTGAAGCAACTCCCGCGACTACGCCTCTTCGTTTTCCAATCGCGTGTTCTTACGCGGTCGAGTTTCGTTGTCCTTATCCTAAGTTCTATTATTATAGCGATCAACCTCTCGCCTTAGAGTTTGAAGTTCAAAAAGTAAATGAAGTTCCGTTAAGTCCAAAAGTTCAAGAGGACCTTGAAGAAAAGAAACTTTCTTTGCAATTGAAAAGAATGAAATTGAAGGTTTACGAGAAACTTGCGGAAGGGACTTAACTTGTTGAAATTCTTTTACGACCCCGAATGTGAGAAAGAACTTTTCGTTATCGATTTTGGAGAACTCGAAGTTGGAAAGGAGAGGGAGTTGGTTTTTTGGATTAAAAACGTCGCTTTAGATCGGGTTTCAAAAATCGAAGACGTTGAGGTTGAAGACGCTCTTGAAATACTTGAGTTCCCAAAAACTCTCGATTCGGGAGAAACCCAAAGAGCGCGGATTCGTTGGAAAGTTTCCCCCGAACTTGTCGCGGTCCTTAAAGGAAATATTCGAATAAAAGAAAAGGAGGTTTGGAAGTAGATTCGTCCTTTAAGGATATAATCGAATGAAAGAAAAGGAGGTATATAAGTGAACCCACAAGAAGACCCAACGAGATATCCCGCGGGTTCCTCTACGGGAACTCCCTTGACGATTGAACCAACAAAACTTGTAGTTGTTTCCGATGAGGCATTAACCCCTTCTTCGGGCTTCAAAGACGAGACGATCTCTTATTCCGCGACCGTAAAAGACGACGAAGAAGGAGCGCTTCCCGCTACGTTCGTAGTTGATTTGGAAGTCAATGGAAACAAGGTGATAACGGGTCAAGTTCTCGACGCGGCCGTTTACGACCCCGTTACTTTTGCTTTGTCATTGGACTTCGTGGTTCCTGACCTAGAGGGTCCCGTTAACGTGAGTCTCGTTTGGGCGCAACAAGACATTTAAAACGTGAACAAAGTTGACGACAAGATATCTCGAAGGGCGCTCCATTGGAGTTCCTTTCTTCATTGGTCCAAAACCTTTCGTTACGGTTGAGGCCCTTCCCCCACTTTTGAGGGTATTCGAGGTTCCCGTCGAGGGAATTCCCGTTAAACGTATAGTCGAGGAAATTGCCTTGAAAGGTTCTCCCTTCGAAGAGCTTGCTCATGATCTTTCGATGAGAGGTTTCCCTTTTCGATGGGGTAAACAAGAATTAACTTTGAGGGGAACTCCTTTCGGAGAAACCGAAAATTTCGTTCCTTTTAAGGGTAAGCGGGATTTAACGAAGTTTCTAATTTTATTGGAATCTTTGGAGGAAGAAGATTGAGTTTGACTTTTGAAATGTGGGCGACTCCTCTTAAAGAAATTCCCGAGAAAGGACGTTATCAAACTCCTTATGCTAAAGACGGTCTTTACTATCCCGAACCTCACGCGAAGAATCTTTGGACGGGCAAGAAAATTATGATCGTTAAGAAGCGTCGTTATCCTAAATTCGAAGACGTGGGAACTCATATTCTCGGAGAATATTCTTACGGAATCTTGACGCTTGGTCCTCCCGAACATTTAGCGGCCGATCTTGTTCGAATCGATCATAGGAAGGAACACTTGGTTAGCGACGAAGAGTGGAGTAAGTGGGGATTTCCAAAGGGTGACGCGAAAGTTTGGGTTTATCGTCCTTCGATCAAGAGAAATTTTCGTCACCCTTACGACTATTATTTTCCGAAGGGCGCTCAAGCGGTTGTCAAAAATGTTCGTTTGATTGAACCCGTCAAACGAATAACCCACCCGTCGGGCAAAGGCGAAGAAATTGAACCCGTCGAAGAAAGTTACCTTGAAGCTCCAACCAAATTTATTGAAGAGTATCTTGAAGTTCGTGGGATTCGAACCCACGCGGAAGAGTGGTTTGTTCTTCAACAAAAACGCGCTTATCCCGAAACTCCAATTGAGGAACTTATTAAAAGAGATTTTAGTCTTTGGGTTATTCAACAACACTTGATTGGAGAATATGGTAAGCGTGGAGAACGAGGACTTAAAAGAGATAATCTTCTTGACGTTCCGATCAAAGAAGGCAAAGCTCATTGGGACTTTCGTTTCCAAAGAATTAACTTGAAGACGGGTAAGGTCCTCGACACGCTTGAATATTTCGGTCAAGAATTCGAAGAAGCCCGAGAAGGTTGGACTCAAACGAAGCCTCCTTCCAACGAACCTTCTTATAAAAAAAAGATTCTTGTTGTTTCCAAGGCGATTCAACCTAAAGCATGGTTGTTCATGAAGGGGACCGTTGAAATTGGAGAAGCGGGTTCGGGAACGAATCTTCGAGGACACTTTCATATCCTTGAACGCGAATTTGGAATTAAAGGAGACGACGAACCTAATTTTAAAGAATATTTCTTGTTTGGTCGTAAATGGAACGGTCGTTTCGTTGTTCGACGCGTCAAAGTTCCTATGATTCGTTACGAGGACAAGAAACAAATTAAACTCAAGAAACCTATTTATCGTTGGACTTTTTGGAAAACGAAAGATCAAAGTCGCTTCGCTAAGTTACTTCGCGCTCTCGACAAGAAGGGAAGAAAAATCCCCAACAAAGCTCTTCTCTTTCGTGAGTATCCCTTGAAGGAAGAACTTGAAGATGTGACCGAAAGCTTCGAGTGGTCTATGCCTCAAACCGTGTTTCGGGAACTCAAGGAAGGAATTCTCATTGAAGGAGTAGCGATTGGCGAGGGTATGACGAAGAATCTTGATATTTTCACTTACGACGAATTACTTGAAGGTTCAAGAAGTCTTATCGGCCAACCGCTTGAACTTGACCACGTTCCAAACAAGGGGGTTGTTCTTGACGCAAACTTCAATCGAGCTTTGCGTCAAACGGAATATCAAGCGTTAATTATTGACCCCGAATGTCAACGTCTTTATCGGGAAGGAAAACTTTATCCTAACGTGAGCGTTCGAGCTTGTTGGCGTAAACGTCCTTGGGTTAACGGTTACAAGTTAATTGGTCTTTATTTCACGGGTTTAAGTCTTCTCAAAGACGTTCCTCCCGCGGCCGAAAGAACTTCCGCGAAGATTGTTCGAGACTTATTCAAAGCTTCCAAACAATTTTCTCGAAGCCAATTTTTAGTTTGCGCTCTTCACGGTCAAATTCCGATAAGGAAAGTTCGATTCAACAAACTTGGCGTTCCCTATTGTAATCAATGTAATCGTCAACTTGGTTTAACTTCGAAGAGAAAGTGGGCGAAAACGTAAATTGTTAAATACTTCTTCTTCTAAACCACGTTAACGAAAAGGAGTCTTCAAATATGTCTTTTGAGGACGAACTAAAAACTCTTAAGCAAGAAGTCGAAGGATTAAAAAAACTTCCCGACGAAATCAAAGAAGTCAAAGAAAACGTTAAAACGATTTCCGATTCTCTTGTTGCCATGAGTAAGGCCGAATGTGAAGCCAAAGGAGGAAAATGGGACGACGAAAAGAAAACGTGTAAGCTTCCCGAAAAGAAAGAAAGTTTTTCGGTTGACGCTTTCCAATGGTTAACGGAAGACGTGAAAGAGAATCTTCCTTTTGTTCACGAAGTCGAAGAAAACTTGAAGGGTTTAACAAATCTTGGCGAAGTTCTCGAAACTCTTCAAGAAATGAAAGCTTACAAAGAAGTTCTCGCCCAATATGTTCCTCCCGCTTATGGAACACCTCCCGCTCCTCCAAGGTATCCCGCGGGGCTTTATCCTCTTCCAAAATTTTTGACTCTTATGGGTAAGCTTTGCAAATCCGACGAGAACGTTGGAGCTTGCATAAAACGACTCAAAGGAGAAAAAGAAGCGGAAGCGCCTAAAACCAAGGAAGCTTGCGAGAAAGCGGGAGGCAAGTGGAACGAGGAAACAAAGACTTGCAAGTTGCCCGAAAAAAAGGGAGGAGGCGAGTCTCTTCAAGCGTTAGGTATTCTTCCTAAGAGTGGAGGAGGCCCGAACGACGACAAGGCGAAGGCAAAGGCGTTCACGGAAAAAGTCATAGGAAAGAAGAAGGAGGGCGATTAATTTGGCCGTTGGAGACGTTGTTTTCTATCCCGCTCAAATAGTTACGGGAATCGCGGGAGTTGGAGGCGTCGCGAAGGGAGACCTTTGTAAGATAACGGCAATTTCGGGGAAGACGCCAACATTCACGAAAGTCGCGGCCGCAACCGACTTTTTGAGTGTCATGGCGTTGGAAGCGGTTGCCGAAGGAGAACAAGGAGCTTTCCTTTGTCTCGCTCCCGTCGTTTACCTTGACGGGCAATCGACGGTCACAATCGGAGCTTGGCTTACAATTGACGCCAATGGAAGAGTTATCGACGCAAGCAATACCGCGGGAAGCGTGGCGTGGGTTCCTCTTGTGGGAATCGCATGGAGCGCTTTGGCCGCGGGAACGGGACCCGTTCTCGTTCAACTAATGCCCGCTATCTTCTCTACATACATGGATTAAAAGTTCATGGTAGAAATGCGTCTTAAGAGGGTATGAAAATGCTTGAAGGAGTAAAACCGACGAAACGAGAAACGCTTGAGTTTCTCCAATTACCCGACGTTCAAATCGCAAGGTCGATCGTTGATATTGCAAAGAAGATTATTGAAGGAAGGTTTCCAATGGCCGACGGGCTTGGTTTCCCGATCGTCAACGTTCCAACAAGAAGGGACAAATATATTGAACCTTCCCCGCTTGAAACCGACGTTGCTTCTCCCGTAGCGGAAAAGGCCGAATGTCCTATCGCGGGTTTAGGTGTTCCAACCATGCCAACCTTTGAGACCGTCAAGTATGGACTCAAAGACATGGTAACGCGGGAAGCCGTTGAAGACGCGGGTTGGGGAATCGTTGAATGGACGATTAAACGTCTCACCCAAAGAGTTCAACTTCCAATCGAGAAGTCGGTTATTGACGCAATGATAGCGGCAACTTGTCAAACGGAAGCGGCCGAAGCTTGTTGGGACGCGGCCGCGGGCGTTGCGGTAACTAAAGACCTTCTCGCGGCAAGACGAGCGTTGTCGAAGAAAGGGTTTCCGTGGAACACTCACCAATTGATTGTTTCTTCTTACGATTTCTCGTCTATGGTTCTTTACTTCGAAGGTAAAGGATATTTGACGCAAGGAGTCGCGAGAGATCAACCAATGGCGAGGGAAGCGGTCGCCAAAATAATCGATATGCCTTGTCTTGTTGAACCTTGCGTCATTAACACAACCGACGTTCTAAGCGATACCGCGATCGTTCATTGTCGAGACCCCGATTATGGAGCTTTGTTCCAACGTCACCCGTTGCGTTCTCGAACGTGGGAAGACGACCACGTTGAGGGCGCTCGTTGGATAGAACTTTCAAGAGAAATCTTAGCAAAGAGAATAGTCAACGATTCGGTCTATACGATCACCAACACAGTTACTTAAGGGTGATCGAAATTGCCTAACAACTTTCCTCCCATTCAAGTCGAAGTTCGCAAGAAAGGGAAGAAAGTTTCTAAAAATTTCAAACCAACCCGAAACACGAGCGTTTTCGCTCACGCGATCTTCGACTTGCTTGAGAAAAGCGACGACAAAAGAGCAATTGTTCGGATAGGACACCCGAAAGTTTCGAGGTTAGAAGCTATTCGAAAGATTCTTCCGTCCCCTCCCACTCCAACGAGGGGAGAAGTGGTCAAGGAAAAATTTCGCGAAGAAACTCCAACTTCGAAAGAAACTAAAAGCATTAACAAATGACTTTCGCGCCATTGGGAGGCGCTCCAAAATTTTCCCTTCCCCCTTTCCTCTTTTGGGTTAAAATCTCCCGAATCGTGAAGTTCCTTGGAGCTTCGAGAGTTTCGCTTAAAATTAGCTTTCTTCTCCCTCCGAGGAGTTTGCGCGGGACAAGATTAGAAATAGAAGCAAGAAACAAAAAAAGGGAAGGGAAAGAAGAAGTTCGTTAAATATTAAGCAAAGCGAACCGCGACGACTCGTCCTTTGTATCCTTGTGGGTTCTCGAAGATTTCTCCTCGATATTCACCAAATATTTTTTGTTTCTCTAAGATCGGGCGAAGAGGTTTCGGCAAAGAGGTTTGAATGACTCTTCTATCTTCGGGCGCTCTTATCGTGTATCCTTCGCTTGGCTTTTCTTTAGGAGAGAATATTAATCCTAAAAGTTTGTCTTTTGGTCCAATCTCGTCTATTTGAATTGCTTTTGCTTCTTTGAACACGGGAATAAATTTTGTTCCAAAAGAGATACTTGTTTTGTTGAAGGCAATGCTTTCGGGCGCTATTCGTCTTCCCACGCGTTTTCGAATTCGTCGTATTTCAAGGTTTTCGAACCAAACTTCTTTCTTAGACATCTTTCTTCTCCCTCATGTTTTTCTTTGTGTGAGTTCTTCTTATAAATTTTGTTCAACAAAAATACACGAAGCGAGAAAAAAAGCTTATATTACTAATTTGATTAATATGAATTTGCGGTCAAGTCTCTCTTCGTGGAATTGTAAATCGACGCGCCATTCTTCTTCGAAAGAAAGACTTGATCGCTCCAAGAAAAGAGGAAACTTCTTTAATTTTACGATTAGAAAAAAAGAGGGAGGGTTACGCCCTCGAATTTTCGAGAGCGCGTTTCACGAGAGCTTTGAAACTTGGAAAGGCTTTGTCGTTAATGACGCTCAATGAAATTTTGTCGATGTCCGAGAGTAAGATTCCCGCGGATTTTCTTAGTTTAGGGTCGCTTGAAGTCGAGATAATCTTCAATAGGTGAGCGTTGAATTCGGCGATTTGCGAGGCGTATTTCTCGCTTGGACGAACGCTTCCGTTAATCGTTAGTAGAGGATAGGCTTTTCGATAAGCTTTGACGATCACGGGCTTTGGCAATCGATAGTGACTTTTCGCGCCTCCAAGTTTCCAACCCATCATTCTTTCGGTCGTGTCGCTTGGAATCTCCGCTTCTTCACATTTCGCGCGGAAAGCGTCTCGAAGGTATTTGGTTTTGAAGTTTTCGGGAAGATCGGCAAGTTTAGCGAGTCCTTGGATTATCTCGTTGATTCTTCGCGTGTCGATTGGGTCTCCCGCTTTTCCTCCTCCTCTTCCTCCTCCACGAGAAACGAATACGGGTCCTTCCGTTGGGTTTTCTCGAATCGTCAAGTATTGTTTTAAAGCAACAACCGCGTCTTCTCCTAAGCAACCTTGGACGAGTATCTTAGTTTTTCCTCGGTAATATTCGAAGTAGTGGTCTTTGCTCTTCAAGACGGGCAAGAATTTTTCAAGGTCCCAAGAACCAACGTCTTGTTCGCTTAGTCCCGTTTGATAGAGGCTTAGAAGCAAAGCTTGATCTCTCTTGGAGTTCGCAACTTCCCACATGGTTCTAACGTCGTCGTTTGTCGGAACGTATTCGACCTCTTTTGGTGTTGGCGTTGGGAGATCGCCTTTTCGGTATTCAAGGGCGTAGTGGTTTCTCCCGAAGAAACTTCTTGCCGTTCTAAGCTTCGAATAGGCGCTATATTCGGCAACGTCGGGGTCGTCGTAGAGTTCACGGTAATATTCTTCGACAAGTTTTTCGAAGCGTCTTTGTCTTCGTTTATCTTCTTCCTTCAAGTCTTGTTTTCGCAACTCAATAAGCTCGTCGGGGTTCAAGTCGAGTCCTTGTTTCTTAAGCCAATCGAGGAAATCGGGGAACTCGCTTCGATAGTTCTTTATTGAAGTTTTCGACAAGCCTTTGAACCAATATTGGACGCTCTCGTATTTTTCGATGTCGTTTTTCTTAGTCAAGATTTCACCTCCGTCGTTAACCCGCTCGTGATGTTCTCACGTTTCGCGCGGGACTTTTGGACCTCGCGCGTCATTAGAGGAGAAGTTGCGCCCCCTCGCGTCGCGTTGTCTTTCGCTTTTCTCGCGCGATTTCCAAGAGTAGATTCTCGCGAAGATTTATATACACTACTATTTAATAAACACCTCCCTACAGGGAACCTACGACTAAATAGGGCGATCTTTAGGCTTCTTTAGAACAATGTTAACGTAATATACAAGAAGTTGTTAAGGAACTTCATGGTCTTTGAGTGGTCTAAGGATAGACTATTCGCGCGGGCGACGAACTTCTTTTCCAATGTAAATCAATCTTATAGGACACCATCCGCAACTAATACAAGTTGCAAGGTTCAATCTTTACACTCCCATAGACTTGCGAGGAAAACCCCATATATAGCGAGAGTGAGAGCGACGAGAAAGCATTTTGCGGAAAGGAGCTTTGATTCGAGAAGTTCGGGGTCTTGCCAAACGAAAATCGACAATAAGCCCCAAAAAAGACTTAAGGTTCCAAAGAGAAGAAGTATCATAAAGGTTCCAAGTTTCAAACGTCAATCCTCTCGATCGCGTCAATAACGTGCTTCGTGATCTTCTTTAAGTCAATGTCTTTTCGCCATGTCACGACGGTTATATCCGCGTCAACCTCGTTCGTTTTCACGTCGCGAAGCACAACGGAAATTTTCACGTCTTTAGTTTCGGTCAAGGTGATCTCTCGCTTGACTTAAAAATCTCAAGTTTTTGACTCATTTCGGGAATCCAAAAACCTTGTGAACCCGAAATAGCAATCTCATTAATTTTTTTGAGAAGGTGTAAACGGAACAAGTCGAATAATTTGTCTTCAAGCAACTTGTCTCGATTAAGAATTATTCGAAAACGTCCTTTGATAACAAGTTTCTTAGGCAAATTTTTCTCCCTTCGCTATCGCTTGAAGACGCGCTTGAATTTCTTCGTCGCTCCAAACACGAGTCTTAAACTTGATTTTGCAAGAACCTTTAATCTCGTTGGATTTGAGGACTCGCGTAATTATTTGCTTGTTCGTGACCTTTTCGAACAATCTTCTCCAACCGTCAAGGGCTTCGTCCCAAACGCTCTTGATTGTTCTCGACGTTGCAAGTTCAACTCCACGGGCTTCGAATAAAGCCTTTGAACCCAAGATCGCAAGAACAATCTCTTTCCCTAACCAACTCAACAAAATCGTTAAGTCGGGGACTCCACGCGAAGGAAAGTGAACGCCGAGTTTTTGATCGAATGGAAGAGAGAAAACTCCAAACTCTCGATATTTTTGGAGAAGATCGGCCCCTTCTTGAACTCTCGCGTTTAATTCCGCGATGTCTTCGGGACTTTCGGGAGGACTCGCGGGAAGACCCGTCGTTAAGTCAAGTATGGGACTACTCCAAAGTTCCGCGCAACGACAAGCAATCCATTCAAGAAGTTTCTTGTAACAAATAAGCGTGAGAATAGGAACTAAAGGACTTTGGCCGATTTCCGTTCCTTTCGTGTCGATCGCAATAAAAACAACCTCTTCTTCCTTGTATCGGAAGGGTTTAGTCAAGGGTGTCGTTGTCGTAAAAATAGTTTCGATTTTAGAAGCGTCCCACTTTTCCCATTCTTCCTTTGTTCCTAAATATTCCCCTTCTTTAAACTTCTTCATGAACTCGCTTGGAACTTCCATCTCTTTTCCTTGGCCTCCAAGAATAAAGGTTCTCCAAGGAAAAAACGGGTGACGATAAACGCTTGTATGTTTCCAAGGAAGAGGAAACAAACCCTCAATCTTAGCTTCGTTATTTTCCATGAGTTTCCAAAGTTGATTGCCGTCACGAACGAGGTTAGTAATTGAAATGTCAAGAAACTCTTCGTAATCAAACTTTTCGTCAAAAAACTTCTTGATAAAATTGACGGCCTCTTTTTCTCCCACAAATTCCCAAGGTTCTTCTTTAACCCACTTGGGAGGGTCTCCTTTAAGCTCCCAATTTGCGCTTGCGAGAGTTTGGATAATAAGTTTTGTCATGGCCCTTATCCCAACCTCCTTGTCGTAACACCAATGACGATTCGCGGGCGTGTCGGGAATAAGGTGTTTATCGGCTTCTTTAATTAAACGTTCAACGACAAAGATTGGTTGAACGACGGGTAATACCGCGCTTTTCTTTGGGCCTCTCCCTCCAAGTCCTTTCCTCTTGCCTTTTCGAAAACTTTGGAGAGCGCTTTGAAACTTTCGAATCGAGGCCCGTTGAAGTTCGTCGCTTGAAGGACGCCCGCGAAGAGCGTCGATCGCTTTCTTAACTCGTTCGCTCAACTTGGATTCTCCTCAAAAAAAGAGGGGAGGTTTAGCCGAGGAAATCAAGGAATTGTTTGTATTCTATTGGAAGAGGTTCAAGAATGTATTGAGCGCTTACCATTGTTCCGTCCATGTGAACGACGGCAAGCTTGAAAACCTTCATTCTCCCCGAAAGACGAAGATATTTAGCGGCTATATGATCGCCAACTTCAACATTGTTATCGGACCATTTTTCGGCAAGGTTCATAGGACTTAACCAAAGACTCCAAAGTTTTCCTTGTCGATCTTTAATCGTTGCAACAGGACTTTCACCTATTCCCGTTCTTGCGTGTCGAATTCCCACGACTTCTCCTCTAAGCGCGTCGCCTTCGTTGTCCCAAGAGAAAGTTTCGGGAAAACGCGAAGGTTCCTCTTTTTCGAGTTCTTCGTCAAGCATCGCGTCGATTTCGTCAAGTTGTTTTTTGCTCAAACTCGAACACCAAATACAAGTATTCTCTTTAAATGCTTAAAAAACTTTCTATCTTCGTTCACGAGAAAAATCGAGAAAAAAAGGGGAGGGTTAGGTTTTTCTTTTCGTCGCCGAATTCAAAGTTTTCTCAAAGAAAACGGTAATTGCCATTGGTTCAAGCATCGCCGAATAAATATCGAAAGTCACATCGCCTAAATCAAGCCCTAAAGCAACCAAAGTAACGATGGAGAAGGTTCTCACGAATTTCGTTGATTCAAAGTTTTCTCCACTTGCACACCAACCAAGAAGAGCGTAGAGAAGCCCCGCGAGAACGCCTAAGACGACGAATTCGATGTCGATGTTTTCAAAGATGTCGATTGTCTCGTTTTCTTGCGCATAAACGGCGCTTACGAAAAGGCATAAGATAACAATGGAAATCGCGAAGATAGCGGAAAACATTTTCTTTCTCACGTTTTTCCCCTCAATTTTAAAATAAGAAGCTTTCGTTGTTTTTAAAACTTTCGATAAAAGGAAAGAAAGCTTTAGTTTTTTATTCCTCTTGTAAAGCAAGGTTTTCAACGAAACCGCTTGTTATTCCTTCCATCGCTTCAATATGCGACGCTTGAATCGCGTAAATGTATCGATACGAAACGATCGCTTGGAGCGTAAGAGGTCCCAATGTTGCTAAAAGGTTTGTGCGAGCGGAATCCGAGTATATTTCTAATCTATATTGATCGACGCTTCGAATAATTTTCAAATAATAAGTCGTCCCCCAAGAAAGTGGGTAGATTCCAAGAACATTGAAGTCGCCATTGTATATTTCGTACGCGTCGATATAGGGATTGTCACCTTGCACGAAGAGACCCACATACAATTCGTTCAATATCGAGGGGTCGTCTAAATCGGCAAGCACGTTTCCTAAAGCCCAAGTTGCCATGTATCCATATTGTATTTCTCCCGACAAACATAAGTCAAGGAGATGCTCAAAGTCTCCGAGGAAGTGGTCAATGCCCTTATCGTCGGCAAGATAAGTATCATGTTCGTCTAGCGTGAGGCCCGTGAAGATAGCTTTTGTCGCGGTTAAAGTGATACGATTATTGGGGTCGGATTCCATGTAAGTCAAGAAATTTTCATAAACCTCTTCTTCAACCACTACTTTAGTTTGAACGAAACGAACACGATAACGGGCGAGGAGAGGAGAATCCTTCTCGAATTCGGGGTCAAGCATTAAAGCGTCGAAGGGAGAACCAAGCCCTAAATCAAGGATTCTTTCTACTCCGTCAGCAAAACTTTCGAATTCTTCTATCTTTGTTCCAAGATCGGATTTCGATACGCCTTCAACGACTCCTCGAACTTCGATGATTAAACCTAATCCTCCAAGAGATTGACGATTGGAAACCTTCTTCGAAGGAAGAGGGGTCTCCACGAATATTCGAGGTTTAATCCTCGTCCAACCTTGAACGCGGGGAAGCGTGTAACCTTCGAAAGTCACCAACTTATATCACCTTCCTTTCAAGCCCCTTACTTAATAATTCGAGTCTTCGCGTTGAATCGAGGAAGAGGGGCGTCCAATCGAGAGGTTCCTTGCTTAACTCAAGAGTTGTCTTTTTCTCTTCTCCAAGACTATGAGTTATCTCAAGAATTCTCGCGTATTCGTCGATGTTTCGAGTAACGTCGAGAATTCTAAGCCTTTCGCCTTGAACGAGGTCGTAATTTGCGGGAGAGATTTCCGCTTCGATAACTCTCGACGAATCCTTCAAAATCGATGTAAGATGTTTCGCGGTTAACAAACAATCCGCATCGTTTAGAAGCCTATCGTCAATAAAACATTTTTCTCGAACGTTGAATTTCGTTTGGCTTGGAGAATTCTCCGCGAAACCTTCCCAACGTTTCCCCCAAAGGTGTAACCCGTCAACCCAAAAATCGTGTGGGTTAGCGATGTCATTCCAAATCACGATTTTTTTAACTTTCGTCCAATCGAACCCGCTTTGAATAAAATTCCATTCGCTTTCAAGTTTTTTGCCGACGGCAATCTTTTCTAAAATAAACTCGTCCTCTTTTATAATTCTCGAATTCGCTTGAGTTTGCTTCCCAACCTCGTCTTCAAGATAATAGTGGAAATACGAATAAGCGGATACGGTTAGAACTTGAAAATAAAGCTTTTTGTATTCTTCAAAATTAACAACGTTGTTCCAAGTAAACACTAAACCCGAGGCGCTTCCTCCGCTTGTTTTCACGCTATAACTCCCAACAATCTTTGTAATTGTATCCATTGAAATCGTTGCTCCCCCTCCCGCGCAAGTCCAAACTCCGTCGGCGTGGTTTAATTGGTTGTTTGGTTTTGTGAGGTTCTCGGCATAGTCTTTATCTAAGGGAAGGGGCTTCGAAGCTTCTCCTTTAACCCAAATCTTGTTTTTGACCGTTCGCCCAAGTTTTTTCCTTCGATAAGAAACGAGGTTTTCGCCTCTTTTGGCGACGAACGAAGAAGTAAACTTGTCATAAGGATAAACGTGAACGACGCCCGCAACGTCGATATAAAAATAGAAACCAACTTCTCCCGTCGCCTTCGCGCTTTCTCGACAAATTTCTTCAACGATCTCAAAAGCGGGAACTTTCTCGTATTCTTTCGTGAAGGTTGAAGCAATTTCGTTGTCGGGGTCAACTTTCGAGGGGTCGAGACCCGCAAGATTTACGGCGTCAACGATAATCGTTTTACCGTTAACATCGACGTATTCTTTTGTTTGAAGCTTGTTGAAAAGTTTATATCCTTTCCCGACTCCCTCGATTCCAAGAAAGTCTCCTCCTTTAAGAATATCCTCGACGTTATCGACGACTCCATCGAAGAGAAGTTTAGAGTCAAGAGAAACCTTCAAAGCGTCCATTTCTTCGACTCCCGAATACTTGTTTTTTGGGTTTGGAAGTTGAAACCTCCCAACTCGAAGCTTGTTAATTCCTATTCCAACCTCGATGTCAAAGGCGTCTTCGGGCGAATAGCTTCCAAGAGTAATCTCGTAACTCAACGTTTCTCCCTCGCAACTTGAAATGCGACTTCCTCTCCAACGTTTCTTCCAATCAACGCGCTTGAACGACGAATCCCGTATTCTTCGGTAACTTTCACGTTTACTTCGATAGGTTTTTGTGCTTCGCTTCTTACTCGCCTAATCCAATCAAGCATTTCGGGAAAAACGCTTCTCTTGAAAGAAACATCGCCTAAACGCTCCATTGAACGAGAAGTTTCCTCGGTCTCTTTTCTTAACGAAGCGACGGCAATTACGAGACCCGCAATAATACCAAGAGAAACTCCAACCAACGCCATTGTAAAAGGATTAGAAGCGAGGACGGCGAGTTGAGCGGTTACTTGCGACCAAAGAGCGCCTATATGCGCCCATTGAGTAGCAATGAAACCAACGAGAGCGCTCCCCGCTTTAACGAGAGCTTTATAAAAGTCGGTATCCATAAGAAAAGTTACAACCTTGGCGACCGCTTCGAAGGTTTCCATCGTTGAAACTAAAAACGCATAGGTCCCCGTGAAAGTTCGAATAACTCCCTCTCCAACTTTAAAACTTGAGATCAACGCGTTGAGTTCGGGACTTTGAATTCCTAAAGCCTTCGTTGTTTTTTGTATCCCGCTCGTCATTCTTCCAAGGCCCGCGCTCATGGTATCCATAGAGGAAACAACGTCGCCAAAGGCTTTCGCTACTTGCCCCTCACCAATCGTTTTCATGCGAAAGTATAATCCAAGTTCGGCGCGTTCTTCGGCGATCTTTAACCCTTCCTTTTCTTCGCAATTTCTTCCATTGTTTGAATTCGCCGTTCAATGGTTTCGTCAAGGTCTTCCCGAAGTATTTCCCGCAAGTCTTCGGGGAGTTGAGCGATTCGAACCAAGAGTTCTATTCGACGGCCCATTTCAATAAACTCCTTTAACCCAAATATCGAAACTAAAGTTGGTTATACCTATGATATTAGAAGAGACGGAAAGGGTGAAAAGTATCGGGATAGAAGAGTTTGCGGGAATCCATGAATCGTCGTAATCCCACGAGAGATCAATCCAATCGGAAGCGTTTGTTGGATTCCAAGCTTCGGTCCACATAGAAAGTTTAATTTCGGAATTTCCTTGATTTTCAACCCAAACGAAATAGGTCGTTTCTTCTCCCGCGCTAAGGATTCCCCAATCTATAAATCCCAAGATTTCCGTGAGAGCTTCGTCCTTCCAAATTTCAACACCTAAAACTCGTATATAACCATGAGCTTGAATTTGTTTCGAAGATTTCGCATACTCGTAAGCATTATAAACCAAATAACTTCCCGAAAGTAAAACAACGAAAATCGAGACGAAGAGAATTTTCTTCCTCAACTATCGAACCTCCCAACGGTGTTTTTCTCCCGTCAAAAATCTTCGAAGACGCGCGGGAACGAGGCGCTTAAACTTTTCAACCTCGGGAAAGAAATAGGGTTGAGCGGGAAACTTAACGTCAACGATTTCTCCTTTTCTTGGCCCTCTTCCAATGCGTTGTTTCTTTTTTCCAAACTCTAAAGCAAAGGCATGAGGCGATCTCGATTCGATATACCAATCAAGAAACTCGCGCCGAAAATAGGCAATGGCCTTTTCAAGCTCGCCCGTCTTTCTAAATCTTCTTGCGCTTCTCCTCATTCGTCTCCTAATACGGTAAGCCCAATCTCCAAGTAAACGATCAAAGTCTTTTAACAACTCGGGAAACGCTTCTTGTAAGACGCGCATTACTTGTTCAAAGTTTTCAAGGTCAACTTTCAATATTGGGCGACCCAATTTTATTCCTCCCATTGGAAGTCCCAACCTTTCTTGGGAGCTTCGAATTTCAAAGCGCATCGGGCGAGACTCAAGTAGATTTGAACTTCCTCTTCGCTCATGGTTTCGATTTTTTCGAGGGCTTTGTTGAATCTTAGTATCAAGATCGCGACGATGTTACCGAGAGGGTTTGTCAAGAAAAAACTCGTCAAGTTTCTCCTTCGTAACCCCAAGGTTAGAAATGTCGAGAATTGCAAAGGCGAGAGGTTCCTTCATGTCGTCGGGAGGAATCCAACCAAGACTTTCTTTACAAAGTTCTTCTTCAAGTTTAACCATTAAGTTGAGGTCAATGTTGCCTTCGCGAAGTTGCTTCATCGTTACGTTCGCTTTCTCAAGAATCATTGCAAGCTTCGTTTTTGGAATAGGCTTGATTTCATAGTATCCTTTCCTCTTCTTGTCTAAGACTCGGAAGGAGATTTCTCCGATTTCCCGAACTTTCTCCTTAGTCAACTTGACTAATTCTTTTCCGCTCAACGTTCTATCTCCTATGCGGGAGGAGCGAATCCCGCTTTCGCGACGCCTCTCCAAGTTTCCTCGATAACTTCGCCTCCAAGCCCTTTCGTTGAGTCAACGTCAAGCAAGACGATGGGATATTGAAGTTCTTTGTTAACTTCGGTCCCGTCGGGGGGAGTCAATACGAAGCGAATCTTCTTTGGGTCCTCGATTTTGCTCCAAGGTTGAAGTTTCGTTCGGTCAACCTCTCCCTTGGTAACGAACTCGAATTCGAGGCAACGTTGCCCGAAGTGGACGCTTTGAAGGTCTTCGCTATCACCAATCCAAATTCTTTCTTCTCTTCCAACCTCTCGATGGGCGAGTCGTTGAATGTCAACTTTGAAAATGTCGGTCCAAGTTCCGTCGGCGCTATATTCGACGCGTGCTTTGACGTATTTCGTTTCGCTCATGTTTAGTCACCTTTCTCGCTCGAAGAGACAATTTCTCTCATCGAATCGAGGGCGAATTCGAACTTAGCGTGTTTCAACTCTTTGACAAGTTGTTTTATAGAAGCGTCAAAGAAGGCGAGAATAGTCTTTGTTTCAAGAAGCAAGAAACAAGATTTGCAAAGGGGAACGGTCTCCCCTAAACGATTGGGGACATAATGGGCTTGCCTCACGTTTATCGTTGTTCCGCAAAGTTTACAAATCAAAGTTCTTCGCTCTCCTCTTTGATTTCTTTCATGACCGCGCGAACTTTTTGAATCGTAAGCTTCTTTCTTGCCGCGAAGCTTTTCTCGATGTCGTCGCCAAGTTTTCGAAACCCTTCAACTAACGCTTCTCGGAAAGTTTCCGTGATCGGAAGCATAGGGCCTAAAATTTCGCAAGCTCGATAAGTGGAAAGATCGCGGGCTTGATCGGTTGTTTCACTATCCAAGTTAGCGAGATCGAAACCGCAAGCAACCAAGAAATCCTCAACCTTACGTTCCGATTCCTCAACTTTTTGGAGAATATCGTCGCTCGAAAGTTGATTTGCATGGGGTCGAACGGAAGCTTGAACACGAGAAACGCTCGTGTATTTGGGAACGTAACTCACTCGATCAACCCCAACTCCTTCATTTTCTCAAGAATCCAAGGACGCAAAACCTCGCTTTTCGAAACTCCCTTTTCTTTCGCGAGTTTTTCAACAACCTTTATCGCGTCATAGGGAAGAGAAACGTAAGTCGATATTAACCGAGGGTCGTTTTTAATTTTCGACGACTCCTTTGAAGAAAGAAGGTTGGGAAAATTATATAAATGAAATCCGAGCTTATCATCTCTTAAGAGCGTTTAAGAGGGGTTAAGAGAGGTTAAATTCTTTGAGAAAAAATCCCGCGAAAATGAAAGCGGAAACTTATATTCCTCCCGAGCTTTACGATAAAATTTTTCGGGAATTTAAACCTCGTTGGGAAAAATTGACGGGACAAGAAATCAAAGATTCTCCTTTTCTCGCAATGATCGTTAAAGAAGGAGCGAAAGCTTTTCGTAAACGTTTAGAGAGATTAGAAGCGAAAAGTAGCGAAAGTCAACGTTAATCAACGAAAATCGAATATTCGCTAATATTATCAAGCGCGCTTTATAAACTTCTTTCTCGCTCCTTCTTCTCGATTAAATTGAGAGCTTCGTTTATTGCGATCGCTTATTGGAGTCTTGAAGAAGCGTTTCTAAAAGGGTTGGAGAGTTCCAATCATTGAAGATTGGCGCTTCCAAAATCGGGCGCTCTCTTTGGTGTCACGAGGAAAGTCGAGTTTTAACGACGGAAGAAATAAGGAAAGAACTCACGTCGTCCAAAGTTCAAAGTCGAGGAAGTCTTCTTCATGAACGATACGACATTCTCCATCGCGACTCCTATCTAAACCTCAAGAAAATCTTGAAGAAACTTCTCCCTTTCGCGAAAACTCCCAAGAAAATCGAACGAGAAAAAGCGCTTGAAGAGGGAAACTTTTGGTTCGAACGAAAGTTTGGCAAAGACGTTATTTGTGGAGTTCCCGATTGGTTCGCGCAACGACACTTTCGGAAGATCGCGGTTCTTGAAGATAAGACGATTTCTTCAAGAAGCGCCTCTCGTTTTCAAATTCCATGCGCAACCCTTCAACTTCAAACTTATTGTTTTATCATGAAACCAATCTTCGAGAAACTTGGTTACGCTCTCGCGCCCGAACACAAAATTTTCTATTACTATATGAGAACAAGCGAACCGCTCGCAATCAAAAACATCTATTACAACGAAGTCGAATATACGCGCGATCTCGCGCGAGTTCTTCGCGTAATCAAGAAGAAAGAGAATCCTCTTCCTCCCGCTCCCTTTAAATGCTTGCAATGTCGAAAGAAGATTCGAGGCGTTTGCCGAATCTTTCCCTTATACGGTTGGAGACGAAAACGCGGGGCCAAAGGAATCTCGACCTTTAAAAGTCAAATTTATTGGGGAGAACAATGGGAAGTTGATCTTCGCCATAGACTCGAAAAAGCGGGCCATTACATTCGAAACTTGACGGGAAGCTATTGGGTTCACAAGAAGCTTGGAGGAATCAAGGGCCTCGATTTCGCTTGCGTCAATTGCGGCCTTTGGTTCGAAGCGAAAAGAAAATCAACGCCTTTCTTCGCTTTAAACGCGAAACCCAAGGACCTTCTTCCATACAAAACCTTCGACGTTTGGGTTTGCTTCAAAACTCCTCACGGTATTTTCTACGTTCACGGAAACGACTTGATCGAACATTTGGGAGACGCTCAACTCTTAACGAACAAGTGGAGAGAACACTATTACAAGTGGCCTAAACGCTCGATTTTCAAGACTTTACGAAAAACGCCTCCCCCGTGTAAACTCGGCAAGGAGAATCTCCCATGAAAATCGACCCTTGGATAAACCGTATTATTTTGGGAGATTGCAAGAAAATAATGCTTTTCTTCCCAAGCGAAAGCGTCGATTGCGTCGTTACCGACCCTCCTTACGGAATAAGTTTTATGGGGAAAAATTGGGACAAGGCGCTTCCCGAACGAGAAGCTTTCAAACAAATTTTTCGAGTTTTAAAATCGGGAGGATTAGCGTTCGTGATGTCAAGTCCCCGACAAGACGTTCTTTGGCGAATGTTAAAAATGCTCGAAGAAGTCGGGTTCGAGCTTCGACAAAGTTTCGTCGCTTGGATTTACAAGAGCGGTTTTCCGAAGGCACATGACGTTTCGTTGGGTATTGATAAGAAGTTTATTCAAGAAGAATTTATTGCCGAACATGGGAGAAAACCAACGAAAGAAGAGTTGAAAGCACTTCTTAAAGAAAAACGAAAAATAATCGGTAAATCACGTGATAGCGCGAATAGAATAGCGAGTAGCAAAACATTCGCTCAAATTCCCGCTAATGAAGGTGAAAAATATTTAACTCAACCCGCCTCCGACTTAGCTAAGAAATGGCAAGGTTGGAAATCTATTACGGGCTTGAAGCCCGCTCTCGAATGTATCCTCATGGTGAACAAGCCTCTAAGCGAGAAGACTATCGTTGACAATGTTTTGAAACATGGAACGGGAGCAATAAACGTTGACGCAACGAGGATACCTTACACGAACAAAAAAGATTTCAAATACGGTCATAGTGGTTCAACAAGCGCAAAGAGAGGACACGACACGAGTTATAGTCCTCCGTGTTCAATATCACGAATTGGAAACTTAGAAAAAGGTCGTTTTCCCGCTAACCTTCTCGTAAGTGACCAAGCTCTTTCGTGTTTTAAATACTTCGATTTGGACAAGTGGAGCGAACATCATGGGTTTTTGGACGTAGCAAAAGCAAGCAAGCGAGAACGAAACGTGGGATTGGAAGAAAATCCTAAACAAATCGTAAGCAACGGACGAAAGAAGCCAATCGACAACCCATTTCTAAGAGGAAAAACTTTGAGAAGAAACATTCATCCAACCGTCAAACCCGTCAAACTCATGGCTTATCTCGTCGAACTTGGTTGTCCGAAAGAAGGCATCGTTCTTGACCCTTACGTTGGTTCGGGAACAACGTGTATTGCTTCTAAAAAACTTGGACGAAAATACATTGGAATAGAAATTAATCGCGAATACGCCGAAATCGCGAAAGCGAGGTTAAGAATGATTTGGTCGGAGTCTAAACTTTTGGAGAGAAAATAATGGATATGAAAGATAGGATATTCGAAGTTGCCGACGAAATTGGTTGGAAGGAACATGGTTGCGGATTTTACGACTTGCCCGAAAATCTTCAAAATGAAGTATGGACTCGCGCGGAAGAACAATGGAACGACGAACAAGCGGATTTGGGAGATCGTCTTTTGGACGAATTCAAATTACACGGTAAGGTTCTTTGGGTCCCCAAAAGGAGACTAAAAAATGAAAGGTAAATGTCCCGATTGCGGAGAAGAATTCGAGTTCCCCTCTAAAGCTCGGGTTGACGTTCTTCTCTTTGGTAATTGGAGAAAATATCACTTTTGCAAACGAGAATTTCTTATTCTCAACCCGATCTCTTCGAGACACAAATACGCGATTCACCTCCAACTTAAAGATTTCCACGAGCTTGAACACGTAAGAAAGGCCCTCAAACCTTTGGGAATCACGCTTCGTTTTCCGAGGAGATAAATGAAATGAACAAAAAGAAACGTTGGGTAAGCGCGACCGTGAACGAAACATATAGCGACGACCCGAAAGAGGGAATACAAACTCTCAAAGAAGGCGACTTCGTTGTTTTAGAAAAAGACGAGAAAGGAAATCAAACGTGGTATAAGACGTAAGGTGAACAATAATTGAGCAATAAAGAAGCAATAATTAACGAAGAAATTTGTGGACCAAGTAAAGACGAGCGGGAAAAGAAGCCTTGGTATGAAGATATTAAAGACCGCTTCTTTTTCTTGAGTCAACGATTCAACACGTTGGATAAACGGGAAGTTCTTCTCCAAAAAGACGTTGCGAAATTACGCGAAAGAGTCGAGTGGTTGATTAAACTTCGGGAAGAACGAGAGAAGACGAGAACGAAAAAAGGAATTCGAGACCGTTTCTTTGCGGGTTTACTCGTTGGTCTCGTGATCTCTCTCATTCAAATCGCAATCGAACTTTGGAGAATGACACATTGAAAGCTTTGAAATTAATGCCTTTCGCGGGAGCGCAAACAACTTTGTTATCTTTCATTCTTAAGAGGATTCCTTCTCATCGAATTTACGTTGAAGTATTTGGAGGTTCCGCAATGGTTTTGTTAAATAAACCTCCAAGCCAAATTGAAGTTTACAACGATGTGGACGGGGAACTCACAAATCTATTTGAAGTTATTAGACGACACCCGAGAGCTTTTAAATTAGGATTCAAGTTTCTTCTAAATTCTCCCCATTTGCTTTCTCTTTGGAGAAACGAAGAACTAAAAGACCCCATTGAAAAAGCTATTCGAACATATTACTTCTATTATTGTTTCCGATTTCCCCAAGCGCCTTCTTGGAGAATATTGAAAGGAGAACGTTGGGGAGGAACCCACATAAAAACCATGTTTCGAAGCTTATTAAAAATCGAGAAAATTTATGAAAGAATCAAAAATATTTATGTTGATAACTCGGATTTTCGAGATTGTTTCAAACGTTGGGATTCCCCTAATACATTCTTCTTTTGCGACCCTCCCTATTGGGACATTACTTTGTATAAACATGAATTCTCGAAACAAGACCATTTTGATCTCCGAAATATCGTTCGTAAATTGAAGGGAAAATGGTTAATAACCTATGGAGATGGTCCTGAAATTCGTCGTTTATACTTGGGTTATCATTTTGAAAAAATTTATGCTCCTTACCTTCATGGAACAAGAAGAACCCGTCAACATCTTTTCATTTCGAATTATAGGGGAGAAGAAATATGAGTCTCGAACAATGTGGAGCTAAACTTCCCAACGGAAGAACTTGCACAAAGGAACCCGTTGGTCCAAGTGGTCGTTGCGCTCAACATGGGGGACTTTCGACGGGACCAAAAACCCAAGAAGGAAAATTGAAGGCAATGAGGTTGAAGACGGGAAGCGAATATTCTTTCTTGCTCAAGTGTTCGATTTGTCCTCCCGCTTTTCAATGCGACTTCTATGACAAAGAACGAGAATTTTGTCCCCTCGAAGCGGAAATCTTAGGAGAAGACATTAACGTTCAAGCGATAAGGGAACAACGAATCAAAAGAAACCTTGTTGTAATCGAACGTTGCGAACGAATTTTCCTCAAAACGGGAGACGCCAAAGTTTTAGGCCATGTCGAAAAATGCGATTCCCAACTTGAACATTATTTGAACGCTTACGAGAAAATCTCGCCCGTCAAAGGCGAAAGCTTCGTCGAGAAACTCGCGAAGAAAAGGAAGGAAAAGGAGGCCAAGAAAGATTGAGTTTCTTCCCAAGCAAAGACCTTGTTTCTAAAGCTTTCCTCAAATATCGAATTTTCGATCGAGTTTGGAAGCAACTCGACAAGTGGTTACTTGGCGCTTTCAACCATAATCGAAACATCGCGTTCGTTTACGTGGACGAGATCGTTCGATATGCTTATGACAATTATCCGACCGATTGGGCCAACGACTTTATTATTCGATGTTTCTCGTTGAGCGCTTTCCATGAACTCGCTCATGAAGATTATCCTAAATTTGTTCCTCACCCAAATTGGGATAAATTTCTCGTTGAACACGTTTGGAAGCATCTTCGTTGAAAATGAGAATAAGCCTCGACTATTTGAACGCTTACCTTAACGGTTATTTAGAGAACCCCTCGACTTTCGCCCGAGAAGTTCTCTTGGAGAAACCCTATTGGTATCAAGACGTTCTCTTCGAAGCAATCCCCAAATATTCAACGATAGTCGTTCTTAAGGGAAGACAAATAGGAATAACTTGGGCTTGCGGCCTAATCGCCCTTTGGTTCGCCTCAACTCATGAAAATTCGAAGGTTCTCGTTCTCGCCCTAAACCTCGATCAAGCGCAAGAAGAGATCGATCACATAAAATCGATCTTAAGAAAATTCAACGAACACGAGCTTGCCGAATTCGGAATCATTCAACCCGTTTATCAAAGGGGCCTTCTTGCGACTAAGGTTCACTTGAAGAACGGTTCAATCATTGAAGCGAAAGGTTGCACACGACCAAAGGCCGATAACGTGAGATCGCGTAAGGCCGATCTCATGATTGTCAACGAAGCAATTCTCTTATACGATTCAATGTTAAGCGCGATCGAACCCGTAACCACGCGAGGAGGAATAACGCTTTACGTTTCAACCGCGGGAGCGGAAGGTTGTTACTTCCATAGAACACTCGAAGAAATTAAAGAAGGAAGACTCGACGACGCAATCATGTTCGAGTTTCCAACTTGTCGAATAGACGAAAATGACAAGATCGTTGATTGCATTTGCCCCGACATAACTTTGAAGACTTTAGAGAAGAAAAGAAGAAAGCTTGGCGACTTAAACTTTAAACGCGAGTTTTGCGGTCAATGGCTTGGCGAAACCAACAAGATTTTCCCAATGGAAAGCTCTTACAAAGTCACGAAGATAATCGACTATGGAGGCTTATACTACTCGGGCCTCGACGTTGGAGGAAGATTAAGCCCAAGCGTCTTTATTCTTTTGAGAGGGGGACGAGACAAAGCTTGTATCGTTCAACGACGCTCGTGGAGGAAAGGAACGCCTTACGATAAGATTGGTCGCGATATAGCGAAGGTTTACGGGAAACGTCGATTTAAACTTGTGTTCGATCAAACGGGCGTCGGAAATGCCATGATTGCTCCTCTTCGAGATAATAATATTCCAAGCCGAGGAATCTCGGGTTCTCGCCCAAGCAAAAATAAAGTGGTCTTCGCTCTCGCAAGCGCTTTAGAAGAAGCCCTCAAAGTCCCCGAAGAATTTCACCAAACCCTCTACGAATTAAGAAGCTATTACGGGGAGCTTGGGAAAGGAACTTCGCTTTGGAACTTCTTTTCGATAACGAGCGACCATGACGTTGACGCTCTTGGTCTCGCATGGGAAGCGATTCCGAAGACTCGTTTTCCCCGAGGAATAGGAGCGCCTAAAGCGGGCGAAAGGAGAGTTTTCACTTGAAAGACAAAGGAAAGAAATTCAATCAAGGAAAACCAATGGTTGATCTCTTGGTTCCCGAATTCTTGGTCGATGTCGCCAAAATAATGACTATGGGAGCAAAGAAATACGGGCTTTATAATTGGCAAAAGGATTTGGAACGACGAAGAATCCTTGCCGCGCTTTACCGTCACGCCCTCGCTTATCACATGGGAGAAAAACATGACGTTGAATCGGGCCTTTCCCACTTATGTCACATTGCTTGTAACGCCATGTTTCTTTATTGGTATGACGAGGTTAGAGGTGAACTTCCTTGACTCCCGAAGAAGAAGTTCTCTTGTTTGTTCTCTTGATAATCGTCTATCTCATAGGATTCCTTCATGGTTATTGGTTAGGAGAAGAAAGTAAAAAATGAAATGGTATTTAGCGGGAGCGATAGGTTTCACGAAAGGTAAACAACATGAAACTTGGCGGGACGGAATCACCAAATTTCTTGAACAAAGAGGTCACGTCGTTTTCAATCCTTTAAAGAAACATTGGCCTTCCTCAATGGGAGACGCCCGCAATTACTTCAAAAAACTTCGAGAACAAGAACGAATCGAAGAAACCCGAGGAATGTTTCGAAGATACATTATTCCAAGCGATCTCGCAATGGTTGACCAAAGCGATGTTATTCTCGCTTATATCCAAAAAGGAATCCCCGTTTGTGGAACTTACGGAGAAATAACTTATGCTTACGCTCACGGAAAGGCCGTCTTCGTCGTCACCAATCTTTTGAGTCCTCTCCTCCCGAATTGGCTTGTTGGTTGCTCCACGTTTATCTTTCATAGTTTCAAGGATTTTAGGCGATTTATGGGCGAACGAAGTTGAGGGAAGACACATTGAAAAAAATCCCCGAATGTTATACGAAAGTCATGGTTTGCAAGAAGGAAGGCCCTCCACGCGTAGAGAACCCAACGCTCGTTGCTTTCGACATTGAGGATTATGGAATGGAGAAAACGAAGATAATTGGGAAAGGAAAAAGCAAGAAAACCATTCGCTATAAAGAACGTTTTCCCCTTGGCGTGACTTGTGCTTTCTACAAAGGAGAAAAAATCGTCGTCAAAGAAAAACTCATGATCGAAAAAATAAACTTCGTTGATCTCGTCGAATGGATTCTCTCTTGCCTCAAAGAAGAAGAAGTCGAAGTCACGAACAAGTTCTTGTATTTGATCTCTCACTTTAGCGTTGCCGAATTCCGTCACATTCGAGATTGGGAAGTTCTCAAGGCCCAAAAAGGAGGAAGATTCTTCATTGGGAAAGGAAACGTTATGCACTTGAAAATTTCTTTGATTACGAAGCAAGGAACTATTCGCGTCAAAGTAATCGATTCTTTCGCTTATTTCATGCGAGGCTTGAAAGTAATCGCGAAGTTCGTTGGCCTTGAAAAGCGAAGCTTAGATAACATTGAAGGAAAGAATCATAAATATTGGATTGAACACATGGACGAACTTCTTAAACGACACGAAGACAAGTTTTGGTATTACGCGAGATACGATAGCGAAATTCTCGTTCAAGCCTTTAAACGTTGGCGAGACTACTTCCTCGAAACCTTCGACTATGAGATTTTGAACGAATGGAACCCAACGATCGCCTCGATTGCAAGCGCGATTTTTCGCCTCCAATACCTCAAAGACGAGAAGGGGATTCCAATTAGGGTTGCTCCTTACCATTGGGTTGAAACGGGAGGAGTAAGAAAAATTGGGCCAAAGAAGAAACCTAAGTATCGGGTTCTCGAAAAAGGACGAAGAGAAGCGGAATACACGGGAAGTCGCGACACGCGTTGGTTAGCTCTCCGTTCTTATTGGGGAGGAAGAAGAGAAGCTTTCATGAGAGGACACGTCAAGAAAGATCTCGCCATTCTCGACTTTAAAGGTCACTATAATCGTTGCGGCCAAACTCAACCTCTTCCTATGGCCGAAACTAAGTGGATAACGACGAGCGAAACGAGCGATCTCCAAAGAATCCTCGACGAAGGTTGGGAAGGATTTATTCATTTCGACTTCACGTTTCCAAACAACTTCGAGTATCCTTGTTTGCCCGTCATGTCGAGTAATAGGAATACTCCTCCTCCTCGCCTCATGTTTCCAAAGTCGGGTGAACACATTTTTACAACGATCTTTGAGCTTCGAGTCGCGAAACAACTTTGTCCCGAACTTCACGTTTCTAAGATTCATGAGGCCCGAGGATTTATTCCAACCAAGCTCGAAGTCGAGAATCCTCTTCGTCGTTTCCTCAAGAAACTTGAAGGACTCAAAAACCAAGCTCAAAAAGAGAAGGGAAAAAACTCGATCGAGTATCACGCTTCGAAACTAATGGGAAATTCGATCGTCGGGAAGTTCGCTCAAAAAGTTGGAGAATGGAGCTTCGAAGACACGTTGGAAATGTATCAAGCTCTCGGATACGACCGCGACGCTTTGAAAACTTTCTTGGGAAAAAAGAGAAGCGGCAACCTCAAAGTTGGTTCAACATGGTGTCCCGAATGGTCAAGCCTTATTCTTGGGCGAGCAAGGGCGCTTCTTGGAATCGCCTTCGCAATGACTAAACCTTACTTGGGTCACACGGATTCGGTCGTTATCGAATACGACCCTCCAACGATCAAGAAAGTAATTAAAGCGTTGAAAGAATACGACGCGGTTCTTGAAATCGAAACCGACAAAGAAGGACGAGAAGAAATTTACGACGAAGCTTGGATTCTCCGCGCAAGCGTTTACGTATTCTTTAAACAAGGAAAACCAATGAAAAGCGCTCGACATGGGTATCCAACGAGCGAAGAAGACTTTATCGCTCTCGTCCAAAAGAACCTCAAAGCGGGAAAGGCCGTTGAGAACGTGGTCCAAAAGTGGTCTATAATCAAACCTTCCTCAAGCTTCAAAAAGAACCTTCCCCTTGGAAGCGACTTCTTGCGCGAAACGAATATCGATTGGAAGTGGGACTTCAAACGCGAGATCGAGAGATATGTTCAAGATTGTAAGAAACTCGACGGAAAACTCCTTTGGACTTCCTCGGTCGAAACAAACGCTTATCTCGCCGTCAAAAAAGCGGTCGAACAAGAAGTCAAATATTTGAACAAGAGACGAGGAACCTTGAAGAAAAAAGCGGGAAGACCAAAGAAAAAAGGAGGCAATATAAAGACCATTAAAGCGAGGCAAAGAAAACGTCGTTCGCGTAAAAGGAGTTTGATTTAAGCTTGTCGTGTGACAAACCCCCTCTTATTGCTTTAGTGTTATAGGAGCAAAAATCAATTGTCGAAGAAAGTCACGAAAGAAGGTTGGGGTTGGCCCTCGAACGCGAGGAAAGCTCATTATTTCGTTGACAATCGTTCGCTTTGTGGTCGTTGGTTATTCTTTGGAGAACTCGAAAACTTCAATCATGAATCCTCCTTCAATTGTCTTGCTTGTCGAAGGAAACATAAAAAGCGTTCCAAGTCTTCCAAGCGTTCCAATCGTGCGTTTCGTAAGTTTCAACGTGTCGAGCAAGGTTATCAAGGTTGGAGTCCTCTTCCTCCAAGTTATCAAAGAAGAAAGAAGAAGTTTAAGAATTTGCCCGAGCATTCATGCGAAAATTGTGGACGTTTAATTCCTTCTCCTATGCGTTTTTGTTCGAGTTCTTGTAAGCGTCAATTTGAGGAGGAAAGAAGGGTTGAACAATGTTCTTGGAAATGTCCTTTATGTCAAAGTCAATGTGGAGGAGTGAAAGGACATCGTGGGGAACACCAATGTTCTCGTCATCGTCTTGGAGGAAAAGAAACTTGAAGGTTGAGATTCCTAAAGAAGCAATCGAACAAGTCGCTCGCTCTTTAATGCCTCCTTTGATTTCGAGGTCAAAGTTGTTTCCTTATCTTTGGCAAAGTTTGATTTCTTACGCTCAATTTGGGAATCGAGATTTTATTAACTCGATGTTGAAATACGTTAGAACGAAAGACAAAATCTATTTGACCGAGGCGAAACTTCACGTCTCCGATTGTTTCACTCAACTTTTCCTTCTTTGCATTTTCTATGAGATTGATATAAACGAAGTTATTTCCTTGGGGGTTGAACGATTGAAGAATCATTGGAAGCAAGAAGTGGGAAGAGAGATGAGGAAAACTCGATATTATTAAGAGGAGGTGATAAGTTGCAAATCTTAATTGATATTGCGATGATTTTGCTTATGGTTGCGATGGTTCCTCAAGTTGTCGAAGCTTACAAGAATCGAAGGAAACTCAAAGGACGATCAACCGTCTTCTTCGTCGTGACTCTTATAGGAAACGTCTTAGCGGTCGCGTGGGGAATTCTCCATTGTCAATGGTCGATCATGGCGTTGAACCTCGCTTACGGAATTTGGTCTCTAATGACTTTGTTCTTCATGTGGAAATATCGAGGACCCGTCGAACGAGTAAGTCTTTGGTTGAAAAGGAGGTGATAAATTGCCTTACATTAAACAAGAAAGAAGACCCGACTTAGACCCTATTCTTCAAAAGCTTTGGAATGAACTTGTTGTTATCAAAGGAGGCGCCGATCTCTCAAATACTCTCGATAAAATGAAAGGGGACGTGAACTATTGTTTCACCAAAATCTTAGTTACTATGCTCAAGAAACTCGGAACTCGCTATCATGTTCTTTCAAATATTCACGCGATTCCCGTGGACGTTGCCAACGAGTTTAAAGACGTTTTCATGAGACCCTATGAAGACAAGAAGAAAGCGGAAAACGGAGAAATCGAACCTTTGATTACTTGAGACTTCAACCCTCAAGAAATAGTCCGTATGTCTTAAACTCTAAGCTCCTCGACACGCTACGTCGCTACGTCGTTCCTCCTCCGCTCCTCCGCGTGTCGAGTCTTCTTTTCGTTTGATACAAGGGGTTCGAAGTGTCTTAGGTTTCGCTTGTTAAAGATACTACGACTAAGTAGAAAGCTCTCCAAATTTGTTATCGCTCGCAAGAATATTATGGATTTTTTGAATATCCTCGACCTCGTAACAACAAACTTATATGATATATAGTATATTGGATACTTGAAGGGTCGAGAAATGGAAAGAAGCGGGTTAATTCTATGTTTGCTTTTTCTTTGCGCAATGTCTTTCGTTGCGTCTATCTTCTTCGGTATGTTATTAGCGAATCAAGCGTCGATCTTTTATCGAGACTTAGTAAACTTAACGAATCGAATAGAGACGCTTCAACACCTTGAAATTTGGAATTCAACGTTGGAGAAATATCGAATGGCGTGGTATATTCCTAATTTGTTAGGTTTCGTATTCGCCGTTATAACGTTGATTTCGGGAGTTATTTCTCTTTGGCTTATTAAACGCGAATAGTTTATATACGAAAGAAGTTCTCTATTTTTCGGGGAAATCCGTGAAGACAATTAATATAGTCGGGAAGAGTTTCCGCGCTTTGCAAGAAAACTTTGAGTTTCAATTAGAAGACTTGAAGCTTAGGAGAGAAGCTCTTTTCGCTCTTTACGAAGCAATCGACGTTGAATGTTTAAGGCGACGCTTCAAGTAGTTAGTAGAAAAGAACCCTAACTTGCTCTCGAAGTAAGGCGTCTTCGCTCAACAACGCGACGATTATTAAAAGTCTTTTTCTTCTCGAATTTCGTTTTGTCATATTAATTGTCTTCCGATAACGTATGTGTTGTTGATTACGATTCCGAAGTAAAGCGTTACGAGGGCGACGAGTAAGATCAAAAGAAAGAACCTAATCATTTTTGGAGAAAGGTCCCAACTCTTCTTCCAAAATGGATAGAGGAGAAGAGGGAAAATGAGTTTCGTGAAAGAAAGAGATAAGGAAGGATTTTGGAAGAGAGGATTTGTTTCTCGCGCTCCGATCGAAATTCCGTAAAGAGTTGTAAAAACATCTATTACGTTTAATGCGAATAGAGTTACGAAGAGGACGTTTTGGGTTTTCCTCACGGTTCCTCAATTAATATATCGTAACTCGTAAGATATAAACGTTTTCGTGAGAATAGAAAATTATTTAAACAAAAAGTAACGAATAATATTCGAGGTTTCTTCGTGGTCACGGTTAACGAAATTAAGGTCGTTCTTAAAAATCCGCTTGCGCTTTCGAACGAAAAATTTTGGTATAACGAAAAGCTCCTTGACGATCATCGTTGGGTTCACGCTTGGTCAAACGACGAGGGATATTGGAGGCATAAACCCAAACACTTGACGATCGCCGAATGTGAAAAGTTCCACGATCTTCTCGTTGAGGAAGCGGAAAGACGAAACCTCGATTGGGGCGTCGATCACAAGACGCCTATTCACGTTCTTCCTCGGTCGAAGGAATTTATTCAACTTAAGGACGTTGCTCTTCAACCCGCGCTCGTGACGAAAGGTAACGCGGATATTAAAGGACCTTTAATTTACCTCGACGAAGTTCTTCCCTATTTCAACCAAAGTTTTAGTCTTCGAGGCAAAATGCCCTCATGGTTAAGGGAGCAAGGGGAACTCGAAATTTTTCTTGCGGGTCGCCTCGTCAACGACGGAGTAACTTCCAAAGACATCGATATTTTCGTGAAAGGATATTACCAAGACCCGAGAATCGAAGAAGCAATCAAAAATCTTTTCTTGAATCCTATTCCCTATTTGTCGCCTCGTCCCGATTTTGCGGAGAGAGTGATCGTTAGTTTCGATGTTGGAGGCCCTCTCGTTGGTCATTGCATAAAGATTTTTGAACCTCGTTTTCGAGCGGCAACTTATTCTTTCGATTGGCCCGAAGAAGAAGGTCTTGAAGGCGAGGAAGATCATAAGGAACGTCTTCGTCGCATGGGAAAACAAGTTAAAAAAATTACGTTGTTGAAGCCTTTTCGCCCAATGGGAATCGCGAATAAAGCTTTATATTCTTTAGACCAATTCGAAGACGAAGTTCTTCTCAAGACCTTGAAGCAAGCCTTCGTTAATCGTCACATAGTTACCTTGAGCGTGGAAGAAAAGTTTTCGGGGGCCAAGTTCCTTCTCCACAAAAAAGGGAGCGAAATCAAAATTTTTAGCATGAGTGGAGAAGATAGAACCTTGAATCTTCCCAACATTGCGAAGGACTTGAGGACGCTTAACGTTCGCAACGTAATATTAGATAGTGAGGTTATGGCTTATGACAAAAGAGGAGTCGCTCTTCCTTATCGAGTTTTGGGTCAAGCAATTCACGGAAAGGAACCCGTCAACGACGACCATTGGGTCGCTCACGTCTTTGATTGCTTGTATTTCAATGAGCTTCCGCTTATCAACGAAAGCTATCGAATCCGACGACAATATCTCGGTAAAGTTCGAGATGAGTCCCATATCAAAAAGAATAAGGTTACTCTTGTTGAAGAAACCGAAGCTTTGAGAAACGCGATTAAGAAAGTTTCGAAGCCTCCGAGTGAAGGAGCAATCATTAAAATTTGGGACTTAAAAGAAGACTCGAAGATAAGTGAGCTTTGTCGTTATCTTCTTGACCGAGATTCGCGGGGTCTTTGGAAGTATAAACGTGAATACGAGATTGACGCGGAAGTTGTCGAGAGAATTCCTAAACGTCGTGAGACGGGCGAGATTATTGCTAACCAATGGGTTTATCGTTGTCGAATAGGAGGGAAGCCCGAGGAAAGAACGGTCGTTGGTAAAACTTTCGCTTGGGGTCAAAAAGCAAAGAAAGGCGACATTCTTCGCGTGGGAATCCAATTCTTAAGAAAGATTGGTCCAAATCATTTTGCTTGGGCGATTCCTCGGGTTCGCGCTCTCAAAGACGATCTTGATAAGCCCGACGACTTCAAATATGC
>JAFNKG010000023.1 GCA_017883965.1 Candidatus Methanophagales archaeon | reverse complement strand
ACAAGAGGTAAGAAGGCAGCGGAAAAGGTGAAAGTATTGATGGACAAGACGGAGCGAATAAGAAACATAGGCATCATCGCTCATATAGACCACGGGAAGACTACTTTGACAGATAACCTACTCGCAGGAGCAGGGATAATATCGAAAGAATTAGCAGGCGAGCAACTGTTTACGGATTTTTATTATCTGGAACAAGAAAGAGGGATAACGATATTTGCCGCAAATGCTTCTATGGTTTATGATTACAAGGGTGAAGATTATCTCATAAACCTTATAGATACGCCGGGGCATGTTGACTTTGGTGGCGATGTGACGAGGGCGTTGAGAGCTGTTGACGGCGCCGTGGTTGTCGTTGATGCCGTGGAGGGTGCTATGCCGCAAACCGAGACCGTTCTGAGGCAGGCGATGAAAGAAAACGTGAAACCCGTTCTCGTCATTAACAAAGTTGATAGGATGATAAACGAGTTGAAAGTGGATGCGCAAGAGATGCAAATCCGGCTCGGCAAGATAATAGACAAGATGAACAAGCTGATGCAGGGAATGAAAAAGGATAAATACGAGGAATGGAAGCTGGACGCAGCAAAAGGCAATGTCGCTTTTGGCTCCGCGTTGTATAACTGGGCTATTAGTGTTCCGACCATGAAGAAGAGCGGGGTTGGCTTCAAGGATGTATTCGAGTATTGCAAGCAGGAGAACATGAAGGAATTGGCGATAAAGTGCCCCGCTTATGAAGCTGTTCTTGATATGGTGACAGAGCATCTTCCTGATCCTTTAGAAGCACAAAAGAATCGAGTTCCTGTGATATGGCGTGGAGATGAAGGGAGCGAGATAGGAAATAGCATGGCGAGATGTGACAGGGACGGAGAAGTCGCTTTTATGGTTACCGACGTATCTGTGGACCCGCATGCAGGAGAAGTTGCCACCGGCAGACTTTTTAGTGGAACCGTGGAAAAGGGCAAGGAATTATTCGTCTCCGGCATGTATAAAAAGAACAGAATTCAGCAGGCTTGTATATTCATGGGCGAGGAGCGTGTAGAAGTGGATAAGATACCTGCCGGTAACATAGCTGCACTCGTGGGTCTGAAGGAGGCTATGGTGGGTTCCACGCTTTCTACTGTGGAGATGGTTCCTTTTGAAAGTATAAAGCACTACAGTGAGCCCGTTGTTACGGTCGCAGTGGAAGCGAAGAGCACGAAAGACCTGCCTCGACTGATAGATGTAATCAGGAGGCTGGCGAAAGAAGACCCGATGATACGGGTTGAGATAAACGAGGAAACGGGTGAACATTTGGTATCGGGAATGGGCGAGCTGCATCTCGAAATAATCACGCACCGGATAGAGCAGGATGAGAAAGTTCCTATAATCGCTTCACCACCCATTGTCGTTTATCGCGAGACAGTGGAAGGGGAGGCGGGTCCCGTGGAAGGGAAATCGCCTAACAGACACAATAAGTTTTATTTTGAAGTCGAACCCCTGAGTGCAGAGGTAGTGGAAAAGATAAAAACAGAAGGGATAACCGTGGGCAAAGACAAGGTTTTGATGCGCGATAAGCTGATGGAAGCGGGAATGGACAAACTGGAAGCCAAGAATGTCGTTAATATCATCGAGGGTAACGTGTTGGTAGATATGACAAAAGGGATTCAATATCTGCGAGAGACGATGGAGTTGATCCAGGAAGGATTTGAGGATGTGATGCTGAAGGGACCGTTAGCAAAGGAGAAGTGTCGAGGTGTAAAAGTAAAGCTGATGGATGTGAAGTTGCACGAGGATTCGATACACAGAGGACCTGCACAGGTTATTCCGGCGGTGCGAAGCGCAATACTTGCCGCTATGTTGCTCGCGAAGGCTACCTTCCTTGAACCCATACAGGAGGTATTCATAAACATACCGCAGAATTTGCTTGGGAATGTAACGCGCGAGATACAGGGTAGAAGAGGGCAGATATTGGACATAAAAACCGAAGAGGAGATGGTATCATTGAAGTCAGAAGCGCCAGTAGCAGAGATGTTTGGCTTCGCTGGCGACATAAGGTCTGCAACCGAGGGGAGAGCGCTGTGGAGCACCGAGTTTGCGGGTTTCAAGCCCATACCTCAAAGTCTGTTCGGCGAAAAGGTGATGGAAGTGAGGGAAAGGAAAGGAATGAAGCTGGAAATGCCAAAGGCAGCCGATTTCGTGTCTTAAGAAGAGAAGTTTAGCGCAAATTCTCTTACCTCTTCCAAACGCTTGTCTTTACCAAGAACAACCTTCTTCAACCTGTATTTTTCATCGGAACCACCGACATAGACTGCTAATTCAACCTCTTCTCCTTTACAATAAGCATGCACACCGACTGGAAGCGCACATCCGCCACCTATTACTTTTAATACCTCCTTCTCCACCTCCGCTTCTATCCTCGTCGCTGCATCGTCTATCCTCTTTAGAATCTCACTCTCCTCCGACTCTTTCCTCGCAACCACTGCAATTATCCCCTGTCCGGGTGAAGGTACAAAAGGGTCGCAATCAAGCCTTTCATATTCTATATCCATGTTCATCCTCTCAAGCCCTGCTTCCGCAAGAATCACACCATCGTATTCGCCTCTTCTAAGCTTCTCAATCCTCGTGTCCACATTACCCCTGATGTCCCTTATCCTTACTTTTATACCTCTTTCCCTCGTGTAATTCAAAAATTGATACTTCCTCCTCACACTTGAAGTCCCTATCACAGCACCGTCCGGCATATCGTCCAGTCTATACTTCGACACCAGCGCATCATAAGGAGAATCACGAGGCAAAACCGCTGACGTCTCCAACCCCGCATCCCTTTCCAAAGGTATATCCTTCATACTATGCACTGCAATGTCTATTTTACCTGCTAAAAGCAGCATATCAAGTTTTTTAACGAAAACACCCTTCGAGGGCATTTCATATAAGCCTCTGGTGGTCAAGACATCCCCTAAACTCCGCACAGTCTTTATCGTAGGTTCATATCCTAATCCCAGCTCTCTCAACCTTTCACATACCTTCTCGGTCTGCAATAGCGCCAGTTTACTGCCTCTCGTCCCTACAATCATTTGTACTCTAAAAAGACGTGCTGTAAAAGAAAGCGTATTGAGTAGCGGTTTGCAACTCACGTCTTAACTTCCTTATATCATCACGATAAATAAAAATTTCGTCATCACCTTCACTTTCGCCTTCTTTTTCTTTACCTAATATCCTCCTTACTATCTCGCAATCCTGCTTTCCATGCACCCTTGCTATTCCCCTACCATAATTCGGCGTTAATTCTATGTATATAGGAAGTCGTAATTTTCCATAAGCCTCTTCTGGAATTAGTTTAGCTATCTTCTCCAGTTCTTCTCTCTTTATCCGGTGTGTGGAATTATCTCTTCCCTGCACGGCAGGTTTATCTTCGTTTAGCAAAGCTAAAAGTGTCTTTCTTTCAACAGGCAAATGCTTGTTCAGCGCTTGAACTGCCTTTGCGATAACTTTGTCGTCAAACCCACCTTTTAACATCTTGCTACCTCTAAAGTTTTCTTATAAACAATCTTTATATAGAACTACAAATATAGAAAATGTGGTGATATGAAATGGCACAATTAGGCGGAACGCCAGTGTTAATATTAAGGGAAGGTAGTGAGCGAACAAGAGGAAGGGATGCGCAGAGCAGGAACATCATGGCAGCGAAGACCATTGCTTCTGCCGTTAAGTCCACACTCGGACCGAAGGGTATGGATAAGATGCTGGTGGATTCAATGGGTGACGTTGTCATAACAAACGACGGGGCAACGATATTAAAGGAGATGGATATAGAGCATCCGGCGGCGAAGATGATGGTGGAAATAGCGAAGACGCAAGATGAAGAGGTTGGAGATGGAACAACGAGCGCGGTAGTCATTGCAGGTGAGTTGCTGAAGCGTGCGGAGGACCTTCTTGACCAGGAGGTGCACCCAACGTTGATTGCAACCGGGTTTAGATTAGCGGCAGAGAAAGCGTATGAGATATTAGATGGTATAGCAAGCGATGTCTCGCCAGGTGATGAAAAAACGCTAAAGAAGATTGCAATGACTTCTATGACAGGAAAAGGAGCAGAGGTTGCGAAAGAGATGTTGACTTCTCTTGCGGTGGATGCGGTGAAAACGATAGCGGAAAAAGGCGTGGATATGATAGACATGGACCATATAAAGTTGGAGAAAAAAATGGGTGGCGGCACTGACGATACGGTGTTGATAAAAGGCATGGTGATAGACAAGGAGCGAGTGCATCCGGGAATGCCAAAGACCGTGGAGAATGCAAGGATAGCGCTGATAAATTCGGCTCTGGAGATAGAGAAGACAGAAGTGGATGCGAAAATAGAGATTACTGCACCAGAGCAGCTAAAATCGTTCCTGGACGAGGAGGAAAAGATGCTGAAGGACATGGTGGATAAGGTAACAGATAGCGGAGCGAATGTGCTTTTCTGCCAGAAAGGGATGGATGACCTGGCACAGCACTATTTATCAAAAGAGGGCATATTAGCGGTGAGAAGAGTGAAAGAAAGTGATATGAAGAAGTTAGCGAGTGCAACAGGCGGGAAGATATTGACGAGCTTAGAGGAGGTTAGAGCGGACGACCTTGGAGATGCAGGGCTGGTTGAGGAACGGAAGATAGGCGGTGAGGAAATGATGTTCGTGGAGGATTGCCAGAATCCGAAAGCCGTGTCCATACTATTGCGAGGGGGAACGGAGCATGTAGTGGACGAATTAGAGCGGGGAATGAACGATGGGCTGAGAGTAGTGGCTTGTGCATTGGAGGATGGCAAGTATGTAGCCGGAGGAGGATCAGCGGAGATAGAACTGGCTCTCAAGCTGCGTGATTATGCGGCAAGCGTAGGAGGCAGGGAACAACTGGCGATACAGGCGTTTGCCGATGCTGTCGAGGTCATTCCGAGGTCTCTTGCCGAGAATGCGGGCTTAGACCCCATAGATATGCTCGTGGGACTTCGGTCGGCGCATGAAAGAGGTGAGACGAACGCTGGCTTAGACGTGTTTAAGGGAGAACCAATGGATATGATAAAGGCAGGTGTTATCGAGCCGCTAAGGGTGAAGATTCAGGCTATAAGCTCTGGAACGGAATCAGCAACGATGATTTTGAGGATAGACGACGTAATTGCATCGAGTGCGGAGAAGATGCCGCCAATGCCTCCTGGAGGCGGTCCTGGAATGGGTGGAATGGGAGAAGAATACTAAGGTAATTTTTCCTTCCTCCATTTCCTCCCTTTTTATTTATTTTTTAAAATTTAAAAGCGTTGAAAATCTTTTTATTTTAGCAGAAGGATAGTATAATAGAGTGGTAGATAAAAATGGGAAGGATAATAGGTATTGACCTTGGAACGACGAACTCCGAAGCTGCTTTTGTGGATGAAAGCGGTGATGCAAAGATAATACCAAGTGCGGAAGGAAGTGCATACGGTGGAAAGATGTTTCCATCGGTAGTGGCATTCACAAAGGATGGTCAAAGGTTGGTAGGCGTAGCAGCGAAGAGGCAGGCGGTGGTTAATCCAGAAGGAACTGTAAGGGAAGCAAAGAGAAAGATGGGGACCCCGGAGAAGATGTATGTAAAGTCAATAGATAAGCATTTTACACCGCAAGAGATTTCTGCGATGGTATTGCAAAAGATAAAAACGGATGCGGAGGCGTATTTAGGCGAGAAAATAGATACGGCTGTTATCACGGCGCCTGCGTATTTCGACGATAATCAAAGACAGGCAACAAAGGATGCTGGTGAGATAGCGGGGTTCGAGGTAAAAAGGATAATAAACGAGCCGACAGCGGCGGCGATGGCTTACGGGCTTGGAAAGGGAGGCGAATATAAAGTTGCAGTTCTCGACTTTGGTGGTGGCACTTTTGACGTTACTATCATGGACGTAGGAGAAGGAGTATTTGAGGTGCTTTCTACCAGCGGGGATACGCATCTTGGTGGAACGGATATGGATGCGGCTGTGATAGATTGGCTCGTGGAAGGATTTAAGGATAAGGAAGGGATAGATTTGAGGAATGACCTTACTGCGATGCAGCGAATACGCGATGAGGCAGAGAAAGCAAAAATAGAACTCTCTTCTTCTGTTTCTACAACGATAAATCTGCCTTTCATCGCTGTTTCCGGAGGAGAGCCAAAGCATCTTGAGGTGACGGTAACGAGGGCTAAATTAGAAGAATTGGCAGAGCCTACACTGAGAAAACTGGAGCCGCCCATAAGGAGAGCGTTAGAAGATGCAAAACTCTCGCCTGATAATATAGATAAAATAATACTTATTGGCGGACCAACGAGGATGCCGGTAGTGAGAGAACGGTTTGAGCGGATACTGGGCAAGAAGGCGGAAGGAGGGGTTGACCCGATGCAGTCGGTTGCAATAGGTGCGGCAATACAGGCAGGCATCCTTGGTGGGCAGGTGAAGGAAGAGATAGTTTTGCTCGATGTTACGCCGCTTACGCTCAGTGTGGAGACATTAGGCGGTATTGCGACTTCTTTGATAGAACGGAACACCACGATACCAACGAAAAAATCACAGATATTTTCTACAGCGGCAGATAATCAAACGAGCGTGGAGATTCATATCACGCAAGGAGATAGACCGATGTCCGCGGATAACACCTCGCTTGGTAGATTCCATCTGGATGGTATTCCGCCAGCACCTCGTGGTATTCCGCAAATCGAGGTGACGTTTGACATAGATGCGAACGGGATTTTGAACGTCACGGCAAAGGATTTAGGGACTGAAAAGGAAGCTTCAATACGAATAACTGCGTCAACAAAACTTGCAAAAGATGAGATAGACCGGATGGTGCACGAGGCGGAGAAGTTCAGCGAGGAGGACAAAAAGAGGAAGGATGAAGTGGAGCTCTTAAATCAAGCTGATTCGCTCGTTTATACCACGGAGAAGACGCTAAGTGAGTTAGGGGATAAGATAGCTAAAGAGCAGCGCGAGAAAGTGGAGAAAGCGAAGGATAAGCTGAAGGAGTCGTTAAAGGTGAATGACATGGCAAAGATAAAAGTGGATATGGATGAGCTGACGAAAGCACTGCACGAGGTTTCTGCGGTGGTGTATCAGGAAGCAGCGAAGAAAGCGGCGGAAGAGGCGGAAAAGAGAACGGAAGAGGGTGAAGGAACGGAAAAGAAAGAGGGTGAGAAGAAGGAAGCGGGTGAAGGCGATTACGTTGATGTGGATTATGACGTTAAGGGTGAAGAGGAAGAGAAGAAGTGAAAAAGAAGCATCATTTTAAAGAATGTTTTCGGATAAACTCCAGGCTCTCTATACCCCCCTCTATTGTGTATAACTCCATCACCACGAGTCCTTCATATTTATAGTCATTAATCACGTTTAACACCTTCTTCCAATCCAGGTTGCCTTTTCCCAACGGCAAATGTAAGTCATCCGCTCCAAAGTTATCGCTCGCATGTATATGTATTATATCCACGTCCCCAGCTTTGACTTTAATGCCTAAGAACTCGTCCATCGTTTTTGTCGTATTCGCATGCGCCACGTCAAGACATATCCCAAGATTATCTTTATGCACGCCTCGCACTATTTGAATGAGTTCATCGGGATACCTTCCCAGCAGCATATTCGCAGATATCAAATTCTCCACCGCTATTCGTAGTCCTCGTTCAACAGCAAATTCACAAATCGTGGTTAGACCAGCAATCGCCTTCTGAATCGCCTTCTCCGGCATCTGTATGGACAATGGCGAGAAAACGCCCGGATGCACCACGCATATATCATCAATGAACTCGTATGTATTCTCTATACTCTCTTTTATCTGCCTTATGCTCTCTTCCCACATCCGCTCGTTTACACTCGCTATATTAATGTCAGAGAAGGGTGCGTGTAAGGAAAGAACGAGATTTGTCGTTTCGTATATTTCCCTTACCCTTTTTTTAAATTCGCCTTCCACTTTTTGCAGTCCTTCGCCTATTATTTCCCATCCCTGAAAACCTGCATCTTCCAATCTATACATCCAATCCACCGGATTACTGGTTGCATCTACCGAGGAAAAACTTAGTTTCATGGTCTTTAATTTTCACGAGAAGGTAATTGAAGATGCAAGATACAAGTCAAACCTGCATCCTGTATCAGGAATCCTGTATCTGGCATCATTTTCTTGTCTCAGCTATACAAAAACCTTTCTTTTTAAATAGGATTTAGTAGTCATCCAGAGAAAGAATAAGTTCAAGAATCTCTTTTAGCCTTTCTTCTCTGCCTTTAAAATCCCTTGGAAAGTCCAATCTTTTTATTATGTCACTAACACCGACATTCTCATCGTGAAAATCACTCAGTGCTATCTTCGGTAAGTTACTGCTCTTGAACCCTTCAACGAGCAGAAAATCAACGCCGGAATTCGCCATTTCTTCTATTAACTCCATCAAATTTTTACCGCCGCACATTTTTACCGTCTTATCGCCAGAAGCACCTATGACAACCTCAGCACCGGAATGAAAAAAGCGATCCGTATCTGTGCCTTTATCACCCAAATCCAACTCTTGTGCGTGTTTTATACATCCTACTCTACCATGCTTCTTCAGATATGGAATCAAATACGTGATAAGCGACGTTTTCCCTGACTTCTTCTCCCCAATTATGGATATGACTTTCATGCCATTCTCATCCTATATCCTCTTTGGATTATAAAAATTTAGTTTATTCTTCTTCAACGGAACCATAGACCCTGCGATGATAGAGCAATTGAGAAAACTTTATAAAGACCATCTCCATATAGAAGAAGGCGATGGCAATAGAAGCACTTAAGTTAATAGGGGAAGGAGAAGAGGAAGGCAGAAAGTTAATAGAAGAGGCAAAGGAGAGCGCTGCGAAGATAATAAGAGATGCGGAGGAGGAGGTAAAGAGGCTAAAAGAAAAGGCACGTGATGAAGAAAAGAGCTTAGCAGTTGAGATTTCTGATAAGTATGCAAAGGAAGGAGAGGAGGCAGAGGAAGCGATAATGAAATATGCTGAGGCGGATGCGGAGAAGCTGAAAGCAATCGCTGAATCGAATCTCGACATTACGGTAAATATTGCGTTAGAAAAAACTTTAGGACTTGTTTAAGCTTTTTTCTTTGCTAAAGCTTTCTTTTCAGCATTGCTGAAAGCAATGGAAGGGCTTTGCCATTCAAAAGAAAGGTTTGAGGTGATTCGTTTGGGTGCGAAAGAGATAGTGGAGAAGATAAAGGACGAAGCAAAAGCAGAAAGCGAGAAAATAATGAGCGAAGCAGAGGAAAACGCAAAGAAGATGCTCGAAGAAGCAAAAGCGGAGATAGAACTTCAAAAGAAGCGTTTCATTGAGGCTGCGGAGAGAAAAGGTATTGAGGAGAATGAACGAATAGTTAGAGCCGCTCGATTAAATGCGAGAAAGCTTAAATGGAAGGCAGAAGAGGAGATGATAGGGAAAGCGTTAGAGGAAGCGACAAAGAGAATAAGAGACGTTAAAAAAGAAGGTTTCAAAGGGAACTCGTATTCAACTATCCTATCAGGTTTGATAGAGGATGCGGCAACGAGTATAATCGCAGGTGGTAGCAGCACAGGTAATGAAGTGAAAGTGGAAGTGATACTCAGCGATGAGGATGCATCTTTTGTGAAGAAAGGTATGCTAAAAAAGATATCTGATGAAATAAGCCAGGATAGAGGTGTGAATGTTCTGTTATCGCTATCAGGTGAAAGGATAAAGACGGCAGGCGGAGTCATTTTAAGGAGAAAAGACGGGAAAATAGAGGTGAATAATACTTTTGAGCAGAGAATGGCACGCTTTTCCACCAGTTTACGAGAGGATATAGTGAAAACTCTTTTTACAACACTTTCTTCTAAAGAAAGAAATGAAAAGGAGGTAAAATGAAAGAAAGCGAAGAAAAACTTATTTCTTTGATTAAACTTTCTTTCTAAGAAAGTTTGAATGATCGCAGTAATTGGCGACCCTGAGACTGCTACCGGTTTCAGGCTTGCGGGTGTAAACGAGGTACATGAATATGGCACAGAGGGCGGAGAAGATGTCGCTCGTGTGTTAGATAAATTGGCAAAGGAGGATGTTGCTATCATAATAATAAACGAAAGGCTTGCAGCCGAAGAAAAGAGCAGAGAGAAGATAATGGAGATAAACGCGAAGAAAAAGGGCGTAATTCCTATTATCATTGAAGTGCCTGATAAAAAAGGACCGATGGTGAAAGAGATTGACGAAATAGGACGGCTGATAAAACGTGCAGTGGGAGTTGCTGTTAAGTGAAACTTTTTGCAAGCAAAAAATTAGGATATTCCTAATCATAATTAGTACTAATTGGGATTAGTATTTAAAAAACATTGCTATCATATTACTCTCTTTCTCTTCCTGTATCAAGCCGAAACAAATGAATACCGGCAAAACTGTTATTTCCATGTCCATCCACTTTGCCTTCCATTCCCTAATATATTCCCACTATTATCGAACACGTAAACGTCAGCACCGGTTTTTCGTGCTAAATCTTCCGCAAGAGTACCGAAGAAAGACCTTAGCCGCTCATAGTCTGCTCTCTTCAGTCGTTCAACAAGCTCGCCAATACTGCTGAATTCAAAATCAAAATGGTCATGAGCATCAATTCCTAACATATCGCAAATCTTCGCGGGCATCGTGAATATCACCTTCTTCTCCGCTTTTGACTTCTCTATTGCGTAGCACACGAAATTACCGGCAACGACTATTTTATCCGCGGGGAAGTTCAGCTTTTCTACCGCTATCCTCTTGCTCTTCTCGCCCGTGCTGACACCGAGGATGTCCTTTTTATCTCTTACGAGAAAGTCAATAACGTGCTTGTAACCACCTTCGGTATAAGGTTCGATGAATCCGGTAGCACCGAAAATAGGTATTCCGCCTTCTATTCCCAGCGCTGGAAGAACAGTATTTTTCGCTATCTCCGCTCCTTCTGGCACGAAAATCTCTATTTCTACCCCTGTTAATACCTCTTTCACATTCTCCTCGATGTTCTTTAAGATGTGCGGGTATATATCAGGCGCACCGACTTTTCCAAGTCCCTCCTTTTTTATTATTCCTATGCCCTTGCCAGCTCTTATGGAGAATACACTAAAACGTCTTGCCTTTGCACATATAAGCATTCCATTGAATGTGTCACCCTTGTAATCGCCGGAATCTACACGAACACCTGCAATATAATCTTCTTCATCAACACTTTCTACTTCCATCTCCGCTTTTATGCCAACCGGCGTTGTAATTTCTACTTTTTTCACTTCTTTCCCCACAAGCAGAAGTGCAGCAGCCTTTGAAGCCGCGGCGGCACACGTCCCGGTCGTATATCCGCGTTTGAGGATTTTTCCAGCTTCAAGCAGAACCACTTTTCCAATCTTTATCTCCTCTATCAAAGCATTATAACTAATACCGTTTATCTTCGCTGCTGTTTTTACGAGTTCATCAGGGTATTCCTTTCCCGATATAGGGTCTTTCATTTCTCATCCCGTTCTTCCATGATTCCATTGTGATTTTGAAAAAAAGAAATAGTAATCTTGGGTAAGGCTATGCACTCCGTTTTCCTATTTTGTAAGCCGTTTTCACCATAGCCATACTGCATATAATTTTAGGAACGTCATAAGTAGATAGTTCCTTCTCCTCCTGCTCTTTCACTCGATGTAATCCATATTGAAAATAGATTTCCTTCAATCGGTCAAACAAAGCCTTACCCTCAATCCCACCTCGCCTTAATTTCCCTAAATGCTGTAATATGATATTGGACAAAGGAAAGCCGAAAACCTCTTTCAACCTCTCAATATCTGATTTTATTTCAGGATTGTCAATCTCTTCATAATATCGTTGTAGTTTGTTTAAAACATATCTTTGTTGAGGTTTCAATGTTTTCATAGCATCTCTTTTTGTCATCCTCTCTCCAACATCTCTTCTAAATTGCTTCATAACTTTCGTAACTGATTGATTGAATCCTTCAGGCAATCTCAATGGATTTTCGTCCCTATCGCATTTAATTTTATTCAGAGCGGTAATTATATCTGCTCTTATCGGATTATCATTTTCATCAGTTAAAAATATCTTCTGGTAATCACCAGCCTCACAGAATATAAAATTAGCTCGTTCATTGCTACTCTTTGCGGCTCTAATGCCGTCCGGCAGGTTTTTAATATAGTCAAAATATTCAGGTTCATTTTCTCTTATCTCACGGATTAACTCCTCTGCTTCATTCATACCAAATAAATCTTCTGATAGCGGATCGCTGCTAACTTCAAAGTCTTCGAGTTTGTAAGACATTTTTTCATAGATTGCATACATCGCCTCTTCATTAATTTGCTCGGTTTTATCTAAAATGCGCTCGTCTTCTCCTATGGTTCTGTGAATCTCATCTATCCTGTTCTGGATTCGTTCTTTCAAATGTAAATCCTTATCGAGTTTCTTCTCAGGTAAGAAATTATGGACATAGACTGTATCAGCTAACGCTCCTATTCTATCCAGTCGTCCAATTCTCTGGATTAATCTTACGGGATTCCAGTGTAAATCGTAATTGATGACGATAAAAGCATCTTGAAGATTTAGCCCTTCACTTAAAATATCGGTTGAGACTAATATTCTTATTTCATTTTCGCCTTCTCTTAATTCGTAATTGTTTGATTTCGGTGCGAACCGCCTTATAATGCTTAATCTGTTCTTTTCTTTACTGGTGATGCGTTTCACATCGGAATTTTTTAGATTATCATATAGATATTTTGCTGTATCGGCATACTGAGTGAATATGAGCACTTTTTCATTTTTCATGGGCGGTTTGGATAAAATCTCCTTTAATGTTTTAAGTTTGTCATCCGTTTCAGGGTCTATTTTTCCTACGGAATCGTTTATTTCGCTTAATATTCTTATATCGTTAGCTATGTCTTCTTTTAGCTCATCAATTTCAAAAGCTTCCAAATCATATTTTTCACTCAATCGCTCTAAATTTTCTAATAGCAGCTCTTCATCGTAACTTTCGGCATCGTAAAGTAACTTTGCGGCTTCTTCTCCCGCTGGAATAAATTCTCCCTCAAGGGATTTATAGAATAATTCATGTATTTTTAACAGTCTCTCGATTGTTCTTTTAAATGCAAAAACGCTACTTTCGAGCCTTTTCAAAACTAAAACTTTCATTAAGCCTCTTAAATTTCTACCTATTTGCTCCAGCTCGTTGTAAGGCTTCTTGCTCTTAAAATCGTCATGTAGATAATTCCATAGGCCATATTTAGCAAACGTTAGCGTTCTAATATTCTCTATTATGTCATCGTAAAAGCCGGAATACGTATCATCTATGGAATATGTCCATGTCTCTAATTCTCGTGTGGGGAAATAATATGGTTTACCCTGAATCCTGATAAAGCTATTACCGTGCTCATCCTCTTCTCCATACCATTTCAATATATGTTTTCTCGTTCTTCTAATCAAAATATAGCGCAATAATTCTTGAATCCGCCTATTTCCAATCTCAACCTCCTTGAAAAATCGTTTTAGATTTGAAGGTTCAATGGGCATTATTGTCTCCTCATCGTGATGGAATAATTTGATTTGATGATATATGTCCTCATGAGTGTTGTTTCTCGGCGTTGCGGTTACCAGAATAGTCTTTTTTCCGTATAGATATGGCTGTAAATTCTTATACCTATTTGTATCGGGGTATCTGAAATTATGGCTTTCGTCAATTAACACCGTGTTTAGGTTTCGGTATATCGGGTTATTTATCAAATCAACGGTCTTCTGGCTTATCATTCCCATACTCAGTATTTCTGCCTGTATTCCATACTCTCTACAAAAATCTTTCCATGTATCTTCAAGTGATTTGGGGCATATTATCAGGTGTCTATCGCCGTGAAGCATTTGCAAATGTTTCAAAAGAGCGGCTCCGATGTAGGTCTTGCCCATGCCTACAACATCAGCGACAAATACACCACCGTAATCGTTCAGTATCTGAAGTGCCTGTTTCACTGCCACGATTTGAAAAGTAGTCAAAGGGGGCATTGTTGCTTCCCACAGCAATTCTTCCGCGGCTTCTATCTCTAATCTATCTTTCAGAAGATGGTAGAGTGTTTTGATATAGACATCGTAAGGTCGGACTTCATTTAATGCCCATGATTTATCCAATTCTTCCGTCAACTCTTTTCTGAAATCTTCTGATTTGTCCCATAACTCATTGAACCATTCTGTTATTTTTTCGTGATTGCCAATACCCGGAATGAGCGCATTTAATTCCGTGTTATCCAGCAAGCCACCCAAACTCAGATTACTCGAACCTATTATAGCATTGCCTTTATCGTGATGGCTTTCCGGATAATCGAAGATATAAGCTTTGGAATGCAATCTGCCAGAGGTGTAAATCCTGATTTTAAGCTTGTTTTTTTCAATCTGTTCTCTCAGTATTCGAATCATCTGTTCGTTGTCGTCTGTTTGGTCAATTAAACTCAGGCTGGTTCTTAATCCCTCTTTTGTTTCTGATACTGCGAGTTTTCGTTTCGATGGGTTCATAAACAATTGCTTGTTAAATTCCTGTTTCGCAGTCACTAAATTCATGTATGCCTCTGCTAATTGCTCTATGGTTCTCCTGTTGGAGATATTGCCAATGAGAATCTTAAGTTCTTTCAAGTTTTGAACTTCTTCCATGAGTGGTGCTAACCCGCTGGTAAAGAAATAGCCGACTGCGAACTTCGCACTAACTGAGTTTCTGAGCAAGTTTTTTACGTGCTCTAAAAGGATTCCTTCCCGGTTGTCTAATATGTCATGGGTTGGCATTGTATTCACTCTTCGTCAGCAATAATTATTTTGATTTCCTTTAGTTTACCAATTTTGTTGATTTCATTCTTTAACAATTCACTTTTATCAATTTTATTCTTTAACAATTCATTTTGCAATATCAACTGCTCAACTTGTAATTTTTTTATTTTTCTATCAAAATCCAAGTTTCGAATCAGTTTTAGATTTTCAATAAATAATTTAGATATTTCTAAAAGACCAATAGTTATGGGTATTAATATAACAAAGATGAGAGGAGATTCCTTTCTTACAATTGATATTCTTAGTCTTTCTTTGTCTTTAAGTTTTCTCCGATTATAAAACTTCGTATCTTTTTTAGTTTCCTGTAAGTATATCAACTTGTAAATATTATTTAAATAATAAAAAAATCGTGATAATTCATCTACAGATACATCTTTGGCAGTTTTACATGTGATTCTTACTTTTTTATATCTTTCCATCATCTTTTCATCCTTTTTTGACACTCTTCGCCTTCTCCAACCTCTGTTTCACCAACTCACAAACCGCCCAGTAAACCTCTTTCCTTTCCTCTTTGGTCAAGCCGAGCTCATCAAAAACGATGTTGTCGAGTTCTGCTCGGTCAGGCAAAGGATTCGGCTCTTGCTCACGGATAGGCTTATCGGGCTTGATGCCAAGTTCTTCAAAGATTGAGAGAGGTTCTCTTTTTCCTAAATTCTCTAATTTTTCCGTAATCTTCTTGATTTTAGCTTGGCCAAATGTTTGAGTATCATAAACCATTATTTTTTTTGCATCGCTAGTTTCAAATTTTAAAGCCCCCTGACCTAAATTAGAACGTCCAAGCAACATCACAAAAAACATTTGAAGAGACGAATTAAGGGAAGCCTCTAAGGATTTATAATTGATTCCATTTTTTACAAATATTCTATGAAAACATCTATCGCTAACTAAAGGTATGTTAGAATAGGGACAATAAAAACGGTCATTTGAAACATATTGCATGAATAGGTTTGTAGGACGTAGATTTTTTTCAGGAATTGAATACCAAAATTTTCTATTTTTAACAGTTTCTACTTTTGGCCATGGTATACCTGCTTCTGTCTTTTGTCTTTTACGCGTAACTTGTTTTTCTCCCCACTCGATATATGCTAAAACACCTGTGTGTTCTAGACTTTTTAATTCTGATTTAGAGATTGGTGGAATAGATAAAACGTAATTATTCAAGGTATTTCTTACATTTAGACTCTTTATAACATCAGAACTCCTTATCAGTGGTTTAAGATACTCTGACTCTATTTTCCATTTCTTAAGTCTTTCAGCATCTAAATAAAAGAAATCATTTATTCCTGAATAACAACCAGGGAATACTTCTACTAACGTTTGTAATTCAACCAATTTACCTTTACCCTTCTCCAAAATCGTAAAAAATATATCCTGTGCTCTCAGATACTTCCCACCCCACTTATTGCCCGCATAGTTACCAATAAACTTAGAGCCAGTAATCTCAGCCTGTTTGGTTTCCTCAACTGCTATCCCCTCTTTCCATAGCTCACCCTGTGTTAGCGGAACGCACCTGAAATCATCAGTCTTCAACTTCTCTCCCGCACCGGCGATTGCTTTCAGTTTATCATCGCTGATTACGACTTCAAAAGGCTTCTTAAAAGCCACAAACTTCACCTGGTTATCTGCAATCTTTTTCCCTCCGGGTCTCTTGAAAACCACGATTATGGTATTAATACTTGCCTCCGCAAATACCCGTTTCACCAGATTATCATAGATTGCTTCTATCTCAATATTTTTAAGCAGGAACTCCTGCAATTTCGCACCGAACCCAACGTCAAGCCATGAATTGGAAGAGATGAAACAGAACACGCCGCGGGGTTTGAGCAAACTCAACGCGAGATAATAAAAGTAAACATACAAATCGCTCTTCAAATTTTTTTTGAACTCGTCTCCCCATTGAGCGGTGACACTTCTGACCAAAGCTTCTTTATATTCTTTTTTGACCTCTTTCGTAATTTCTTCTTCGGATTTATCCAGCGGTGCAATCTTCTCCTGCCGCACATAAGGTGGATTCGCAATAACAATGTCAAATCCGCCATCTACGAACACCTCTGCAAAATCAATTTCCCAGACAAACGGCTTTTTTTCGAGGTCAGGAGATTCCAAAGTATTCCAAAGTTCTTCCAAACGCTCTTTTTCCTTCTCAAGCTTGATTCTTTCTTCTGCTCGTCCTTTATCCGAAGCTGTTATTGCTGTCCGAGCAGAGCCCAAATTTTGTTGCGTTGCTGCTAAAAGTCTCAAATTGAGATTAATTCTGTTTATTTCTGAATCTACAAGTGTTTTAATAATCTTGACCTCTTTTCTCTTTATTTTTTCTAAGACATCAGGGTCATCTGGTCTGCTGTAATAGTAGTTCTTTTTATCTTCGTATAATTCCTTGTATAATTCTTTAATGCGGGTTTTAGGGATCTGGTCAAAATGAGTCATTAATGCGCGAGCACTCAATGGTTTACCGGCAATTTCCTGAACGAGACTGTCACCACAGCGCAATTTCAATCTCAGATTCGGAAGCAGCGGTTTACCGGAATCCAATTTTATCTCGGATTCTTCGGTCTCAACTAAAAGAGTAAGCCACATTCGTAATTCCGCAACTCTAACCGCCCAATCCTTTATATCAACACCGTAAAGATTGTTACTAATAATCTCTTTCTTTATTTCAAATGTGTTCAAACGTTTATTTAGCTTATTTAGAATGTGCGAATAGAGCTCTATTAACACATGAAGCATACCAACAAGAAAAGTGCCTGAACCACATGCAGGGTCAACTATTTTAGCATTGTATAATGCGTTTCCTATCGGTTTAGCTTCTTCGTCCGATAACAAATTAGTTTTATCCTCTTCGGGTGAGTATATGAACGAAATAAGTTTGTCCTGTGAAATGCCGGTAGTTTCCACGAGATATTCCAGAATAGATTGCCGGCACATGAAATCTACTTCAATACGTGGTGTGTAGAATATCCCCGCTTCTCCCCTCTGCTCCTTCTCCTCCTCATGAATGAGAGATTCATAAACTTTACCAAGCATTTCGGGGTCAACGGCAACATCAACATCAAAAGGGGTATCTTCTCGGATGGTAAAGTTATAGCTCTCCAATAATCCGCCATCAACATCAACTAAGTTGTAGATTAGCGCATCATCCAATTTGTAACCCATCTCATCCAATTCTTTGTCCTTTACGAATAACCCACCGTTTAGATACGGCATATTATCATAAATTTTCTTCAAATCAGGTGGGAGATACTTATAAGAATAAGGGATCGGTTTTTTATTTAACGAATAGAAGAATAGGGGTTCAAGCCAATCCCTGTAAATCCCGTTTGGCGTCCCTCCAGTGTTTTTATATCTTTTGACCAGACTCCAAACGAATCGCATATCGTTATTCAGCCATCCTTTCCTCTGAATAAAGCAAATGAACATCAATTTATTGAGAAATTGTTGAGCGAAACCTTTTGCAGTCTTTTTATCTCCTATTCCCTGAGATAGCAACTTTTCTTCCATTGAAGATAATACCGCCTTGTATTCAGCGTAAAATTCTTTTGTAACCGCTTCGACATTAAAAGCCTCATCGTGCTTTGCTTTTAATTCTGTTGCGGTATCGGTGTCTAACGCATAAGTTTTACACAACCGCTCCGATGCAGTTCTCAATTTTTCATGCTTTCCCACCGCGTATCTTCTTATAACGAATTCATATCTCGATTCCGGCTCATATTTAGGGCAGATTATATGAAATTCGGTTTCTTCTTCGTTTGAAAATATCACCGCACAATCAGGGTAGCCGTTTAATATTTCTTTTAGTACCGTCCTTTCATTTGTTCGTGTCAATTTCCGAATGGTAAAATACATGATGTAAAAATCGCTCTTTTTTGCGATGATTTTTCCGTCTATAATAAGTTCTTTTGCGTTTTTACTCCAACCTTCAATTGGAATTGGTCGATCCTGATAGTCATAGTTCAGTAGGTTGCAATATAAGGTTTGTGCATCGTCAATTCCACTAAATTTTGAGATACAATCGTGGACCTGTTGAGGTTGAGCATGGAGCATTTATTTCACACCGCCAAATTTTGCGAGAGGTGGTGTGAATATCAACCATTGTGATACAAAAATTTTTCGACAGTTTACATTTTAGTTTCTAATATTCTACAATTTTTGTGAATATAATTGCAAGAAAAGTTTCATATAATTTCAATTTTTAACATTAATTCAATTATTATTTCGTGCAATTATGGTTTCGTGACTGATATTTTTCTACCTTTCTTCCCTCTGGCGTAACTTCCAAATCATCATTGAAAGCTGGACTGAAATCGCTGTAATTTCGCAAACTACTGATATGCAATCTCAATCATCTCGTTAATAATTGCCACTGCAGATGGAGTGCCTCCACGTGCTCCTTTTACCACTACGCATGGTATACCAGAACTCAATATCATCTCTTTCGCCTCTGCGGCATTGACAAACCCTACGGGTGCTGCAACAATAATAGCAGGCTTTATGCCCTGTTCAATAAGTGCAAAGAGCTCCAGGCATGCCGAAGGTGAATTTCCAATAACTATGATGTTATCATGAATGAGTTCCTTTGCGAGCCTGACTCCAGCGGCAGTCCTCGTCACATCCCCCTTTTCCGCTATCTCCATCGCTTTTGGCGCATTCACAAAGCATTTCACCTTTCCCTTGTATTTTTTGTTAATGCCCGCTTTCACCATTTCAATGTCTGTAATGAGTGTTTTCCCATCTTTTATGCTCCGTATCCCCTTCTCAACCGGATTATGTTTGAACACGAGCACGTCCAGAAACGAAGGGTCGGCATTAGCAAAAACTACCCTTTCCACTACTCTTCGTTCGTGCTCGCTTAACGAACCAGAATATTTTGAAACAATATCCCCTACGATTGCCTTGCTCTTCTCCCATATCCTGCTTCCCGCCTCGATATAATCTCTTTTTTCCTGACCCTGATTGCCGGTATTCCCTCCCCCGCTATCGTAATTATATTTCCTCTCATATCCTCTCCGTGTAACCATTCGTCCACCGAGATTTTTCGTCCCCGCGCAGCCGATAATAACGGTCGTTGACATATCTATACGATGATAGGAATCCGGCAAATCTTCTAATGCGGTAATCTCAATTTCGCATCCTTCTCTTTCTGCATTTCTCACGATGCCAACGATTGTTTTCGCATCACGAAACCGCATGAAAATCTCGTATGCCTTCTCCAATTGAACCGTTCTGTTTTTGCTCTTTGGGTTATATATCACAACAGCGATGTCCGTTTTCGCTAATCCTTCCAGTTTCTTTTCTATCTCGCTCCACGGCACTAATAAATCACTCAAACTGACAATTGCGAAATCATTCGACAAAGGTGCACCGAGTAAGGCAGATGCTGCGGATGCCGCTGTTATCCCCGGTATTATTTCCAGCTTCGAGTCCGTATTAAAATCTCCAATAACCTCGAGTACCAGCCCCGCCATGCCATAGATGCCCGCATCACCTCCGGAGACAACAACGACATTTTTGTGTTTTCCCAGCTCAACTGCTTTCTTCGCACGTTCAACCTCTGTTCCCATTCTGCCTGTTATCACCTCAGAACCCTTCGGAATGATTTCCCTTATCAGCTCGATGTATCTCGCATTTCCCATAATAACATCCGCACTTGAAATCCGCGCTCTCGCTCGTTCAGTAAGCAAATCCAAAGAACCTGGTCCTATACTCACTACCGATAGCATAATACCACCGCCAATGTTACCTTCCCATCAAACGATTTCCTTTTCACGAATTTGAACTTGCCCTTATTCCTCTTTGCTCCTAAGATAGCACAGGGCTCAGCAACACCTTTTATGTTAAGTGCTTCCATTGCTGCGCTTTTTGACTGCACGTTCACACCGTTTATTTCGTTTCGTGAAAAACAAAACAGTGGAATACCAAACTTAGCAGAAACCTCCTGCAACTCCTCTGTTTTTCTAAAATCCACCGTGCATAACCCTTTAACTTCTTTCAGTTCTATCCCCAATTCCTCTAAGAACCCGCAAATTGCGCTCTCCATCTCCTTCGCTTCAACGCCGCGATGAAATCCGATTCCGATATAGACTTCTTTAGTCATCTTCATGAAAAGTTGTTATCACAGCTTCTGCTGATATCCCCTCTGCAATGAGCTTTGAGAATTCATTCGCACCTCTATGCCCGTTCAGCACAGGTATAACATAGTTCCCATTCTCATCTATGCAGACTACCCAGGGGTCTTCGGTCTTTTTCTTCGGCTCTATTGCCCTCACAACCACACCTAAAGGGAGAACGGCAACAATGTTCTTCTTCTCTTTGAAACTTTCACTTATCGCCCTGTAAACGCTTTTCACCTTCTCATCTGCGCAGTTGCACGAAATTTTTTCCGGGCATATCAGCTCTGCATCGAACCCTTCGTCTAAAAGCACGCTTTTCACCTTTTCAGCAATTGCAACTGATTTCTGAGCAAGCGAGAAAATGGCAATCATTTTTTACCTCCAGAATACAATTTTGAAATGCCTGATTTTTCAAGTGCATCACCTACAATTATCACGGATTGGCTCTTTATGCCCGCATTCTTCACCTTCTCGGCTATGTCCTCTAAAGTGCCTCGTATTATTCTCTCTTCAGTCCATGACGCTTTATGAACCACCGCAGCGGGTGTCTCTGGCGGATAGCCAAACCTCAGCTCTGAAACGACGTCGTCAATGAGATGAACGCCGAGAAAGACTATCATTGTCGCTCTGTGCTCGGAAAGTTCTTTTATACTTTCTCCTGCCGGCTTACCTGTTTTCCCAAACGGTTTCGTGATTATCAGCGTTTGCGATACGTCTGGTGAAGTGAGTTCCCTTTTCAGGGATGCAGAAGCGGCAGAGAAGGAAGTAACTCCGGGAACAACTTCAAACTGTATATTTTTTGACTGGAGGAATCCTATCTGTTCTTGAATAGCGGAATAGAAGCTCAAGTCGCCAGAATGAAGTCTTACCACTTTCTTTCCCTCATTTACAAATTTCGCGAAAAGTGCGAAAATATCGTCTCTGGTCTTTCCATGACTGTCTATCAGTACCGCATCTCCCCTTGCATATTTTAAAACATCGTTATGAACCAGAGAACCCGCATATATGATCATATCGGCACTTTCTATTTCCCGCTTCCCCTTTATGGTGAGCAATTCAGGGTCGCCCGGTCCCGCACCCACAAATACTACTTTCATTCCTCTTCCTCCTTCTTTACAATGAGCGTTGCGAGGTAATGATCCGGTACGTCTATTGCATCAAGATTCTCCAAAACCAACTCTTGGTCTTCAAACCCGATTTTAATGCCTAAAATAGCTTTACTGCCAGCAAGCATTTTTTTTATCCGCTCTACATTCTTCGGCTTGAGAAATACAACGGTGTCAGATCTACCTATCACCTCTGCTGATTTATCATTCGCTTCGGGGACAATGGAAACGATTTCATTTCCTTCCGCAATGGGGACTTTAGCAATAGAAGAGCAAGCCGAGAAAGATGTTACTCCGGGTATCACTTCTACCTCGTCCACGACGTCTTTGAAAATCTCTAAGAACCGGTAGAATGTGGAATATAAACTTGGGTCTCCCAGGGTGATGAATGCAACAGTTTCACATCCTTTCCCTTTTTCCAGCACTTCCTCCCTCGCCTTTCCCCAATAGAAGTCCAATTTCGTCTGGTCTTTCGTCATCGGGAACACCGGTTCAACAACAATGAGCTCGTTTTCCCTTTCTTTTATAATTCTTTCAACTGTGAGGAGAGCCAAACTCCTTTTACCCTCTCTCGAACTCGGAGCAACTATCATATCCACTTCTTTAAGTGTCTTATATGCTTTCAGCGTGAGTAGCTCCGGGTCTCCTGGTCCTACACCTATTCCATACAGCTTGCCGATATTCATTTCTTGTCTCCATAGATCAGAAACACAGGATAAGAAGGTGCGAGTGCGGTTTTTCCTCCCAAATCCTTTCCTTTGTTCAAGCAGATATTCAAAACTTCTGGGTTGATACCTCTGCTTTTCAATACTTTTATGGCTTCCACCACCGTTTCAAGCCTGACTGCAGCTATGATAATTCTCCCCCCGTTTTTCAAGTGCTTGAACACATTGTCGAACGATCTGTCAAGGTTATCCGTGCCGCCGAAAAAGATGACATCATAACTATTGTCCAAATCAGCATTCTCCATCTCACCAAAGATAAGCTCGATTTTATCATTTAATCCAAATTTTTCTATGTTCTTTCTTGCAATTTCAAAATTCTCTTCGTCCTTTTCCACCGCCGTAACATCGCAACCTAACCTCGCGAATTCGATAGATACGCTTCCTGAACCCGTGCCAACGTCTAAAATCCTCTCCACTCCTTTTATTCTCGCTTTTGATACGATAATCGAACGGATTTCTTCCCTCGTTAAGCCTGCTTTAGATTTCGAGAATAGCTCGTCCGGGATTCCATACGTCTTATAATCCCATCTTATCTTTGATTTCATTTTTTCTTATCTTTTTCTACCCCCGAGCTTGTAGCCTGCATAGATGAATAAGAGAATAACTATTGCTGCTATAATCCCCACCAGTGGAGTTGCAGAAACAGGAAATCCTTCTTCTACCCCTACTTCTTCCATCACTTTACCTACTTTTACTACTTCTTCCTCCCCTACACCGCCCTTTCCTGCTGCTGACAGCACTTCTTTATTATACTTCACCGCTGTTCCAGTGCTTATCACTCCCGGAGCTGAAATGATACCGGCAATATATTCACGTAAAAGAGGGTTTCCGCAAGTATGATGGCAGCAAGTCACACCATGCTCAGCAACAGATTCGGCATATTCTTTAGCAAGCTCCTCAAGAACCTCTTCGGAGGGATGCCAGTATCCTTTTCTTGACACCTCAAGCATTCTCGCAGTAATTGATTGGTAGGCATAAGGATTTTCTTCAAAAAATTCCTTCAATCCAAGATCATATTTGTCCATAACATAGACCTCATAAGTTTCATTCCACATCCTTTCAGTGATAAGTTCAGGCACGGTTACGTCCCATCCCCACTGGTGCTCTACGAATTTTGCCATCTCTCTCGCTCCTGCATACCCCTCCTCCTTCATCCCTCTAATCCACTTCGGACTGAAATATCTCGCTCTTTGTTCCCTTGTGAGATAGTTGCTCAGTTCTTCGATTTTTTCTTCTCCGGGATTCCTCTGATTACTTATATAAAGGTCGGGTGTTTCCCCTTTTGTGTTTCTTACTGCTAATGCTAACCCACCCAGATATTGGAAATAATCATCGTTGTCCATCACGCCATGCAGATTAGAGCTTTGACTATGTAATGCAACGTCCACTCTTTTCAGATTCTCCTCAAATACTCCTGCATGCTGATTGCCCCATGTATCCACGCCATATACGTGGCTCATTCTTTTAATGTAAAGATTGGCAAGTTTTGTCTCATTTTCCCATGTGCTACTGGCAACCACGGTATCATCTAAGTTTGTTCCATATGCTCCGGGCGACTCTGAAAATATCCTTGCCTTTGAGAGATTAGTTGCCACAGATTCGTTATATCCTTCTTTTAGAAGGCTCGAATAAATGGAAAAAGAGTTTTCTTTTGCATAGTTCCTGAATTCTTCTTCTGTTACGTTAGAAACAAGCTTAACCGCCCTGTCAATGTGTTTTACCTTATCCGGGAACGTATCTCTATAAAGTCCTGAAGTGGTAACTAAAACGTCTATCCTTGGTCTTCCAAGCTCCTCAGAATTGATGAGTTCGATGTCCACCACTTTATCTCTCCCGTCCCACACCGGCTTTGCTCCTAATAAGTATAAAATCTCTGACTCTGTTATTCCCTGATGTCTCATTGTTTCTACTGACCAGAGCACGAAAGCGACTTTATTTGGATATGCCCCTTTCTTTTCCTGATGTTCGGCTATTAGCTGGTCTGCGAGTTCTTTTCCTATTTTCCATGCTTCTTTTGTGGGCACGATTCTGGAATCAAAGGAATAGAAATTGTTTCCGGTAGGAATAGCCTCCGGACTTCTAATTGGGTCATTTCCTATTTTTGGTGGGACATACCTTCCTTCTAAGCCCTCTAATATTCTGGGAATCTCAATATCGCAGCCCGCAATATTCTCGCTATATTTTTGCGCGAGTTCAAGATCTGTTGTTATGTTGTCTGACATTGTGCCTAAGCGTTTATACTGGGCTTCCTCAATGGGCGTATTGTTAATAATAACCTCTTCCAGGAGTTCATCGAGCATTGTTTTATTACCTTCAAGAAGGGCAAAATGATCAATATCATAAACTGCCTCCACATGTTCTTCATATTCCTCTCCCAGCATTGACTTTACCATCTTAATCAGTCCTTCTCCTTCCGGAGGCTGACTCAAAGTGTGCAAGCCATAAGGTATGTATTCTGAAGAGAGTTCGTGAAGATACTGATGCACTTTTCCTCTCATCACGAACTCCTCAAACTCTTCTAACCTCGCTTCTCTTAGCTCCTCTACTGAGAAGTTAGCGTCTTCATCAATTCCCATCCCTTCACAGAGGTCCAATATTGATTGCCTGTATTCTTCCTTAAGGCGAGGTTCTGTCGTATCCATGTAAAGATGCATCTTTTGATGAAGCTCAGAGAGGTTCCCATATAATCCTGACATTTCAATCGGAGGTGTCAGATGATCTACAATAACGGCATTTCCTCTTCTCTTTGCTTGTGTCCCTTCACCAACGTTATCCATCTCATAGGGATAAATGACAGGCATATCCTGTATTAGAATGGCAGGCCAGCAGCTTTCTACTGATAATCCGCTCTCCTTACCCGGCAGCCACTCCTGTGATCCATGCTTTCCGAAGTGTATAATTCCATCTGCCTTGTACTCTCGGTTAAGCCAGAAGTAGAAGGCTATGTATTGATGGTGGGGAACTAATTCTTTATCATGGTATAGGGCTGTGTTATTCTGCAGTTTCCCTCTTGTTGGTTGAGGAGCAAGTATTGTCTCCCCCATTTTTATTACCGGGAATACAAAATACTTGCCTGTAGTGTTTTCATATACCATCACATCTCCAGGAGGATTGCCCCATTTCTCTATTACTTTCTCTCTACTCTCGTTCGGAAGTCCATTAAACCACTCTAAGTATTTATTCACCGGGAATAAGACCACAGATTCGTTCTCCGCCACTTTTTTGAGTTCTCCGGGAGCCCAACTGCCTATATTCCTACCTTGACGAATCATCAAATCAACGAACTCAGTTTCGTTAGGAACTTCTCCTCTCACCTTATAACCTTCTTCTTTCATCGCACCAAGAAGCTTTTCCAAACTTGGTGCTATATTCAGATAACATGCGCCAAAATTGTCTTTCCCGCCTCCGTGATTGTAGTATATAACCGCTATTCTTTTCTCAGGATTATCTTTATTCCTGAGCTCAATCCAGGAAATGGTTCTGTTTACTACCCATTTTATCTGGTCTTCTATGGGCTCGTAATATGAGAAGCCAGTTACCGGGTCAATTGACTTCCCTCCTATTACCACATGCTCTATTGTCCCATCTAACTCCGGCTGTGCTATTTCCCATGGAATTCCTATCCCTGGAATCCCTTGCTCACTTCCCCTCCATTCTGTTTCATTTTCGGAAGAAAGTTGTATCAAATTCATAACCGGGACATCAATCCGTTCCAAATCCTTTAACCCTTCTTCAGGAGACTGATAACATATTCTAAAAGCTTTCATGGAAAGGATAATATCCGGTTTTGCTTCTTCAAGGAGGAAAGGACTCGTTTTTTGATACGCCGCAATCACATTTATTCCCCTCTCTTCAAGAGACTGGATAAGTTCGTCAATAACTTTTAAGTCACCGGTTGCATAATACGACTTATAAAACAATATTCCAGCGGTAGGCTTGCCTGGACCATGTTCATACCATTCTAAATACGCATCTAAACTTTCAAAAAGCTCCGTTGCTTCCGAGTGGTATATCGCATCGTCTGGCAAAACCATCGGTGTTTTCACTTCGAGCTTCATCTCGCAGAACGTAACAGCCAAATAAACCAGAAGCCTTTTCGAGTTCTCCGTTCCGGCATTTTCCCAGTATTCCTCAATCCAGGGATGCGCACTCACGTTCACGTTACCTAAATCAGTCTCTCCAGAGTGTATGACAATTATTTTCGCGCCCGCTTCCTTTCCTTCTCTTATCCTGCTCTCTACTTCCATTTGTGATTTTGAGTCCAACATCTCCAGGAAAATAATATCGTATCCCCTTAAACTCGCGGGTATTCTTGAGATTTCTTCGGCTGTGTAAACAGTAACATTTAAACCCAACTCACCGGCAGCATCCGCGATCAGACCTTTATAGCCGGCAGAACCCACAATAAAACATATATCGCATTTATTATCCTTTCCCTGAGTGGGAAATACGCTTTGAAAAACAGAGAGGCATAGAAACAAGCACAAGCTGAAAACTGTTAACAATCTAACTATCTTCATTTCTTCTCTTCCCTATCCAAATCCACGGGGACATAAATTATCTCGCCGGTTTCTAATTTATAAGCGGTTCCGAGTATTTTTCCTTTCCCTCCTGCGGTTTTGTTAGTCATTTCCAGATGCTTTATCTCCTTCCCTTCTTTAATGATGATCTCCATGTCTTCTTCACCCGGGTTTTTCACTATGGTTACGTTAGACTGCTCAGTAAGAAGTTCCGGTAGATGTGAGGAGAAAGCAAAGGCAATGAGCAATATTACCGCAAAAGCCATTGCTACATCGAATAGATTAGCTAATCCACTCATAGGGTCTTCATTATCTCCGATAATATCTCTATACCTCCTTCTTCTTGACATAATCTTCACCTCCTAAAACTTCCACCACGTATTCCATATCGCCCAGGTCTTGAGAATACCATCTCCTTTTGATCGTCGCCATAGCGTAGTTTATTCCGCCGATAAGTAAACCCAGGACGGTGGTGCTGAATACAACGATTAAATTTGTAGCCATTTCACTTATGTTTCCCGAAGCCAAATTCATTAACGCAGGACCCATGGGTATTAACGTCCCCATTAGCCCCAACATCGGTCCTACTCTGGTTAATATCCTTTCCTTCTCGGTTCTTCCCCATATGGTTATCTCATAATCTTGTAGAAGCTTTTCAGTCTCCGTTTTGAAATTCCCTTTTCCAATAAACTCAGAGAGGTCGTTAATAAAATTAGAGAGTAAATAACTTGAACCACTACCCATAACGGTTTCGGAAGCTTTTTCTATTTCTCCTCCAGCTAAAAACTTTTTTGCCTCTCCACACCCTATTCTAAGCTTATTTAAATCGCGATTCCTGGATGTATATTCAGAGAAGAACGCACCTATTTCTGCAAATGAATAGACTAAAAGCACAAGAAGCCCTACTATCACGGGATACAATAGCGCTAAGGTTACCGTGTAAAGCGTAGTTAACAGTGTCTCAGAGACCATCTATTCACCTCCTTTATCCGGTGCCTTAAGAAACCAATGAAAAAGAGGAAAAGAATGAAAAGAGTGAAAAGAACCAAATTGTCTAAAGGCATGGAAATGCTTAAAGGTGCTATTTGCATAGCACTCGCCTGGATATACGCTGGTATGAGTATAACAGATAGAAGATAAAAACTTCCTATGAATATCATTATATTTCCAAGGTTAACAGGACTTTTCTTGAACTTTCTGGAAAGCAAAGAAGTCATTATGATTGTTATAAAAAAGACAAAACCAACAGAAGTTCCAATTGCAAAACTGCTCAAGTCAGTATAAACTGCTAAAGTAGAGCAGGAAATAAAAATGGCAACCAGGCAGATAGGACAAGGGATAGAAAGTAGCAGAAAAGAGCGCATGGAGATATCCCGCCTCTTTGAATTCCATTCCTTTACTGTGTGTATCCCTGCCGCCAGCATAGCTATGGAAAGGAGAGCAAAAAGGATAATGTAAGCAGTAGTAACATCTCTGCTAAAAATCAACTGTTCAACTCTGAGTGGAACTAACAGAAGTAATTGATTAATTCCAATGGACAGGAGAAGATATGCTCCTCCTATATATCCAATTTCCTTCTTTTTTAAACTCGATAATCCACACCCTATTCCTGCTTTTGCCGCAAGAACAAAGATGCTCAAAAAAACAGCAATAAAAAGTCCTGGTATCGGATTCATTTAGTTACATTCGCCTCCTGTGTAAATACCTTCTCGCTCAATCCATATTCAGAAATATCAAGTAGCCAACTTCCGTCCTTTAATTTCTTATCTGATTTTATTATCTCCACTCTTCTCTGGAATAGCGGACCGTCAACTACAAAAGTGTGATATTCGCCATGTTCACCGCAGGGATGAATTTCTTCTGGCAAATCATTAATGAATTGCTCGTTTAATTCCCTACCTACCCACTCTTTACCGAACAAATCAGCTTTAACTTTTATAACTATCGCTTTGAATCCCGTGTTCACAAATTCTTTCAGAATTTCCTTGGGGTCATTTCCCCATAAAGGTTCTATTGATGCCACTTCTACTTCGGAGCAGACCCTATCCACCCATTCCTTGTGTTCTTGCAGGTCCATATCGCCAAAGATACCGCCTTTTACTCCTTTCTTTTTTAATTCTTCCACTGCTTCCTTAAATTTTGCTTCGTAGCCCCCCCACGAACTCTTAACTTGAATTATGGGTATCTCTATTGCCTCAGCCTGTAAGGCGATCAAATCAGAACTAATCCCATGAGCCCTTGACCTCGTTCCGTCCTCTGATACGAAATTAAGAAGATAAGAAACGTCAAAGCCGTTTGATAATGCTTTATAGCAGGCAAGGCAACTTTCCTTTCCACCACTCCAGGAAGAGAAAACCTTCTTCTTTTCTTTCATTTCATCTCAGCTCTGAAGTGCAAAATTTGTCTTTAAATAACCTTTGTTTTGGCTAACAAATATAACCCAAATGGGTAATAAAGGCAATCCTTTAAACTCAAAACTCTTTCTAAAAAGATTTAAATAGGTTTTAACAAAAATCCACAAGCCTTTTCTGTCTTAATATCTCACTTCGCGCCTCAAAACATCCCTATTCTCTTGTCACGCTTTCTCTGTTTCTATCTCAGTCTCAACCTCTTTTTCCCCTTTTATTATCGCACTTCTCATATACCACGAGATTCTCACACCTATAAGTGATATGATAACCGCACCAAGTATGGAGAGGAAGAGGTATTGATAGCCCAGAAAGTCATCCAGAGGAGTATCATTGCTTAAAAAAAATATACACTCGCTCCCTCCCCAGAGAATCAGCCCGGAGGCAATTATAGAGAATAATATAGCCCACTGCCTGACTATTTTTTCCCTTTCTATGAGCATATTCGTCATCTTCCCGATAAGAGGAGCGAGTGCTGCTCCCACATACCAGCCCACTGCCTGCTCGATATACCCCATAGCTAACAGGATATAATCCGATTTTAGATAATACTCGTAGCTTCCCGCTACACCTTTCACGGTGCCAACCAAAAGTAACACAATCGCACAGATGTAAGAGACAAACGAGATTCTACCACTATAAATGGATTGCTTCACTGTATTAATGAACTCACGCATGAGATTTTCAAGTCCAAATCCTTTAAGTAATAGGTAAATCCCTATAAACCCAAAAATTAGTCCTACTGCCAATCCTGGCTGTCCAACCATGAAAGAGATGAATAATGCAATAAAAATAAGACCTATGGGCGGCAAGAAAGTGCGAGAAAACTTCGGGTCCTCGAACAATCGCTTTATCACATAAAAAGTGCTTTCCAATGGCTCACTCTGCCTCACCACCACTCTCCGCACAGAATCTATCTTCACCCTTGATTGGATAATGGGAATAATCAATTCGTCCTCCGCGCCATCACTCACGAGAATTGCGGAATCCGCCCATGATTTGGACAGAACCTCATCCAGCTCTTTCCCTATTTTTCTGTCAGACTCTATTCCGACATTCTTATCGCCTGCGACCAAAACGACTTCAGCTTCATCGCCTTCTTCACCTGAGCTCAATCTTTCATATATTCCAATTGCTTCAAATATCGCATTTATATCCGAATCTTCCGAATCCGCGAGTGCCAATTTTGTTGCTGCTGATAAACTCGCCTCTCTGCCTATAACCGGCGTCTCTAAGCCTGCTTTCTCTCCTATGTCATTATCCCGGTCTACGCAAATAACAAGCGTCTTCACCAGTTTACTCATCTACTATTTGTATTCCTCACTTCAATATATAAACCTTTTTTAGAATTGCGTCAGTTTCAACTGTCGCGCTATGCACACTTCACCCGGTATTTCAACAGGATATTTTCCAGTTAGACAGCCCAGGCAGAGATTATTCGCATCTATTCCCACAGAATCTATCAGCCCTTCCATGCTGAGATACCCTATCGAATCGGCGTTTAAAAACTCACAAATCTCAGCCGTGGTCCTCTTTGAAGCCAGTAACTCATCCCGCGTTGGCGTATTGATGCCGAGGTAGCAGGGTGCTATTATCGGTGGACTTCCTATTCGCAGATGCACCTCTTTCGCACCTTTTTTCTTCAAATAATCCACGATTCGCCTCGAAGTAGTTCCCCTCACGATGCTGTCATCCACCAGAACTATTCTTTTTCCCTCCACGTTAGCTCGCACGACATTTAATTTCAGCCTAACCGCAGTATCTCTTGACGCTTTCTCTGGCATGATAAAAGTCCTCCCCACATATCTGTTTTTTATGAATCCCTCCATATAATCAATCCCTGCTCGTTTCGCATAGCCAATCGCAAACGTGGTGCCAGAATCAGGTACCGGTGATACCATATCTGCTTCTACACCCTGCTCCTCTGCCAATCTCGCTCCTATCTTCATCCTCACGTCATACACCAACCGCCCATCTAACACCGAATCCGATCTCGCAAAATAGACGTATTCAAATACGCAATGAGCGGTGTTTATCCCTCTATATAACTGATGACTTTCCAAATCGTTTTCTGCCACACGACTCTGCGAGCCCTGTGAAGGCTTAATCACCAGCACCTCGCCTGGTCTTACATCCCTTATTAAATTCCCGCCTAACATGTCTATCGCAGGACTTTCCGATGCTATTATATAACCTACATCATTCTCTTCGCCTCCGTCCTTTAGTTCACCGAGACACAAAGGTTTAATGCCCAAAGGGTCTCTAACCCCTATTAACGTGTTATCCATCAAAATAACCAACGAATAAGACCCTACCACGCGCTTCATCAGTTCCTTGATTGCTCCTATTGGGTCATGTCGCATCAGTTCCTTCGCAAGTAACTGTGCCATCACCTCTGTGTCTGTATCAGAATGAAAAATCCTACCTTCTCTTTCCAGCTCTCTTCTTAACTCCACAACATTGACGAGATTGCCGTTATGTGCAATAGCAAGTTTCCCTTTCCTGTAATTCACGAGCAAGGGTTCTGCATTTTCCACCTTCGACGCTCCCCTCGTAGAATACCTGACATGCCCTATACCAATATTACCCTTCAGCGATTCTAATTGGTGAGTTGAGAAAACTTCGTAAACAAAACCCATTCCCTTTTTTAGTGGTATATCCTTCTTCCTCCCACTTATTTCGTTTTCTTTACCGCTTTCCGCATCACCACTCACAGCTATACCCGCTGATTCCTGTCCCCGGTGTTGTAAAGCATAAAGCGCATAAAAGATGGGCGAAGCTGCATTCCCCTGAGTTAAAGCTATGCCTGCTATTCCGCATCCTTCCTTCATACACAATTCTCCTACATAATTTATCATTTCTGGAAGACATTAAATAAACCTAACCTATTTCATAAGTAAAAGATGCATAAATGATATTTGTATTTAAAATCGTATCAACTGGAAAAGTGGCTTTTCCCCGGACAAAAAGATGAGTTCCACATTACAACGAGAACGGTGCAAAGGATATTTTAAAAAGTCCGTTAGATTTAATAATGAAGAATTCGTATATTGCCCTTTGTGTCATATGACACCTGGTTCATGAAGGCATCTTTCTCTATAAATAGGTGATGCACATGAATCGGG
>JAFNKG010000100.1 GCA_017883965.1 Candidatus Methanophagales archaeon | reverse complement strand
CCGGAAAGTATTCATTTAAATAGAAAGGAGGTGAATATAGACGGTAAGGGTAACTAGGTGTCATATGGTACTATTGATAAGTGTATATTCATAAGGATTGTAAACAAGTTACTCAATTGGCGTTCTTTAGACAAAAGCATAAATCCGCTTGAAGAGAAAAGTCATATCGAAAGAAAAAAACCTTTCTTAGTGCAGGTTCTTTCTTTAGAAAGAAGGTGCAGGCACAACATGAACACCAACAATCATCGGATACGCCCCGTATTCCAGCTTATCAACGTTATAATCCGTATAAGTAAGCCCAATAGCGAGGTAAATATCGTTCTTCCTCAGATACCTGAGCATTCTCAGCCCGTAAGTCCAACGATGCTTCTTTTTCGATTCGTTCCATGTTTTGTAGAAGGCATTGCACCTGCATGACCATCTTCGGTATATCCTACCTGAGTTATCTTTGAAGTTAAAACGAATATATTGCTCATAGCCTTTTCCTTTCTCCGTTTTCTTTCTCGCTTTCTCTTCATACACGTGCAAAATGCGTGGCTTTATCAACCCCAAACTCCTGCCACTTTTAAACACCGAATCCACCGAAGCATCAACGTTCCTTTCCAGGAATTCTCTTTTCTCTTCAACATTCAATTCCCTTTCCACGCCTTCGCCGTAAACAAAAAATCTGTCCTCCTTCCTTGGACGCATGCCTCGCCACGCATCAACGTATATATTGGATACAGAAAGGTTTTTGAATTTTGGCATACCCGTGGTAAAAATATCGTTTTCATAAACGCCTTGCGGTCTTATCCAGTCCCCGTTTTCGTCTATGCCTGCGATGCAGACCTGCCCCTTCTCAGGTCTTGCCACTGCCAATACGGTAAGATTCAAGAAGTTTGCTTGACGTAACGCAGCGATATTCGTAGTAATTCTGGTTATTCTCGTGTATTTCCCAGCATTTGCTCTTTTCTCAACTCCTGCTCGAGCTTCGGAGACATAAGCGTTCTCTATTCTCAGCACGTCGCCTGCTTTTATCTCGCCACGAAGCAGAAGCTCTGTTTTATCATCCCAGAAGGAAACCCGCTTGTAATCGAATTCATCTGCTATTATGAGGTCAGCAACTTTTTTGGCTTCTTCACTAACTTTGACTTCTTTTACGGGTAGAATTCGGAGCACTTTCCCTGTTATGTTTACCATTGCCGAAACAACTGTTTTTAGTGATTGATATGATTGATATTATAAAGATTTAAAACATGGGGAGAAGAGAACTATTCAGATTTGATGAGGAAATATTCTGAGAAATGAGTTGCAATTGTTGATACATTTTCTTAGAAAGAAAAGCTTTTCCGAACAACTTTTTATATGAAAAGGTCAAAATCAATAGTAGTGAAATAAAAGATGGAAAAGAGAATAAAGGCAAAGTTCTTGGAAGGTATTTTTAAGCCCTTAGAAAAGGTGGAACTCGAAGAGGGGAAAGAAGTTATCGTGACAATAAAAGAGATTCCTAAAGAAACAAAGGATGCTTTTGAGAAAGCAGCCGGGAGCTGGAAGGGTTTGGTTGATACAGAACGGTTAATCAAAGACATTTACGAGAGTCGAAGAATTAGAGCTCCTGAGGTTAAATTATGAAATTAGCTGAAGAATCACTAAAAGATTTCTTGACGGGAATTTCAATTCTGGGAATGGATGAGGAAGTATGCAAGATTTTTGGAAGAGAAAGAGCGAGATTGAGAAAGTTAGGAAAACCAATTGGTGATCTTGACCTTCTAATTGCTTCAACTTGTCTTCGTTACGATCTAACACTTCTCACTGATAACACAAGAGAGTTTGAGAGGGTAGAGAATTTAAAAATTTAAGTGAATTTTAACCAAAGATGAAACACCACCTGAAAATTATAGGTGATAAATACCCGTGATAAACTCAGAATAGAAGTTAAAGAGGTAAGTCCCTAGAGGGGTAAAGAAGATGAAAAACGAAATTGCAAAGCTTGGGGTTTTGTTTGTAATTGTGATGGTTGTGGGAAGCGGGCTCAGTGGCATGGTGGGTGCAGTGAACAAGTCAGCGAATCTAACGGGGGCATGAAGGTAGGAGTGATAAAATGACAGTCCCGGCAAAACATAAAAAAGGAGCAAAGAAGCATTATAAGTGTGCGATACTCACGATAAGCACCTCTAAATACTGGAATAAAGAAAAAGGTGAAGATATATCAGGCGAAATAGCGAAAGAACTCGTGACGAGAAGCGGGCATGAAGTGGTTTATTACGATGTGCTGCCAGATGAGGGAGGTAAGATACATGAAGGCATATCAAAAGTGTTGAAGACCGATGCCGATTTTATCATCACCTCCGGTGGAACGGGCTTGACAAAAAGCGATGTTACGATAGAGGTTATATCAAAACTCCTGAAAAAAGAGCTACCGGGCTTTGGCGAACTCTTCAGGCAGAAAAGTTATGAAGAAATAGGCACCGCGGCAGTATTAAGCCGTGCGATTGCCGGTGTGATAACCCAAAAAGCGATTTTTTGCCTACCCGGCTCGCCAGATGCGGTTAGATTGGCACTGACCGAGATAATCATGCCTGAGATAGCACATATAATGAAGCACGTGGGGGAATAATGTCCTTGTTTCCATGACCTTCATGCAAAAGCAAAAATTGTTATGGGTATATGAATTATCCCCTCTTTCATGGTCATTTTTTCTGTGTTGGATATTATCACACCATGTTTAGATTGGTATCTCGTAATAGCCCTTTTTATCTGACCTTTGCCTTTTTTCCCAATACTCACCTCTACGGGTATTATTTCTCCCATTCCTGTTTGAAGAAGAAAATCCACACCTCCTTTTTCCGGATCATAAAAAACTCCCGCAGGTATATTAAGGGTCTCTTTCATTCTGAAAAAATAGGATGCAATGAGATTTTCTGCTAATACCCCCAACATTTCCCTATCCCTTATATCATATACGCCAACTTTGAATCTTATCGCAGCATTAATTGACGAAGATAAAAAATAATACTTCCACGGCTTTCTTACGAGTTTGCCTGCACCGCCATAGGGTCTTACACTAAAAACAAGATGTGTCTTTTCTAAAACATCTAAAATGTTCCTTATCAAAGTCGGAGATGTCCCCAATCTTGCCGCAAGTTTTGCATCTGAAGTCCCACCGGGTTTTTGCAGTGCCAGGAATGCTATAATTCTTGATATGGTATTTCTTGTTTCTGTGCTAAAGGATTGTAGAGCAAAGATGTCTTTCTCTATAACCCTCCCAATCACACTGAATATTCTTTCATGAGTGTCTATCTGGCTCATCCGTAATCCAAATGGAAAGCCTCCAAAGCATAAGAAATCTTCCCATTCCTTCTCCACCGGCTTGCCTGTGGTTATTAATTTCTTCTTTAATTCATTCGTGTTTCTTATTCCATATTCCATGTTTTTAATCGGACTAAGAATCAATTCCCGTATGCTTTCTGCCATTCCCTTTGGTGGAAAAAACTTATATTTCAAGATCAAGTATTCTGAAAAACTCATCGGAAACATAATTTCTCTTTTCGCTCTTCTCGCCACATCCACGCTCATCTCTAAATTTAATGCAGAAGACCCCGTAACAATCAAAAAAACCTTCTTGCTTTGATCATAAACAATTTTTGCCACTTGACCCCATTCCTTATCAAAGTGGGCTTCATCAATGAGAATAAAAATCTCTCTGTCCAGATTTACCAGTGATGTCCGATGAACTTCCTGGATAAAGACATTGATAATATCTGTTATTCTTCCGCCCAGATATGTCTTTAACTCGTCTGTCGAGAAATAAAGAATTCTGTCCTGTTCTATCCTCTTTTGACCATGGAGATAATTATAGATTTGAAAAAGAATCGTAGTTTTTCCAACACCCCTTAAGCCGGGCAAGACAATGAGTCTATTTTCAACACTCCCCTCAAAAAAATCATCTACATATTTTCTAATCCTGAAGTATACTCTCCTGTATCCAAGCCTCCTGCCGTCTATTTCCGTATAACTTCTTGCTAACGTTGGAGCTTCAGCCAACTTAGCAAAAACGTATCTTATAAAGATACCCTCGTCAATACCTGCCATCTTCTTCATTACTATTATACATTTTTATGTATAACTACTTATAAAGGTTTATACATTTTTATGTATAAACACTTCTGCCTTTTATTCTCAATTTCTTCTCAAATGCCCTTTGTGTCATATGACACCTGGTTCATGAAGGCATCTTTCTCTATAAATAGGTGATGCACATGAATCGGGAAG
>JAFNKG010000022.1 GCA_017883965.1 Candidatus Methanophagales archaeon | reverse complement strand
AATATGATATTGTTTATCACCGCCGAGGATAAGATGGAGGATGTACCTCGATCTATATTGACTTTCGGGATGAAGCCATAAAATCCTACACCTATTTATAATATGAAAACATTAATATTATTGATACTCATGCTGAAAAGGACTAATATCTTTAAGATGTTTGAAGAGGGGGGAGGAAGAAAGAGGAGTATAGTTCCCTGGGTTATGTGACTTTATGGGCTGATAACGATAGCGAGCATCCTTTCTTTTTGGAGGTGATGATAAACATGGATGATAAATTAAGGAGATGTCCAGAATGCGGGTCTAAAAGTGTAATAACGGATTCTAAGCATGCTGAACTTTACTGTGCTGATTGTGGGGTAGTAATAGATGAAAATATTGTGGACCTCGGACCGGAGTGGCGTTCATACGACGAGGAACAGGCAGCTAAAAGGATAAGAACAGGTCCGCCTATGAGTTATAGAATACACGACAAGGGGCTGGGCACACCTACGCCCGGATTACCTGCTCGAACGAAAAGATTACGAGGAATAAGTATAGATTCCAGTGATAAGACCCTTGCTTTTGCACTTGTTGAGATAGATAGGATGGCATGTGCGCTTGGGCTGCCAAATAACATCAAGGAGGCAACGTCCGTAATATACCGAAAGGCGATGAAGAAGAATTTGATAAAAGGACGAAGTATAGAAGAATTGGTTTCGGCGATGCTGTACATTACTTGCAGGCAGTATGGAGTTCCACGAACGCTAAAAGAGATTGCAGCGGTGTCGAGGAGTCCTTTAAAGAAGATAAGGAGGTCGTATATTTTTCTTTTACGGAGATTGGAGATAAAGCTTGCACCTGCTGACCCCGCACGCTACATCCCGCGTTTCTGCTCTAAACTTGGGTTAAGTGGTGAGATACGGGAACGGGCAATAGAAATACTGAGGGACGATAAGGGAACGGGAGTGGCAAAGGGATGGGGACCGATAGGAACGGCGGCGGCTGCGATATACATCGCTACGGTTTTAAGTGGCGAATATCGTACGGAAAAGGAAATAGCCAAAGTTGCAGGTACGACCGAGATTACAATTCGCGATAGGTATAAGGAATTGATAAAGAGGTTAGAGATAGACGTTCTTTCCCCATCCCCACGTCCACATAAAGAAAAAGAAGAAAAATTTATGGGGTTTTTATCGTAGAATCTTGAGAATAAGAAAAGGCTTGTTTTACTGTAATAATTTTTTCCCTTTTTCCCTCGCCTTCCGCTCCTCCTCTTGATTCCAATCGGTATTTGGTGCCGGTATCTTCAGAGGTTCCGGATTCTCTCCATTCTTCCACAATGCTACGACCGGATGATTCACGCGTTTCAGAAACTGTTTCAGTTCTTCAGGGTCGGTGCAATCTTGCTCTGTCGCTATCTTGTTATACATCTCCGCGGGAATGAACTCAGTAAGCGTATGCTTATATTCCGCGGGCATCCATACGACACGCTGCCAGCCACCATCGGCTCTGATAAACTTCCTCGACCTCGGCGTTCTGAACGATATGCCACAATATCCATGATTCTGCAGACCACCGCTTATAAGCCCTGCAAGCGTTGAGAACGTCATGCCCAGTGGTGTATCACCCCCATATCTCCGATCTACCAGCCCCAGGCCATCAACTTCAGGTATATAAAAGATAATGGTTTCGAAACATCCACAATTTGTCTGTGGATACGTTATCGAAGAATACATCACCACTCGTTTATAAGACCTGTTTGACTTCTCGTGTATTTTTTCATTCACGCCCGTGTATTCCCCGCCCCAGCGGTCAACACACTCACCCAACGGCATCTCGAATATATATCCATACGGGTCGAGGTCGCACATTACTTTCGCACCCAGCCATGTGATTATCCCGCAATAAGGCGGTCTATCCGGTGCAACTACGCATACATGACTTGGCGCGAAGGTTTGACAGATAGTGCAGCCATAAAACGTGTCAACGTCCTCGTCAGAAAACTCACTCGCCTTTTCGTCCACTCGCTCCCAATACGGGATGCAGACATTATCTATTATCCCTTTTGTACGCTTTGCCCCTCCTAATTCCTCGGTTGCTATCAGTATCTTCGCATCTGCCTTCTCCACCAGCGGGAATTGTATCTTGCAAAGGTTTATCATCGCTTGACCAAGATGCTTGAAATCGTGTTTATCCGCAGTTTTTTTATGCAATCGCAGCCAGATCGTATCGCGGGTATTAAGAAGCATCCAGCCTTCTCCCTCTTCCAATGCGAAATACGTCCATCTCGTAAGCAAATCAAGGTAATCCTCCGTTAGTTGCTTACCATAGTATCGTATCCAGAATCCAAAAGGGAGCGATTGCCCCTCTATTTCTTTTATCTCCGGTCCTATTACTTCTACTCGCCCATCTTCTATCTTTTCCGCTTCTTCTACCACTTCTATAAAAAAGAAACTGCTGTATCTGTGCCTTGGACCGCCTAATTCGCAATACATGTCGTGCTTCCTCACGCGAAGTCCAAACTGCCTCGGTGATATGTCGTATGATATTCCATTGAAGAAGTCGTCTGGAGTAGTTGGTGCGTGGTAAACCTCGCCCTCAGGCAAGGAAGCCCATATTTCTTGTCGCGCTTGCTTCTGATTCTCCTCACCTGTTTTCTCTTTTTTCATCTCCTTAACTGCCTTCGCTTTTCTCTTTTTACTTTCTTATTCTTCTATAAATAATTCCATTTTGAATACGTGGTTATTAAATAGGGTTTTTATTACCAGAGGCAAAAAATGAGGAAAGTATGGCGGAGAAGTATTTTAGATGATTATAAAAAGAGTTTATAATCTCTCATCATACCACCATGACCTCTTTGAGTATCTGCTCTTTTAGCTCCTGACTTACTGCTCTCTCTGAAACAATATACACCTTAACTTTGAGTTTTTCTTCAAGGAAGTCCGCAAGACTTACAAAATCGAATAATGTAGCGCCCTCGAGAAACTTTACAAGAATATCCGCATCGCTACTCTCTTTTTGCTCTCCTCGAACATAAGAACCAAATATCACTATGATCTTCGCCCTGTACTCCTTTCTTATCTGCTCTTCTAAACTTTGGAGGGTTGTTATTTATGATTCTCTCAAACTCTTTATTCATGCCCACCTTCTCCCTTCATATTGGTATGATTGCCATAGGATATATATAAGGATTTTGAAAAACCCCCGAAAACATTGAAATATACCTCAAAAGTATATAAAGAATGGAACGATACGAGCATTAAATCAAAATCCTCTTATTTATATGATTAATCCGTGATTTAATGGTTATTTTTGGCTCATTTATTTTTAAAATCGGTTTTCCTAACCTTTTTCTTCATTTTATCAAATAAGTTACTTAAAAAAAAGTAATCACTGATTCTTATATATCTCCTTGAATGCCATAACAGAGAGATGCATGTTAAAATCAGAAGAATAATAAGTGCTTTAATTGCAATAAACTGGAAATTTTCATCAAAATATAAATATAAAAGTACAAAAATTATACCGTGAAGAAAAGACGTGTCTGCATGACTTTCATGACGGACCGATTGGAATATTTTTTTATCTGCGAGAGTAAATGTAGCAAATATATATTCTAAGCATGAAAATAAAAAGATTAAACTTATTAATCTAAGTAATGTTGATTCTCCAATAATAAATGTTGATATGATGAGAATACTAAAAATTATAGAGCAAAACGTTAAACAAATACCGTATTTACTCATTTTCAAACCAGGATCAAAATAACGATAAAGCCAAAAAAGACGTTTATTAAATTCAAGTTCTTTATCCTCCAAGTTATCTTTCAAAAACAAATATTCATCATATTCATTTTCTAAATTTGGGTTATTGTCAACGATGCTTCGAATCACTTCATCGGTGATTTCCATAACATCTTTCACCATTTTTATCTTCCTTATGGTTTTGTTATATAACTAATTATCCCACCACTAAAACAAATCTTTCTCATTTTAGTTCTATCTCAAAGTTGTGTCATCTTCGGGTGCTCCTATGAATGCCACGGGTATTATCCTAAGATATTTATAAACTTAATATTTCCAAATTCCCTTCTCAAAGCTTAGTTCATATCCCCTCGCTTTTCGCTTTCATCACTTATTTCGGTGAAAGTAGGGAAGGATAAACCGCTAAATCAAAGGTAGTGGCATGGATAAAAAGAAGGCGTTAATGGTTGATTTGTGTTTAGGATTGCCAGAGTATGCCAAAACTCTTTAAAGCCTCGTGTTAGGAATAATCGCCGATAAGCGTTAATAACGGCAAAAAGGCTTATTCTTCTTCAGATGAGCATGATGGAGAAGCCACCACCGGGAAAAATGGGTGATAGGAAGAGGGTAAGAGTACTCGCACTAATAAAGGCGATGGCGAATGAAAAGTGGTATCATATCGATTTTTTTATTTTGTCTTCCTTTTAGCTTTCACCAGGACGTTTCATTGATTTCTTGACTTTATCGTACACTATTTTTTCAAACCATAAGCGCATGTCATAGTCAAATTTTTTTTTAATTTCTTCCTTTGTAGTGGTTTTTCGCACTTCTAAAAAGTCCATAAAAAAATCAATAATTTCTTCTATCATCTCAATAGGATACTCCTGTAAATACTCTTTTACATCTTGAATTTCTACTACTCTTGGTATTTTTCCTTTTGTTCTATCCTTCCATTCCTGTTCAAAATTTTCTTTCATATGTTCAGATAGCTCGTCTATATATTCAAGTGGGATGAAAATATAAAGTGGGGATATTTCATCTAAATATCTTTCTAATAAATCCGTTGTTTTCTCCTCGTTATAAGGATCTGGCAGCTTACCGTATAATGATCTTAGATGCGGTGATAAATCAAATAAAGATGTTGAAACTCCATTTTTACCTATTAAAATCTTTTTTTCAAGACCACTTCTATCCATAGCCTTTAATCTATCAATAGAAAAAATTAGTGCATGGTCTAGCGAAAATTTAAGTTTCTTAGCTAAATCTTTTTCTTCTTTTATAAATTCTTGAAAAGGTTTAGTCGTTTTATCGGTTTGTATTTTATTTTTTGCGGATCTATCAAGATTGGCAAATCGAAGGTTAAGTTGAAGTGGTACATATAATCTTCGTGAAAGAATTCTCCTTGCAATATCTCTCGTGAGTGGAGTTCCTTTGTTTTCATCTTTAAAGTTTGATAATAATTCATAATCATTCAACAAAGCCATCTCATGGATAGCACATTTCTCATTATCTATTTGATCTTGCAGAGCCCTAATTATCATTTCACGAGCAGCGCAGTCTGACCTATGATTATAAACTCGCCTATAGACGAGATCTCTAGCAATTAAAAATGCTTCTAAAGCATCAGCAGCATTGTGGGTCAGTTTAAGTTCCCAAGCATCCTCAATGGTTTCTGATTTACCTAATGTAAAATTATGGATTAGATACCAAATATCAACGCTACCTGTTTCTACACCAGTATACATTGCATCTCGTCGAAGGTAATCCATCCGGTCCACATCAAAAGTACTCGAAACTATACTCGAAAGAAAATGATATCGAGGGTCCGCCGGCGGTATTTTTCCTGTGGCTATTGCAGCAATATTTTTAGGAGAAAGTATCTCTAAATCACGGTTATTATAAGATCCAAATTTTTCCTTTATTTTATCCTGTGTATCGTGTAGGAACGTCGGTATTTGATTGTAATTACCCACACCGTTTTCGATTAGATTTTTTGTGAGATGTTCATGGCGATAATCGCCAAATCTTTCAGCATTACGTTTGCAAAACTCTTCAAAGACGTGTGAGAATGGTCCGTGACCCACATCATGAAATAACGCAGCAAACTGAAGCGCAAATTTATGAATTGGTGTAAACGGTGGCCAATCGTTTTTTTTTTCCATAATTTTTATGTCATAAAGACTATCGAATACTTCCCCCGCTAAGTGCAAAACCCCTAATGAATGCTCAAAGCGAGTATGGTTAGCCCCTGAAAAGACGAGATAGAGAATCGAAAGTTGTTTTAAGTGACGGAGTCTTTGCATTGGTTTGAGATCTAGTGCCTTGTGAAGCAGAGGATTAATAGGTATATACCCATAAAGAGGATCATAAAATATATCTTTTTCAAATCGATACGGTGCAATGTGATCTGGGGAAATAATCATAGGTGAACCTCCATGCTACACCTTGGATATAAGCCCGTAGATATAATCAAAGAGGTGCTTAGGATCCATTTTTACCCATTTTGAAAGAGGTGCTTCTTTAATTTTAGTAAAATATTTTTCAAGAGTTGGCATTCTTGGTGCTAACCAGCTTTCCCCAAACTCGGTTATCATAATAGGTGATGAATGACGTATAAATCCTATTTTGATGAAAGCCTCTGTATCTTCGCTAATATCTTTACTATATGGAAGTGGGTCAAAAGTGAAAACATAATGAAAACTTAAATATTTTTCTGTATTTAGAAGGTAGATATAGGAAGGGAGTAGTTCGCCATCAACGAGAATATCTTGATTCGTCATCGCTTTGACCATAAGTAATAATTTAATAGAATCCTTAATGGGTGGTTCTTCTTCCTTACCTTTTTCCTCTTCAACCATATTACCTTTTTCCTCTTTATAGGTATATTTGTCTTTCGTTTTTTTGTGGTATATAAAACTTACGATTTTAGGTTACCCAAATATTTAAACTATTCCTAAAAGAGGAACCATCAATTTGTTGGATACTGATGCTATAAGAAAAAGATGACACCACCGTCACTACTACCACTATGATTGCGATTAGAAGTACTATCAAAACTACTTCTCGGTCTTCTTTTTGATGGTTACTTTTCATGCTTTTTAATCTCCTTACCTTAAACCTTTACACAATATTCTCTAACACCCAGCATACATATAATAATTTCGCTTAGGCGGGACTGTCAACTTGTTGGATGTTGAATACACCTACACAATTTCACCGTCCAGTATCCCTTCTTTCTTGCCAGATAGGATAGGTTTCCTTGAGATGTCTTGAGAAGCTTATTTTACAGTCACTTCGCTTTTTAAGGTGAACGTAGCTAAGATTTAGAAAGCAGTCCTTTTATCAATAGTTATGTTTATGCCTCCGATATTTCATTCCTTAATAATTGGTTTTTGGTAAACAACCAATGAAATGAACTAATCTACTTAGTATCTTCGACTGATTTAATTTAAAGGGCTATTGATGGCATGGTTCCACAAGATTTTATCAAAGTTCAACACGCTTAAAAGTTAGCGATCCATATTCTTTGATCATAGAACTATCCGTCATCCCTACCAAATAATCCAAAACAGTAAACTTTACTGGAATATTATCACTGTCACTGCAATAATTATTTTTATCGGCAAAATTTTGCCCTGCTTCGAAGGATTTAAGTAAATTCTCTTGATGTTCACGATTAAAAATTTTCGTATTTATTCCATTCGCATTATTATTCTTATGATTCAACGATTTATAGAGTATATTTGCTAGATCTACACATAATTCATTCCCTTTTATGTCCCACCTAGCTACCTCCGGGATACTCATTAATGTGTTCTTTTTGTATTCTTTGTTAATTTCATCCAAGGAGGATATCAATTTCTTATTCTCCTTGTCTAATCCCAGTTTCAATCTGGATTTTTTTAGTTCTTCAAATTCTCCAAAATACTCGGACTTTAATAATTTCATCCAATCCTTCCTGCCCCTTAAATTTATTATCACGTTTGAAACGATAGACATAGACAGACGGATCATTAATTTAATATAATACCGCTCTAATTTAACGATATTAGAATTGGAATTATCTTTTAAAACCTTTTCAAGGGATTCTTCAAATTGTTTGTATGGTTCTTCAGCAATTTCTGGTAAGTCGTGTTCACATATTTCTGTTTTTACTACATCATAAAATCCACTTACCGCTTCAAATCCACCCAGTCTCCTAATATCCTCGATATCATGGCAAAGTTGTGCAAATTCATCAGCAATAGAAACTATTATTCCTTCACAAGTCACTGGGGAAGCATACTCAAATAGGTATTCAGTTAACTTTTCGTATACGTCTCTATCAATTTCTTTTTCATCTTTTTCCCAAAACTCTTCCCGATAGCTGTCGAATATATTCCGGTAGAACTTTCGTTCCTTCTTATTCAGCTTGGTATGTTTAAAAATTCCATCCAATGTGGCAATCGTGAGATTTAAGCCCGAAAGATCAGGTTTGTATGATTTCTCCAAAAAGCAGCACACTTTTAAGCCTTGAAAGGAGTGGTGGAATTTTTTATGTTTTTCATTCTGCTCTTGGTTGTTGCATGAATTACCAAATAGAAAATTGTATAAGGATTCCTCACCTACATGACCATAAGCTGTGTGACCAATGTCATGTCCTAAAGCTATCGCCTGAATTAAGTCAAGGTCCATTTCTTTTTTGGTATTGTTATTTTCATTCACCTTTAAAGCTATTGATGAAGCTATTTGCATTACTTCAAGTGAGTGAGTTAATCTATTTCGTATGTGATCGCTGGTAATTCCTCCTGATGCAGCAACAACCTGAGTTTTTGATGATAATCTTCTAAAAAATCGTGAATATATTATCCGATCACGATCACGTAACCATTCTGGTCTAAACCACTCTGATCTAGTTGAATCATCCGCCTTCATAGGAAATATACGGCCTTCAAGACATTTTTTACGCTTACTATCAGGACTCGGCGACCCACCATATTTTTCCTCCAGAAATTTTCCGGCAGTTGTAGCGCTCATATTAATTTTAATATCTGAAATATAGATAAAAAGCTTCCGATAAAGCGAATTTTTATAGCAATAGTTTACAATTTTATTAACAAACATTTGAAAGAATATTTTACAATATTTTTTAAATTTATGTAATGAAGCCCGAGTAAAATCAAAGCGAGGCGGATAAAATTATGAAGAAGCACGCAATTATCGTATGAATTTTCATTCGGGCATTAGTTGTGGGTATTTACAGTCTCAATTACTTTCAATTACAATCCAAAATGAATGATGTGCTTGAGGAGGATCCGAGAAATAATGGAATTGAAGTATCGGATTTAAAATTTACCGCCGAGAACGCTGAGTTCACAGAGAAAATAAGGGGTTAGGGGTTAGTTGTCAGGTATTAGTAAAAACCCTAAAACCTAAACCTCTAAAACCTACACCCTCTGCGTTCTCCGTGAACTCTACGGTTAATCTATCTGACAATGTCAAGCTAACACCTCCAGAGCAATTGATCATTTTTCAGCTCGAGCAGATACAATTTTGGACCCAGCCAATTCTCATTTGTTCTTTCCGCAGTCCATATTTTACCATTAGCCCAATCAACGTCCCAGCATCCCTGACTTCCGCCATAAATCTGACCTTTTAGTTTTCCCGTTCTGTCAAACTTAGAAACCCTATCGCCACTGCAGGTATAAAAATTATCGCCATCATAGGTCAGCCCCCATCCACCACCAAATTCTAAATCATTCTCTTCTAAAATATCGCCTGTATCTTTATCTAATCTGTAAAATTTACTTGTTTGTGATACGATAAAATACAGTTCGCCATCGGCAAATCCGGGTTGTCCTTTTGGAGAATTAGGAATGTGGCTTATAGGAATAGAAGAAATCTCCTGATGTGTTGAAGGGTCTATTTTATGTAACCTTCCGGTAGAATAACCGTTGACCCAGAGATACGTTCCGTCAGATTCAACGCCGCGTAGCCAATCTGAAGGAGTGGTAAAATCCTCTATTATTTCAAATGTGTTGGAGTCGAGTTTAAGAATTTTATCCTGAACGCTTGTATAAAAATAATTCGAATCATGTGTCACAGTCCACAATAAAGGATAACCTGCGACTTCTTTTCTTAATATCGTTCTGGTTTCATCTTCATCAGGGTAAATGTAAGGAAATCTGTCCTTTTTGTCTCCCGGACGATAACCGAGATCAAAGTTTCTTAAATCCGGGTAATCAAAGACAATTTCATGAGTTATCTCTTCTTCTCCATCGCCTGTTATTTCGGTTTGTTTGACAGGTAAGTATCTAACTTTATTATCAGGGTCGTGCATTTTGTTAAAATCACTATTGCCCCAGTAATTGTTTTTTGCATCAATATCAAATCGGACATTTTCTACATGGAACCAACCAAGAAAGATGTTATTGTTATTAATCTTTATAGGTTCTTTCTGAAGATTTGTTAAGTGCACACCTCGTCTTAAAGTATTGTAGTTTATTTCTGCAGATTTGGAATTTGAGATTCTAAAGAGCCCATCGATGTCATTAAATTGGATTACTGCGCTGCTGTCTGGTCCTGTATGTATATGGTCGCCTTTTGTAAATACGTTGTGCTTTATCGTTGGATAAGAATAATCTGCATAAACCCCGCCAGTATCAGAATCAGTGAATTTATCCGACCAGAAATGATTGTGATGTATGTAAGGATAATTTATCTGCTCCATTGCAATGCCCCAGTATGCGTTATCATATATTCTTGAATATTCAATTGTCTGGTGAACAGCAGGGTCATCATTCTTTTCGAGATATATACCTTCCCAATTTACCCATCTGACAATGCTATGAGATATAGTTACCGCTGAATTGTCCCATATACTTGCTCCTTGTGTAGCGTATTCGATTATAGCGTATTTTAATATACTCTCTTCACTGTTTTTGAATTCTATCGCCATCCAATCGCCATTAGTAGGCAATTCTGAATCTGAGGTAAACCATATCATTTCGTCAGGCGTTCCTATTGCTTTTAAACTCCCTCTTACAATCATACCCTGCGGACCTTCGCTACGACATCTATGTTCTCCGTTTTCTATCGGCAGCCAATGCTTAAACTTTACAATAGTTCCCGGTTCAATAGTCAATGTAACTCCCTTTGGAATTTCTACATACCTTGTCACCAAAACGTTTCCGCTCCAGGTTTCATCTTTCCTCAGTTTTCCTGCTTTTTCAACAAACGTGCATTTATTGGGGCAACTCCAACCGCAGTCTAAGCCTTCTTCACCATTATTATAGAGGCCATCTTTGCAATGTTCAGGAAGCGGTCCTTTATATTCTTCCTCTTGTTGAACACAGCCGCTAATCAAAACAATTCCAAGAATTGCAACCGCGAAAATCCCTAAAACATATTTCTTATTTTTCACCATAAAATATCAATCAGGAGTATTTAAATAACTTTGGTATGAAAATAACTTTATATTTTCATTACTTTGCTCTTCTTGCTAAAAAAGTAGAATCATCTCCTAGATGAATTCTAAATTCGCCCTCTAACAAGTTTTCCCCTTTTATTCTAATCCAACCACTACCACAGGCTGGATCGCATTCATCGTTTCCTTCCCAAGTAAATTCAAACCTTTCTCCATCTGCATAATCAACAAGTTTTCCATCTATACATCCTGAAACTAAACCAAATTGAAAATTTCCAAGATTGTTCGAATCTATCCTAATATAAGCCTGCACGTCCATGTTAAAATAGTCCTCATCCCATGCTTCCATTTCATAGATATGCCAAGTTCCTGTAAAGTCCGTGCCTTTATCCATTTTTTCATTGATGTTCAAAAGGCATTTTTGAAATTCTTGATCTTGATGCTTCATGGCTACTCCAACAATCTGACCTGCCATAACCTGAAATCTTGGATCCTTTTCTGCAGCAACCAAAAATTCCGCATAACTAAACCCTGCATCTGCTTTTGCTTTTTCGACTATTTCTCGGCATAAATCCAAAACTAACATTGCTTTTTGTTCCTTCAGAATAGGATAAGCAGCATCAAGTCCTTCTTCTAATGTTATGGTTTTCATAATATATTACCTCCTACAATTATTCATTTATAACAATCCTTTTTTATTTTTTTGCATTTGTGCAGTTTGCATTTTTCAATGAGCAAGTCATGTTGGGGCGAAATAATTTTGCAATTTAAAATTTGCAGTTTGCATTTTTCAATGAGCAATGTCGTATAACTTCGGTATATCCGAACTTGAGTTCGCATATCCCCCATTTTGGCATTATATCCGAAGTTATGTTCGCTAAAGCTAACTATGTAACATAAATATAGCGAAAAAGGAAATAGAGTTCTAAAGAATGTTTGGCGATGCGGTTGCTTATAATATTCCTCCATAATCGTAAATTAACTGTGCTTTATGCGCAGCCAAATCAGGAGGCAATGCATCCTTGGCTGAAAGTTTTTTATAGCCCATGTTGTGGATTCTTTCCTGAAAGACAAGGGCGCTTAGCGAGCAATTACAGAGAATGAAGCAGAGAGATTCTTCATGGTCAAAACCGTTTTTCAAAAGCAATCGAAAGAGATTATCAAAAGTGTAAAGTTCATATGCAATATACAGTCCGCTACGGTCTTTCGGGAATTTTTTCAAGAAGTCTAAATCTTCTTTCATTTACACCACCGCTTCAAATTTGTAATGGCATTTCTTGATTATACCCATTCTTATCGGAATGACTTTATACCTTCCGTAATAGACGGAGCGAGCGAACTGGTCGCCGATATTGATACACAAACGGCATCCATTATGCAAGACTCTATGGCACTCATTCCAGACCAGGCTGAGGTTGTTGATGTAGTCCTCATAACTGTTATGAAAGCCAATTTGTCTTTTGTCTCCATAATCTTTTAATTGCCAGTATGGAGGTGAAGTAATGATGAGGTGAACAGACTCGTCCAGCGCTTCTTTCATCTGTCTTGAATCGCCTATGTATATCTTGTGCCTGGTTTTCATATTGTTATTACTCTATGGGTTTACTATATTTATTGCTACCGTTTTGCCGAACGTTTTCGGTGTAAAAGAAGTTCGGTGAAGCCGAATTTGGACGGAGCGAAGCGCAGTCTTCTACACCGTGTTATGTGAAGTTGCCCGAAACCAAATGTTTTTAATATTTGATTTCCTCACTGTTGCAATCATACTTTGACATTCTTTGAAGATAAATCCACTGGTCAAGGGTAGAGTTTGGAATATTCAAAGCATTCATTATTTCCTCTATTGAAGCACCACTCCTTCTCATCTCTAAAGCTTGTAAATACACTTCCTTTGGATATCTACCGCTATTTCTTACCCTAAAGTTTACATTGATTTTGTTTTTTACACACGGCTTTATAATTTCCAAAAATGCAAGCTTCTGTTTATATCTTTTCATGATCTATTCACCTTGTGAAATTTGTTTATACAACGTCTTGATAAGTTTTTGAATCTCTTCATCCTCAAACGCTCTCGCATAAACCTGAACAGAATAACATAACATTTTAGCAAAGTGTTTCTTGGAAATGTCTGTTCCTATAAGCATTCTCACTGTAATATCTTCCAAATAAAAGGTATCAACAGTTTTTCTGTACATCTCCTCATCTATGTTTATTCCAATATACCCTTTTAGTGGATTCCAAGTGCATAAAACTACATGATTCTTATCAAAGAATTCTTCTCTTTTCACCGGAGCTTCTACTGAATAGCATTTACCATCAAATGCGTAATTTTTTAGAATTAAATTTGATTTACCATCGTGAAATAGTGAAACTCTGTTTTTGCTAGGCTTATTTCCGATGTCGATGTAATATTGAACCTTATTTTGAGAATATGGCTTAAATACAAATACAAATGTGCTTCCTTCTTTACTAAAAGGTCTGAATCCTTCAGAAGTATATTTCCTAGCGAGGTCTTCCAAAACAACTCTTTTTTCGCTATTTTTGATTTCTTCTCCCTTAATTCCTGGAATTTTTAGGTGTTCAGGAATTAGCGATGCAGATTCGTTTATGATTTTCACATAATGAGTGCCTTTAACCAAATCTTCATCGGTTGGTTTTTCTGTTATCTCTCTTGTAAGAAGGACCACATTAATTCGAGAATGATTCTTGAGCTCCCTTTTAAGCTTTTCTAAAATTTCTTTAACTTCATAAGGCGAAATATTGGGATCCAATTCGATATAGATTAATCCATTTCTTTCTTCTGGTATCTGTCCTATTGCCTCATCGAAGCTATTCTCAATCGATTTAAATCTATTTTGAGACTCATTTGATAAGAATCCTATGAATTTTATGTTACGTAATAAGAAACCGTTATTCTGAGGATTGACGTCTCCTTCAAACGTACAATAATCTGGATTGATTGGAAATCCAAGGACTGCTTTTGTTAGTGAATAAATAAATCTCTGATTTATTTCCTCTTCAGTGTTCATTGGATAATCAACATAGGGCACGCTCATTATACGATTCTGAGCTTTTGGATTTTTGACAATAACATCAAATTTATCCTCAGATAAATGACTTTTTCCTTCAGGTTGTGTGATTGTATTTTCAATTAATCTTTTCAATCGAGGTCTATCATTTGATTCTATGGATGTTTTACATTTGACAAAAATGATAAGGGGAATTTGTATTCTTTTCCATTTTCTCATAGCATTTTCAGAAACGCCTTTGAAAATGTTCTTTATTTCTTTTTCTCTTCCACCATAAATGTCCTTTTTCTTGCATTCGACGTAGTAAGTATGGTTTCCTTGCGAGACTATTAAATCCGGTGTCGCTGGAAAGATAACATCCCAGCCAAATTGAATGAAGTTAAAAGCCATTCTAAATTCGTAAATTACCTTTTCAAACTCTTTTGGAGCGGTTTTCAGTTTTTCCACTTTTTCTTTGAACCCTTTATAATTTCTAAGGGTTTTGAAGAGATTGCCAAGCATAATAATTTTTAAAATCACGAAAGGCGAAGTATCAAGCCACCATTTTGCAAAAGGATGATATTTTCCTTCTTTTTCATAAAATAGAGCATACTTCCCGTATTTTCGCTGTAACTTTCTAAGATACTCCTCATAGTTCCTAATTCTATCATCGATCCAATCTTCGCCAATCTCCTTAAGAAGTATTTTTCTTGCTTCTTCGTATTGTTTATGCATTTTTCATCTTTGAGTTTTATTTGGACGAAGGGCATTTCAGTGGAATCTACGTATCCTCAGAACCAACATCCTTACTCGTTATCAACCTCGGCACGAGAGTCGAATACCTACCCAACTGTATCCCGTATTTTTTGTTATACGTTTCCATATCCATCAATTCGCCAGACCTGTACCGTGCTCTCTTTATCCGCAACCCTTCTATCTCCCAGCCATGCTCCTTTTCCAACTTCCTCAACAACTCTGCCCGGCGCATCACGTGCAATTCCTGCTCTGACCTCACGTATAAATGCCAATCATCGGAATATTCACCAAAGAACTCCTTATATGCCTCGTTCTCTGCTTCCAAACTCGCAAGCCTCGGGTCTCGCAACGCAAGCGGTCGGTGCAACAATTTAGCACTCATTACGATTGCCTCCTCTTTCGTCTCCACCGGCACGAGCATATGCACGGGACAGGGCTCAACCTCTTTCTTCTCTCCCGTAACGCCATCATACATCCACCACGTGCTCCTGTCGTTTTTATCGCCCATGAAATATCTTTTGAACGCGGAGCCCGAAGGTCCAACGACTACCGGTATGCCCGACCTCACAAGTCCCGACGCAACAGCATACATCTCCTCCGTCGCGGCACCCCACATTATCACCACCACGGGCAACCTCGCATAGAGATAATCGGCAATTTGCGTCCAGTTGGCTTTTGGCGTGTATGCACTACCGACTAACGCACCACGATAGACCGCCGACGGAACGTGTGAAATAGCCGTGCAGCCGCCAAAATTCACCAACCCCTTCAACACGCCTGCTGCGATATACTGCTCAAATAAATATGTTCTCTCTTCTTCATCGAAATATTTCGCAACGTCCGCGGCAACGCAACCCGAAACAGTGACAATAGCGTTCCTCTCTAAGAAATATCTCGCCATATCCGCTACTTCGCGCTCCGAACCCGGATAATTCCCGCATCCTATAATATTAATCATCCCGGGACCGTTTCCACCAAGCACAACGCCGAAAGTCAGGTCTCTCCACTCTAACTCCGACATAGGACCCCTGCCCGCACGCATAAGATACTTATCTTCACTTATTTTCCCTGTTACAGACGCCGCACTTATAATCAAATCAAGTATCGGAACCCCTTCAGGACAGGCTATTTCGCACTTACCACAGAATATACATTCATCGTAAATATCGGCGAGTGCTTTCACGCCATCCTCCATTGCCTTGCTTATTGTCAACCTGCTCGGGCATACTCCGAAACAGATGTCGCACGAGTTACATCTCGATGCCTCTTCCTTCATCTTCTCCTCAGCCAACAAATAGCTCTTTTTTCTTTTCCCTCTCTCTTTTATTTCACTTGCCAATCTAACAGCGAGTTCGCCTGCTTTCTCCGGAATTGTTATCCGCACACCTGGTAAGTCCTTCTCCAGTATATCGTTGAGCACGTCCTCCACGGAATCCTCAGACCGGTCTTCTAACCCATCACCTGCTTTATATCCATATGCTATCACCTTCGCATCCACTCTCTTCGCTTCTGCCAGCACGTCAAGCCCAAAACACGACTCACTGACAACGACTACATCAGGTATGCCCGCTCTTGTCACCTTCCTTGCCTTTACTGCCGACGTGAGAACTTTCGCTCTTTTATAAAATCGCGGTAGGTCATGCCCCACAGCACCCACGCCACAAATCTCTATCGCATCCTCTAACCCCTCCCTTTTTACGTGCTCAATGGCGAACCACGCAGGCAGGAAATCATTGCCGAAAAAGACTATGACTGGTTTGGCGGTATCAACCGCACCCATACCAACCTCGGTCTCGACCGGTGGAAAATCAGGATATTCCGTTCCCGGATGCTTGCCTGCATTGAAGAAATCAAAACAGCACATCTTTATGCTTTCCGCTATCTCCATCACAAGGAAAGTAAGTGAACCTGCATGTAGTGCCTTCTCCTCGAATTCTATTACGCTTTCATGCCCGAAATAAGCCGCAACCAGCAACTCGGATAGCTGTGAGCCTGCGTATGATAACGCATTACTCATATCCTCTAAATTCTTCGTGTAAAAGCCCGTTAGCATGGAGGTATTCATTGTGGGATACGTGATAGAACTACCAATGTCAATCTCACTATCACTACCGAAAGTTTTTATTGCGAACTCGTGCAAATCGCATGCGAATGTTAATTGTTTGAATAGCCCTTTACAAGCTTCCTGCAAGCTCAGTTTCGCTTGATACGCATCGCTATCCAATCCACACAAACCCATCCCTTCCTCTTTGCTAATCGCACAAGGACCCTGTATGCAATCGTCACATTCTTTTTTTATGTTCGTGTATGAGGGATAATACCGGTTTAGAAGCACACTATCCCATTCTGATATATCTGCCGCATGTGCGAGTATATTCAACTTTGGTTTCCATTGTTTCACCCTTCTTTCGCCCATCTCTTTGATTATATCCGTGGCTATGCGTTCTACCGCTTCTCCACGGTGTTCTCTCACCACTTCATCAAGTTTTACTTCTACTTCTCCTACTTTCACCACTCTTTTCTCCTCTTCTCTTTCGCCCGCTCTTAACTTCCGCTTCGCAAATCCCTCTATGTCCATTTTCACGCTCCTCTACTCACATCCCGATAAGATTCGACAAGGTCAATATCATAAGAAAATTTCATCCTACCTCAAATTTTATATTAACGATTGGTATAATAAAACAAGTAAGAGATAAAACAAATAAGAGGTGATAGATAGAATGTTTGAAGCGGTGAAAGGTGTGATAGAAAAGGAGATTAGTCCGCTTTTAGCGATGGAAGGTGGCAGTATAGAATTGGTGAGCGTGGAGGACGGCGTGGTGCGCGTGAGGTTAACCGGTGCATGCGCAGGATGTCCGATGAGCCAATACACACTGGTGAACTTCGTTGAGGCGACGCTGAAGGATAGGGTTCCGGGGGTGAAGGAAGTAGTTGCGGTTGATGACTTCAGGGATAAATGGGGAGTAGAAAAGATTTGTTATTAAATTGTGGAGGTGAAAGAATATGAGTGAGGAGTTAGAGGAGTTGGTGAAGAAAATAAAGGCGAAGGATTTGAGGGAAGAAGCGAAGAAGAGAGGAATAAAGACCGCTTGTGTGAAGAAAATAGATATTGCCAAACAATTGCCCCGGGATGTAGTGGAAAAACTTGGCTCTAAGTAAGTAATGAAAACGGATTTTTTCGTGATTCTATGCACGACAGGTGTGGAAGAATCAGAAAAGATAGCGAAGGTCTTGGTAGAGAAAAGACTGGCGGCATGCGTGAACGTTGCAGACGTGAATTCCTATTATAGATGGGAGGGTGAGTTCTGCAAAGATAAAGAGGCTTTACTGATAATAAAGACAGAAAAAAGCATGGTAGATAGGATTATAGAGCGAATAAAAGAAGTTCACAGCTATGAATTGCCGGAAATCATCGCACTTCCGATTGTGGCAGGCTATGATAAGTATTTAGCGTGGGTAGAAGCCTCAGTAGGATGAGCCTCGAAACTCCTGCTGATAACCGAAGAGAAGATATTGAACAGCTCGTGCAGATTCTTAAAGAGCGGTATCAAGACAAAACATCGGCATTAAGCAAGACAAAAGACCATGACCCTTTTCTAATCCTGATTTCGTGTCTTTTGAGTCTTAGAACCAGGGATGAAGTAACTGCCCATGCTTCAGAACGGTTATTTGCTCTGGCAAAAACACCTGAAGAGATGTTAAATCTCAAACGAGGCGAGATAGAGACAGCAATCTATCCTGTCGGATTCTACAAAAGAAAAGCAGAGCGAATCCACGGGATCAGTCGTGCTCTGATTGAGCGGTATGATTCAAAGGTCCCGGACGAGATGGAGGAGCTCTTGAAACTGAAGGGTGTTGGGAGGAAGACCGCAAATATCGTCATCACGAAGGGATATAAGAAACCGGGTGTAGCTGTTGATACGCATGTCCACCGTATATCCAATCGCTTAGGGCTCGTATCTACCAGAAATCCGTATCAGACTGAGTTTGCTTTGCGAAAAACACTACAAAAACAGCACTGGATAATATTTAACGAGCTTATGGTCACGCATGGCAAAGCTATATGCACACCTGTCAGTCCAAAGTGCAGCACCTGCCCGATTGCCGATTACTGCGAACGGATTGACGTAACGCGTTTTAGATAAGATGTGCGGGGGGAGGGATTTGAACCCTCGTATCCCTACGGAACAGGATCTTAAGTCCTGCGCCTTTGTCCAGCTCGGCTACCCCCGCTCAGCTAATACGATAAATAAAAGTTGGATTTAAATATCTATTAATATTATCCAAAATTATATGCAAAGGATGAAAAAATGATAGATAGAAGCGAGATAAAAGAAATTCTGGACGGATATGATCTTGATAAAGCGATTATAGGTGTACTTGGGTCACATTCCGCACTGGATATATGTCGAGGAGCGAAGGAGATGGGCTTCAGAACACTGGTGGTGTGCCAGAAGGGCAGGGAAAAGACTTATGACCGCTACTATCGGACGGAAAATTCCTGCGGAATAGTGGATCAGACCATTGTGCTTGATAAATTTTCTGATATAACCGAAGAGAGAGTGATGAAGCAGATGCGTGAAAATAACGTTATTTTCATACCACACCGCTCCTTTGAGGTCTATGTGGGCTTTGACCGTATCGAAGATGCGTTTCTTCTACCTCTATTCGGGTCGAGAAGCATGCTTCGGGCTGAGGAACGCGATGCCGATAGGAACCAGTATTACCTGATGGAAAAAGGAGGGATTCCTTATCCCCTGATATACAAAAGCCCTGAGGAAATAGACCGGCTGGTTCTGGTTAAAGCACCGGAAGCCCAGCGGAAATACGAACGTGCATTCTTCTTCGCATCTTCGTCCGGTGAGTTCTACAAGAATTCAGAGCAGATGATTCGTGATGGTAAAATAACAGAAGAAGGGTTGAAGAAAGCGGTCATCGAGGAGTTCGTTATGGGTGCGCAGTCTAACTTCAATTACTTCTATTCCATCTTAGACGGACGGCTGGAACTGCTGGGGATTGATACGCGGAGACAGACAAATCTGGACGGCATACTTCGCCTTCCGGCGTCACAGCAGTTAGAAGTTTTGAAGTACTTAGATGTCAAAGCCATCGAAGCCGGGCATATCGCATGCACGATAAAGGAATCACTTTTAGAAGAGGTATTTGAGCTGGGTGAGAAGTTTGTCAAGGTTGCTAAAGCGGAGTATCCACCGGGAATCATAGGTCCCTTTGCATTACAGTCCACTTTCATTCCTGGTCCTCCAAAAGAGAAAGCCGTTGTCTTTGACATCTCCATGCGAGTGCAGGGCTCTCCCGGAACACGTTTTACGCCATATTCTGGATACCTTTACGGAGAGTCGCTTTCGGTGGGTAAGAGGGTGGCTATGGAGATCAGAAAAGCCATTCAGCAGAACAGATTGGAAGAGACGGTTACATAAAAGAAATGATAGATAAAAGAGAAATTCATCAAATTTTGGACGGCTATGCCCGTGATGAGATAACCATAGCCACCATGGGAAGTCATACTGCACTTCAGATTCTTAAAGGAGCAAGAGATGAGGGGTTCAAGACTCTGGTGATATGCAAAAGAGGCACGGAAGAGATATACCAGCAGTTTGGATTGGCTGATGAGCTTCTAATTGTTGAAGAGTACGGACAATTCATGGAGAAGAAGTTTCTAGAGGAACTAATAGAACGAAATGTTATCCTTATCCCGCATGGTTCCTTTGTGGAATATCTTTCGCCAACGAGGATTGAGAATGAACTCTTTGTGCCTATGTTCGGGAACAGAATGGTCCTGGAATGGGAATCGAACCGTGAGCACGAGAGGGAATGGATGGAGCACGCTGATCTAAGGCTACCTAAGGGATTCAACGACCCTGAAGGTATAGATAAAGTAGTCATGGTAAAATTTCCGGGTGCTAAGGGAGGGAAGGGCTATTTCCTTGCGAGCAGTCCTGAAGAGTTTGACAAAGGTATCAAAGAGTTGAAGTTGAGAGATAAGGAGCGCTTTACCATCCAGGAGTTTGTAATAGGAACCCGGTTCTATCCCCATTATTTCTATTCACCGCTGAAAAATCGGCTGGAGCTGCTCAGCATGGACATCCGCTATGAATCCAACATTGATGGACTCTCAAGGCTAGCTTATATTGTACAGGACAGGCCCCCAGAACCTTCTTTTGTAGTTACAGGAAATATTCCGGTGGTAGCGAGGGAGTCGCTTCTGAACCAGATCCTGACGATGGGTCAGAACATAGTCAAGGCATCCCAGGAGCTGTTCAGTCCTGGTATGATAGGGCCGTTCTGTATAGAAACCATCTGCACCGATGAGCTGGAATTTATAGCGTTCGAAATCTCTGCCCGAATTGTTGCTGGTACCAATCTCTACATTAATGGTTCGCCTTACTCTCAACTGCTCTATAACGAGCCAATGAGCACCGGCAGGAGAATATCAAGAGAGATAAAAGACGCACTCAGGGAAGATTCGCTTGATAGAGTTATATATTAGATTTGTTGCGAAATAATTCTCGTACTCTACATGGAGAGATTGGATGAGAATAGGGATTTCTGGGTGTATGACATCGCTACGAGGATAGGTGGTGGAACGAACATACACATGTATGGTGGGCATCCATACGGTAACGCCCTTTTCAGGTGTAATATGTGTTCCGGGAGAAGACTCGTATTGGAGATAAAGAGGGCGATTGCAATGGATGCGGTGGATACGATAGTGACGTGATATTCAGAGGTAGGAAAGTTGAAGTTGTCCAGAAAATAATATGCAAATTATTTATATATACCGTAAGTTATTTATACATCATTGTCTATCTGAAAGTTAGAAAGTAAAAAATGACCGGGATGTTTCAGCCAAAAGAAGGTATATGCGAACCAGGTTCGGATATAAAACGTTCTACGAAATTGCTCGAAATGGTCTTATATGGGTGGTAACGACAATGGCAGAACTTGTATTTAGTAGGGAGGACGGGACCATGTATCTGGTGGACGGAGATGGAAATGTTGTAGAATCCTGGGATGCTGCAAACAATACTACAATTCCGGATGGGGACCCCTGCACTGTGGGGAGTAACGGTCCTGCTCCAAATGGGGAATGGCCTATTGGACGTATTGCGGATACCGGAGATTCGAGAAGCAATGGACCGCACTTCATTCAAGTAGGAGATTCAGGAGAAAGCGGAACAGAAAGAAACGACATTGCCCGTCAGAGAGGTATTGGCATTCACGGTGGTCGAGAAGGCGAACCCGATGGTCATGGAAGGACTGGACATGAGCATAATACCGATGGTTGTATAAGAATGGAAAATGACGACGTTGATGAGTTAGTAGATTGGATGGGAGACCATGCAGACGATGATGCGGTTGAGTCCATAACGATTCAGGATGAGTCTTTTAACCAGAATGAAGGTGGGCCGGATGGAGGCGGTAGTGGAGAAGGAGAACCACCGCTACCCCCCGACGATGGAGGCGGTAGTGTGCCAAATCCTGGAGATGGAGGTTGTGATTGATATTTAAATGATGAACAGGAGGGGATACAGGTGCCGGAAAAGGATTTAGATGCTCTTTATGGGCATGCGGAATATCTTGAAAATAGAATAGAAAAGATGGATTTTATAATAACCAGGCACGAAGCTGTTAAAGAGGCTTACAATTCCAGGATACCTGACGTTGAAGAATCAGAAGAAAAAATTGGATGGCTGCTGAAGGTAAACGACTATCTTAATAAATTAGAAAAATCTGCAATAAGGGCACGGTATTGGAAATCTATTTACGCAACGGATTTGAATGCGATAAAAAACCAAATTGAAGAGATTTTGGGAGGGATAAGATGAATTTTCCGTATTTCCAGTGTGAAAGGGCTCTAAGGCTTTCAGACGAGGATTACTATCTCTTTTTGTTAGATAAGATACGTAATTCTTCGAAGAGTATCTATGCAACTATTTTCATAATAGATGTAATCCATGATCGCTGGGGTAAGATAAGAGGAATGTTAGACGAACTCGTCTATGCGAAATGGAGGGGATTGGACGTGAAGATTGTAATTGGACATTCAAAGAAAAGTTTGAGTATTGATATACCCGACCGCATGAGTTTTCGATACCTCCGTGACAGAGGTGTTCCCATAAAATTTAGCAATCCTCCCGATGATTACAGCCTTCACAGTAAGTATGTGGTCTTCGACGATGATTTAGTTGTGGCGGGCAGTCACAATTGGGCATATCTGGACATATTTATGAGCAAAGAGGATTCTGTTGCTATATATTCAAAAGACGTTGCAATAAATTTCATTGACGAGTTCAAAAAGCTCTGGAATACAGGATTGGAGGGATTGGAATGAAAATCGGCATAGATACTCTTAATAACCTCCTGAAGGGATGGGACGGCACGATTGAATGGACTGAAAATGAGTTAGAAACTATTCGGGCTATTCTCGAAAGCATCTCACTAAACAGCGGTGGAAGAGTAAAGTATGACGTTGAACTTGAGGAGAAGATAGAGAATGAATATGTCATTTATACCATTAATACCGCCGTGCAGAAGGTCATGAACCTCTATGCAGAGTCAATTAAGCAAGAAGAGCACGAATATTATTATATACCTGTGGAAGGAATAAAGCCTGCTCTGGATTTTCTCCTCCCTGTCAAATATGTACCGAAAATTGACATTAATAAAGCAGATGCTGTTGAACTGGCAAGCCTCCCCGGGATAGGCCCGAAAACAGCCCCGCGAATAATCAAATATAGAAATGAGAACGTTTTTTTCAAGGATATATCAGACGTGTTGAGGGTCAAAGGCATAGACCGAGAGGACTTCAATAAATTCAAATATTCGATATTTGCTCACCCTGTTAGAGATACTGCAAATTTTCTCTCCCCGCTTCTCCTTGAATTCAAATCCAATCCAACTTTTTCCAATTATCTAAAGCTTATTAAATCCTCAGGAGGCAGATTCGTTATGAACGAAAAAGTCGGGGATGAAAAAGGTTTCAAGGACATAATTCTAACGGAGCTCCTAAAAATAGACGATTATATCAAGAAAAATCATTATCCTGCATTTAAATACAGAAGAAAAAAGGCCGGTGACATATCTAAGATTTTTGAGCAACATCAATATGTAAAAGATATGGAAGATAGAGCAAGTTATGATATTAAAGGAGTGTGTGTGATAGATGACGAAGAATATCTTTATTTTATCAAGAGATTAATAGCCGAGTCTAAGGAAAAAATCAGGATAATAATGTTTTTTATGCGGTTTGAAGACGAAAGAAAATATCCTACTGACCCGCTATTTAATGAATTGAAGGCAGCAAAAGAGAGGGGTGTGGACATTAAGGTGATTCTTGATAAGGATGCGGAAGGACAAATATTTGGCTCAAGGGTGATCAACGCGGAAGCCTACAACTTTTTCAAGAATAATGGCATGGAAGTAACGTATGATTTCGACGAGGAACTCACGCATACGAAACTCGTGCTAATAGATGACAGGCATTTGGTAATCGGGAGTCATAACTGGACTGCGGGTTCTTTCTTTGCCTATGATGACAAAAGTGTCTATATTGAGTCCCCCGGACTGACTGATGAAACGAGCAAATACTTTGACCGATTATGGGCAGAGTACACCACGGGATCAAACGCTAAGTTTCAACGGGTTAGAGATTTAGAAGAGATAGGTTTAACTTACACACTAAAATTAGAAGAAGAAGGAATATTTTCCACACTGGATCTGCTTCATAAAACCAAACTCCCTAAGGATAGAAAAGTTTTAAGCGAGAAGACAGGCATTTCTCACGAGCTTATTTTGAGATGGGCGAATCTTGCGGATTTAATGCGTATAAAAGGAATCAATGAAGAGTTTGCCACCTTGCTGGAAGAACTTGGTGTTGATACGGTTCCTGAGTTAGCACAGAGAAAGCCTGAGAATCTATACCACCTGATAGACGAGGTGTGTGTATCAAAACCCTACGTTCCAAAGCCATCCCCTGAAGATGTCACAAGTTGGATTGAGCAAGCAAAAGAACTGAATAGAATACTTGAATATTGATGTGGAGGTGAAAACTTTGTATAAGTATAGGGCAGAATTGGACAAGGTTGTAGATGGAGACACTCTGGATTTAGTCATAGACGTTGGATTCAAAATGACCACCAATCAGAGAATAAGGTTGGCGCATGTTGATACTCCGGAAACATGGCGTGTAAAACATACATCTGAAGAATATAAAAAAGGCATGGAAGCCAAGCGTTACGTAGAAAAACGATTGGCAGATAATCAAAACAAGATGGAAATTGAGACATACAAAGCCACTGGTAAGTATGGCAGATACCTTGGTGTTATATTGCTGGAAGACAGTGATATTTCGCTGAATGAGGAACTCGTGCAAAGAGGATACGCAAAGAAAGTCTAATAGTTCATCTTAAGAGGACCGTAAATCATTAGTGAAAGGTCTTAAAGTCATCAGAAATGATGATTATGTAGAAGGCGTTGTTTTGTTTCAGTTGATTGAGGACAGAAAACTCAAAGAGAAGATTTTCCCGGACAAACACATTTCTGATGTGAGTGGATTCACAGATGCTGCTATTATATATGAGAGATGAATGAAAAAACCAGGTGTGAGGATGAACAACTTGTACTTGCATAGCTAAGATAAAAAACCACGAGATTAACACAAGAAAAAGAAGCAATGCGGAGAATAGTCGATGGAAACATAATCCCTATTATTATTTTCTCGTGAAAATTATGGGGCTCTGCTCCATGTCCCCGCAAGCCCTGAAAGGGCTTATGTGTAATCTTGTGGTTATAAAAAGGAGCTGAACAAATACAAAAATTAAAATCAACTCCTCACAGTAAACCTCTTGTCAATTCTCAAAACATCACCTGGCACTTTTATTTTAAATACGTCAAGTATTTTATCAAGCAATGCGTTAAAGGTTACATAAGTGATACCTATTCCGGCAGCAAATAACAGCCTTTCAAACGCTGTAATTGGTATCAAAGCAATCCATTGTCCGGCAGTCATGGGAACTGTCCATACCCACAACGCAGAACCAACTGAATGAGCAGTAAACGTCGCTCCTAAACTTCTCAATGGAACGCACATTGAATATTTACCTGGCAATAATCTTACAATTATCGGTATTGTCCAAAATAAAGAATAAAACCATGCTTGCCTGCCAACAGGATGCAGCACAAACAACACGATTGCAATTAAAGGAACAATAACATTCAAGTTCTTCTTCTCACTCCCAAAATAATATACGGCAAACAGCATTGGAGCCAGTCTCATAATATTAATCAATGCAGCTTCTTTTCCTACGACAAAAAAATTAATTAGCTCGGCAGCGAGAACGGCAATAACGCCAAAAACAGAACCCAGGAATGCGCCTGCAATAGGACCAAAGAATTGGAACAATGTGAAGTATTGTTTTTCAGCGCCAATTACAGGGGAAAAATTTATTCTTTGCGCAAAAAACGCAATAACTACAAACAAAGCAACAAAAATAAGCTTTTTTTTGTGAATATTGAGCGCCTCTTTTTCTACCATGACACTCGGTCTTCACTTGATAGTATATAAGCTTTTCTAAATTTCATGACCTCGGCAGAGCTATAACGCAAAAAAGAATCATGTATTAATAGTACGAAGTCATTCCTATGGAATATGGATGGGAGAATAGAACTAAAATTTTTTAAAGCAGATGGTAGAAGCAAGAATAAAGATGAAGGAGGGAAGAAATGAGCATTATCCTTAAAAACGTAAATGAAGTTGATTCCGAGGTTTCAGAAATATTAGACCTCGAAGAGAAAAGACAGAAATTCAAGATAAATTTAATTGCATCGGAGAATTATGCAAGTACGGCAGTTATGGAAACGCAGGGTTCGCTAATGACCAATAAATATGCAGAAGGCTATCCGGGAAAGCGATATTACGGTGGATGCGAATACCATGATATGGTTGAGAACTTAGCAATTGAACGTGCAAAAAAGCTTTTCGGTGCGGAACATGTAAACGTTCAACCACACTCAGGAACGCAAGCCAATATGGCAATCTATTTTGCTATGCTGGATGTTGGCGACACCATTATGAGCATGAATCTATCGCATGGTGGTCACTTATCACATGGTAGTCCAGTAAACTTCACGGGAAAGTACTTCGACATAGTTTCTTATGAAGTGGATAAAGAGACTCAAACACTGAATTTCGATACTTTAAGAGATTTAGCGTTAAAACATCAACCAAAGTTGATTATTGCAGGTGCAAGTGCATATCCACGTGAGATTGATTTTGCAGCATTCAGAGAGATAGCAGATGAAGTGGGAGCATATTTTTTAGCGGACATCGCGCATATTGCTGGATTGGTTATTGCAGGACTGCATAAAAGTCCAATACCTTATGCTGATTTTGTTACTACAACCACACATAAAACATTACGAGGTCCGCGAGGTGGAATGATTATGTGCAAGAAGGAGTATGCAGAAAAGGTAAATAGAATGGTATTTCCCGGTATTCAAGGTGGACCGCTGATGCACGCGATTGCAGCTAAAGCGGTTGCGTTTAAAGAAGCAATGAGTGATAATTTCATGAAATATCAAAAACAAATAGTGATAAATGCTAAAACATTAGCAAATGAGTTGATGATTAATGGTTTTGATCTGGTATCAGGTGGAACAGACAATCATTTGATGCTCGCGGATTTGATTAAAACGGGAATAACAGGTAAAGAAGCGGAAGAAACACTTGGTAATGTTGGAATTATTGTTAGTAGAAGTACTATTCCGTTTGAAACAAGAAGTCCTTTCGTAACGAGTGGAATACGACTTGGAACACCTGCGGTGACCACGCGAGGCATGAAAGAAGAAGAAATGAAATTGATTGCAGATTGGGTTACGAAATCGCTAAATAATATTGAAAATGCCACAATTCAAAATGAAATATTGAGTGCTGTTGAAGGTCTATGCACACAATTCCCGTTATTTAAATAGGAGGAGTAAAACATGGAAGAACAAATTTCAGATAACGTTATTGATGGGAAAGGAATTGCACAAGAGATTGAGGAGAAAGTTAAACAAGAAGTCAAAGAATTAAAAGAAAATTACGGCGTTACGCCCGGGCTTGCAACAATTCTCGTGGGTGAACATCCGCCTTCCCAATTGTATATCAAACTAAAACACTGGGCTTGTAAAAGAACAGGCATAAAATCAGATAATTATAAGTTCCCTGCGGAAACAAAAGAAGAAGAGATAATAGAATTACTAAACGAGTTGAATTCTAAGGACGACGTGCATGGGATTCTCGTGCAATTTCCACTTCCGGAGCATATAAACGAAAAGGAAATCATGCAGTGCATTGACCCGGAGAAAGATGTTGATGGATTTAACCCGGTAAATTTCGGAAACTTATTTATTGGAAATGAATCCGCAGGTTTTGTTCCGTGCACGCCAAAGGGTATTATCTACGCACTGGAGAGATATAAAGTGGATATAGAAGGCAAAAATGCCGTTGTTGTTGGTCATAGTAATATTGTGGGAAAACCTGCTGCGATGATGCTGTTAAACCGAAATGCAACGGTAAATGTATGCCATGTTTATACTAATGGTTTGAAGGATTATACGTCGAATGCCGATATTTTAATCGTTGCCACCGGTGTCAAAGGTCTGATTGGCGAGGAGATGGTTAAACAAAATGCGGTTGTTTTTGACGTTGGTATTACCTGGATAGATGGTAAAGTGTATGGCGACGTCAAATTTGAGGAAGTGTTACCGAAAGTATCTTTAGTTTCTCCAGTTCCTGGTGGCGTTGGCCCGATTACCATTGCTGTGCTCCTGGAGCATACAATTAAAGCTACTAAAAACCTTGACTAAAAATATTTCGGAACTTTTTTGTGACATGATAGATTCATGGATAAAAGGTGGCGCCGAGAAGCGAATATACGAGATTTCAAAGAAGGATGTTTTATATAATATGATTACATTATTTATTGAAGGAGAGATGATAAGATGGGAATATCGGTAAACCTAAATCCAAAATTGGTGAGCGAGCTTAATGCGTTGATTGATGGAAAGGTGTATCATACCAGAGACGAAGCCGTTGAAGATGCCATCAGGGTTTTGATTGCGCTTAGAGGTAAGCTATATACCAGAACGGAAATAAAGGAAGTGCTAAGCAAATATATCTCTATTCCATCCGATGAACTATTAAGGGAGATCAAGGAAGAAGAGGAGTTATGAAAACAAACCTTTAAAAAAGGTTTGATCCAAAAAGGTTTAGTGAAAATAAGAAATGCACTTTTCAGAGCTGTCACAATTTCTTTGTTATTGATGCTATACAGTTTGTAACCGCATATAAATCCAAACCAGCGGTTTTCTTACACGCTGATAATCATTTCTCTGTGAAGATTGTAAAAGAAAAGATGAAAATGATGGATGTAAGGGAAAAAGAAGCTTTAAAGGATTTAAAGAAGTTGATGGAAAGTGATTAATAAAACAGTCTCGATTATCATCCCAACGAACAAGTAAAAAAATGAGGGATAAAATATGGAACTCTATGGTATAAAAACACCGCTAATAAAACCCGGGGACGATATTGTAGAGATATTGATTAAAAGTATGAACGAAATAAATTTTGAATTAGAGGACAAAGATATTGTCGTATTGGCAGAGTCCGCGGTAGCGACAGCGGAGAATCGGGTTATCAATCTTGAGGATATTAAACCATCAGAAAAGGCGATAGATTTGGGCAGACAATACTCAATTGATCCGGGTGAAATGGAGGTTATACTTCAGGAATCAGATAAGATTATGGGCGGAATCCCGGAGTTTGTGCTAACACTTAAAAATGGGTTTTTATTGCCGAATGCAGGGATAGATGCTTCAAATGCACCGGAAGGGCATGTGATACTGCTTCCGGAGAATCCGGATAAAAGTGCGCGAGAAATACGTATAAAGTTTGAAGAGCGGTACAATTGCAATATTGCGGTGATACTAAGTGATAGTCGAACGCATCCGCTAAGATGGGGTTGTGTTGGAATTGCAATTGGATGTTCGGGCATAGAAGCAGTAGAAGACGTCCGAGGCAAAAAGGACATTTATGGAAAGCCATTGAAGATTACGAGAAAAGCAGTGGCTGATAATATCGCTTCAGCAGCGGAAATAATGATGGGAGAAGCAAATGAAAGCGTGCCGATGGTTGTGGTGCGGGAAGCTCCTGTTGAGATTAAAGACGCTGAAGGCATTCCAACAATATCGCCAGAAGAGTGTTTGTATTTCGGGAGTATTTCAGAACAGGGATTGGACAAAACAAAAGCAAAAAAATAGAAAAGCTTTTATATGCCCTATGATTATCCCATATTGAACCTCCTCGGAAGATAAATGCTAGAACTTCTTGATACGTGGTTATGGGCAGCATTTGTGGTTGTCGGACTCCTGATGATTCTTTTAGAGTTGTTTATAGGCGTGGAGACAGGTTTTGATCTTGTGATGCTTGGCTCGGCGCTGATATTGGGAGGTCTGCTGACAAGTTTTCTCGATTCGTGGCTTGTAACCGCCATCTGTGCAAGTGCCTTCTGCGCGCTGTATGTGGGCATTGGACGGAAATACGTTAAGGCGAAGATGAAAGTGAGCGATACAAAGACGAACGTTGATGCAATTATCGGTAAGACGGGAATCGTCAAAAGCAGTATTGGCAAGGATACAAGCGGTCTGGTAAAAGTCGGGAACGAGGAATGGCGGGCAATGTCAGAGGAAGGTATTAACATAGAAGAGGGTGAAGACATTACGGTGGTTGACGTGACTGGAGTCACGTTAATCGTAAAAAATGAGGATAAATAAAAAAGGAGGAAGATAGAAAATGGTAGGAGAAGTAGGATTTGCAATAGCTGTAGTCCTGTTCGTTATTGCAGTGGTTACGTTGTTGAAGTCAGTGACTACCGTGAAGCAGTATGAGAAGGGAGTTGTGGAAAGATTTGGGCAATATAAGGAGACTCTGGACCCGGGCTTGAGGTTCATCGTGCCTTTTGTTGATAATATCGCAGAACGGATAGACATGCGTGAGACGGTCATTGACGTCGCACCGCAGGCGGTTATTACAAAGGATAACGTTGCAGTAACCGTTGATGCGGTCATCTACTACGCGGTGACGGACCCGAAGGCGGTTAGATATGAGATCGCAAATTTCAGGTTTGCAATAAGCAAATTGGCGCAGACGAACCTGAGAAACCTCGTCGGTGACATGACGCTTGATCAGACGCTTACCGCAAGGGACCAAATCAATACCGCGCTTCGAGAAACACTGGACGAGGCAACCGATAAATGGGGTGTGAAGGTGGTTCGGGTAGAGGTTCAGAAGATTGACCCACCTGTGGACATCGCAGACGCAATGAGTAAGCAGATGAAGGCAGAACGTGAGAAGAGAGCTACTATTTTGAGTGCAGAGGCGTACAAAGAAAAGCAGATTCTTGAGGCTGAAGGTGATAAGCAGAATGCGGTTCTAACGGCAGAGGGTGATCGTGCGGCGGCTATACTTCGTGCAGAGGGTGAAGCAAAGGCGATTGAGAAAGTATCGAGAGCGGCAGAGGAGTTCTTTATTGGGAATGCGCAGGTTTTGAAACAGCTTGAGGTGACACAGGCATCTCTACAGGATAATACGAAAATTGTCGTATCGGATCAGTCAAAGCTGATTAACATTCTCGATATGCTAAAGGAGGGTGATAAAAAGAGGATTGTGCCGGTAGAGAAGTAATTCTTTACGCCGGATAATTGCCGTTTAGAGGCTGTCCTATTATGGGACAGTCTCTTTAATCGGATGTGGCGTGGTTGGGCTTTCAATATCTGTTAAGTAGAGGCATAGGCATACACAGTCGGAATCTATATGAGAGGTGATACATTTGTTTCCCAAATTCTACTTCGATCTGTTCAAAGAGGAAATTGACGAGTCTAAGGTATTTGTTGGTATGCCATTTAAAGAAACAAAATTCAAATCGAGATGGAAAGATGTCATAGAACCTGGGATTAGGGAGGCAGGTTTTGAGCCCTTTAGAGTGGATGAAGAGATAATCAATGACTCAATAATTATGAAAATTCTAAAAGGGATAAACACATCAAAGATTTTGTTATTTGACATCAGTAAAGAAGAAAAAGGATCACGAAATGGAAATATTATGTACGAATTAGGATTGGCGCATGCTCGAAGAGCTCCGAATGCGATAATAGCTCTAAGAGATGACGATGATAGATTATTATTTGACATAGCACAGTGTCGTGTGATAAAATACTCTTCGGGTTCAGAGTCTGATATAATGAATGAAGTTTGTTCCTTGGTAAAAGATGTTGTGAGAACAATTGACATGACGAAGGAGAAAATTGTCAAAGAAACAATAAGGCTTCTCGATGTGTCCTCATTAGAAATGATAAGAACTTCTATTGAAGACACTATAAGAGTACACCGCCATTCTACGAAAATTCATAGTGGTTCCATACCTCCTGAGGATTTTCGACCTACAATAAGAAGGTTATTGGAACTTGGTTTGATAAAATATGACAAAGAGGTTAATGATTCAGCTTTGTACTCTCTTACCAATTTAGGAAAAATAGTAAAGGAGTGCATAAAAACATAATACCAAATGCCAATAGGCTCCATAAGTTTTAAAAGATGAAATAATAATCTTATATTTATTAACAAAAGGAGAAAATATGGTGTTGAGTAGTGAAATCGTTGGTGAGATTATTGTTGGGGTCATTCTTTGGTTTTTTGGATTAATCAGTGGGATTATCACCACATTTTCTGCTATATTTTATAAAGAGGGAAAGACTAAAAAGATTGCATACAAAACTCTTTTGCCCGAAATCGAGGCAAATCAAGAACGGCTACAACGATGGGTCAATGTCATCAGAATTGTTGGAAAAGATAAAGTAGGACATACTCAACTTCCAACTAATACAGCCTTTGACAGAACCATTTATTCCTCTTTAGCAGATAAAATAGGTTTATTAGATGATGAAAGCAGGGAGAAACTGGTTCCATATTATGGATTTTTCGGCTCTATGGAAGCCCAGTTAAGAATCATTCACGAAATTTTCCCAGCAACTATTGCAGGTCTTAGTAACGAGCAAATCCCATTACTAAAAGTGGGTGCAACAAAGGCATTCTTTGAATTTGCAGAGGAAGCATACAATATAGGTGAGGAACTGATAAAAAGCTTAAAAGAGCAAATAGAAGATACCTCGAAACGAAAGAAACGATGAAGGCGAAGTGCGAAGGGATGTGAAATATGGTGTGAAAGAGTTGTTCATTCTCATAGTTGGTTTGTTTTATCAATGCTTATTTATCCAGGTTCAATGGAAAAATGCTTCTCATGGCATGTAATATCAATATTTTACACGGAAGGAAAAAATAGAAAAGCTTTTATATGCCACCTATGGATACTAACATTACAAAAATAGATAAATGACCGAGAATAACAAATCCGGAACAGACCTCACAAAGGAAAAACATTGGTTTTTATATGCAATTATGATCGGTGTAATATGTGTACTTATAGAGCTGATCCCAAAACTATATATAAGTTCCAAACCATAATTTTGTGTATGACATTCAAAAAGATAGATGATAACTTGTGGGAGCTGATAAGACCCTATCTACCACCTCAAAAGCCAAAAACTGGAAGACCGAGGGAAGATCTAAGAAAACTCTTTAATGGCATCCTCTATGTTCTTAAGACAGGATGTACATGGGCAGATGTGCCAAGAGAATATGGTGCGAAGTCCACGGTGCACAGACTTCATCTGGAACTATCGAATAGCGGCGCATACGAAAAGATATCTGAATTCCTACTATCTAAGGGATATGAAACTGATAAGATAGATTTACTAAGCT
>JAFNKG010000002.1 GCA_017883965.1 Candidatus Methanophagales archaeon | reverse complement strand
GCCACGGTAATAGAGGCACTGAAGAAGGAAGGAGCGATAATCATAGGAAAAACGAACATGGACGAGTTCTGTATGGGTTCTTCCACAGAAACGAGTTATTACGGACCCACGAGAAACCCGCATGACCTCGATAGGGTGCCGGGAGGCTCTTCGGGTGGTAGTGCCGCGGCGATATCAGCAGAAGAAACTGTTCTTGCTCTTGGTTCCGATACCGGAGGCTCCATCAGGTGTCCTGCATCATTCTGCGGCATCGCGGGACTGAAGCCCACTTATGGGTTCGTTTCGAGATACGGGCTTATTGCGTATGCTAATTCACTGGAACAGATAGGACCAATGGCATCAAATGTAACAGATACTGCATTGCTCTTAGAAATATTATCGGCGAAGGATGAAAGGGACAGCACGCAGGTAAAGATAAAAAATAACGCATCTACGAACTACTGCTTCTCGTGGCTAAACGGTAAAAGAAGCGGAAATGAAGGGGGAGGGGTAGAGGTAGAGGTTAAAGGCATGAGGATAGGAGTTCCAAAGGAGTTCATCGAGGGTGTTTCGCCGGAAGTTGAAAAGTCTGTATGGAATGCCGTGCATAAATTAGAGGATTCCGGTGCAACATACGAGGAGATAAGCATGCGAGACCTGAAATATGCGCTTGCGGCGTATTACATCATTGCGATGTCCGAAGCGTCATCAAATCTTGCGAGGTTTGACGGGCTGCGATACGGGCTCAGGACTGGCAAGGACGAGGACTGGCACACTACTTTCTCGCGGATACGAGGCGAAGGATTTGGAGAAGAAGTGAAAAGGCGGATTATTCTTGGCACTTATGCGCTCTCTGCTGGTTACTATGGCAGATATTATTTGAAGGCGTTGAAAGTACGGACACTGATAAAAAACGAATTTGAGGATGCTTTGAAAACGCATGATATATTGGCGATGCCAACGATGCCTTTTGTTGCTTTTAAACTGGGTGAAAGGATAAAAGACCCGCTTTCTTTGTATCTCGCAGATGTTAACACGGTTTCGATTAACCTGGCGGGTGTTCCTTCTATATCCGTTCCTTGTGGGTTCTCCAATGGATTGCCAATAGGCTTGCAACTCGTTGGTAAGCATTTTGAAGAGGACAAGATATTGAAAGCAGCTTTTGTTTACGAACAAACCTTTCTTTAGAAAAGAAACCTTTACCAAAGAAACAAGAAATCTTTTCTTAGAAAGAAAAGTTTTAAAAAAAGAACTTTTTGTTTTTCTTTTAGCACAGGTTTTCTTTTTGTAAAAAGAAAAAGTGTAATGAAAGCGTTAGCACTGTTATCCGGCGGCCTGGATTCGATATTGGCAATCAAGCTCGTCTTAGACCAAGGTATAGAAGTTGTGGCAGTGAATTTTATTTTGCCTTTTGTGGCGGAAAAAAAGGATTATGCGGGTGAGGTGGCAAAGAGGTTCGGAATACCGCTTGTAAGGGTTGAAGCAGGTGAAGAATACCTTGAAATACTAAGAAACCCGACGTATGGCTACGGCTCTGGAATGAACCCCTGTATAGACTGCCGGATTTATATGCTGCGAGAAGCAAAAAGGATTGCGAAAGAAGTCGGTGCTGATTTCATCTTCACTGGCGACGTTCTCGGTGAACGACCAATGAGTCAGCACAGGAAAGCATTAGAGTTCGAGGAAAAGGAATCGGGCTTAGAAAGAATGATTCTGAGACCGCTATCTGCAAAACTATTGCCGGAGACGATTCCAGAGCGTGAAGGTTGGATAGACAGGAGCAAGCTATTAGATATAAAAGGTAGAAGCAGAAAGCCGCAGATTGCGCTTGCGAAAGAGTTTGGTTTGCAGGATGAGTATCCATCGCCTGCCGGCGGTTGTCTCTTGACCTATAAGGAATTTGCATCGAAAGTCAGGGATTTGTTCGAGCATAATGAAAAAGTAACGATGCGAGATGTTTTGTTACTGAAAATAGGCAGGCATTTCCGGTTCGGTTCGTCCAAAATAATTGTGGGTAGAAATGAGGAAGAAAATAAGATTTTACTGGATTTGCAGAACCCCGATGATTATGTTTTTGAAGTTCCGGGTTGTGGAAGTCCGATAACGATTTTGGAAGGTGCAAAGAGCAGAGAAGCAATTGAACTTGCGGCAAAGCTGACTGCGAGGTATTCCGATGCGAATGTCGAAGAGAAAGAGGTATTGGTAGAATGTAGAAATGAAAAAAAGAAAAAGATAATTGTTGTTTCGTCTCTGGATGAAAGCGAGATTGCCCGGCGGAGAATATAAAAGTCAATATAGCTTGAAAAAAGGAATGTTACTCCCCTCTCTTCCTCTTACTCGTAGCCAATCTCCGTATCAACCCTAACCCCTTCTTCTCTATTCCCTTTACTTCAATATATCCCTTCTCCGCTGCGCCTTTAACTACCTCTTCCCCTTTTTCCGTGCGAGTAAAAACCGTTGACCATCCCTCTTCCGAGCCTACCGACCCTACGGAAATGTCCGCGAGTTCCGCGGTATAGTCCATGCAAACTGGGCATCCCTCGGCAATATATTCCTTTATCTCGTCTAACGGAATACTATACTTCTCGTCAGCATATACCAAAAACTCCTTACCTTTTATGTCGAATTTGCTCACTCTTTCTAACTTGACATAATTCTTTGCGATATAATCCAGCAAATCCATCTTGAAATTCTCCATGCAGAACAAGCCTATTAACAATTTTACCTTCTCTATGCCCACATCATACGGCTGCTCAACCGTCTGGACTTTTCTTAAACCCTGCATTTGACATGGCAGCCCCACAAACCCTATGGCGCTGCATCCTTCTTCTATCGCTTCTTTTACACCTACTACACCCGGATAAATCGAGTATTTCGTGCCAGCACCTTCCTTCAAATCCTCGTAACTCTTTGCAACCTTCGGTATCGGTTTCCATTGGCTATCTGAGGTAGTAATCACCGCGCAATCTATCATACCTTCTTCAAGTGCATACGCAAGCAGAGAAGTAACCGCACCACCATCCTGTCCCTTTATATCCCCTTTCTTTGACCGAACTGCATAACAACTTCGATAAACACCAAGAACGTCTCCTTCTTCCCTTTTCCGTTCCTCTCCGAATGTTCTTCTCTCTATTTCTGACAGGGGTAAAGAAATCCTTGGACAGAAGGTATAGCACAGTCCGCATATCGTATCGTATTCCGCAACGAATTCGGGTTCATTTTCACCATCCTTGCCCGCCGTATTCTTCGGTTTTATCTTATCGCAAAACGCAATGCACGTGCCGCAGAAACTGCAAATTCTTTTCGCTATCACATCGCGCTTCAAATCCAAAAAACCACGTTCTAAAAAAATCGGTAATCGCACGTATTTTCGCTCTTCCATTTCCAACCCGGCTGCACCTGCTACTCCTACCATTTTACTTCACTCCCGCTTTCTCCTTCAGTTTCAAATACTCCTCCGCAACTCGCGCCTGTATTCTTTCTATAACATCCTCGGTAAGATGCCTGAACCTCCCCTGCTTCTTCATATATTCCCTAACGGGTTTCAACTCCGGAAAATCAAAGTTTAATCGGTATTCGCCATTAATCACTTCATAAAGAGGAAATACGCCGGTCTCCACTGCCAAACGACCTAATTCAATAGACAAATTCGGGGGACACCGCCAGCCCGTAGGACAGACGGATAATATATGAACATAAGCAGGTCCTTCGATTGCAACTCCTTTCTTCACTTTATCCATCAAATCAAAAGGATATGAGGGGCAAGCAGTCGCCACGTAAGGTATATTATGCGCAACTGCGATTTCTGGCATGTTCTTCTTCCATGTCATCTGTCCTATGCTTTTCTTTCCCACCGGCGCTGTGGTCGTCCATGCACCGTAGGGAGTGGAAGAAGACCTTTGTATTCCAGTATTCATATAAGCTTCGTTATCGAAACAGCAATAAAGGAAATTATGCATTCGCTCCATCGCACCAGACAATGCCTGTATTCCTATATCTGAAGTGCCGCCGTCGCCAGCAAACCCAACAAACTTTACCTCCTTCGCCGGAATTTTACCTTTCCTCACCCTTGCTTTATATGCTGATTCTATACCTGACACTACGGCTCCAACATTTTCAAACAGCGTATGAATCCACGCAACTCGCCACGAAGTTTGTGGTAACAGCGAAGAGTAAATCTCTATACACCCCGTAGCGGTAACGATTATAACGTTCTTTCCCAGGGCTTTACAGACATGCCGAACTGCAAGAGCCTCTCCACAGCCTATACAGGCACGATGCCCGGAAGCAAAGTTCTCTTCTGTTGTAACCAACCTCGGCACAAACAATTCCTCGTCTTCTTTCTCCATCTCTATTCTTTCTCCCTACTTATTAATTGGCCAATATCCATAGACTTATAAATCCTAAGCACTAAACTCGAAATACTAAACAATATCAAATACCAAAACCCAAATGACAGAAACAAACTTTTTTGCTTCTCAGTCAAAGAATGGTTTGTTTTGAAATTTGAACTTAGATATTTGGATTTGTTTAGGATTTGGTGCTTAGGATTTAGAATTTTCCACATTTTGTTGAGCATAGTTCTCCCTACCTCCTCATTCCCTTATACCTATCATCTCTGTTTCTATTTCCTCTCCTCGCTCTATCGCTTTCACTTTTTCCAAAGCTCGATTTACCATATACTTAAAGCCCTTTACCGGTATGTCTCTGCCTCCAAGCCCTCCGATGAATCCCACTATATTCAAGTCTTTTCTCTTATCATACAACGCCGATTTCACCTCTGAGCATACAGGACCACCCATTCCAGAGGATATAGCTCGGTCTAACACCACAAGAAGTTCAACATCCTTTACTGCATCTCGAAACTCCTTGAACGGAAAAGGTCGCCACAACCGCAAGCTTATGAGACCCACATCTTTACCTTCTTCTCTCAGTTCTTCTACGGCAAGCATCGCAGTCTCACCGCTGCTACCCATTGTCAACAGCGCAATTCTCGCATCTTCCATTCGGTATTTCTCAACTGGCGAGTAATGTCGTCCGAAAACGTCTCCAAACTCTTTCCACGTTTCCAGTATTTTAGACTTCGTGTTTTCAAAAGCTACCTCCTGCGCCTTCTTCGTCTCTGAATATATAAACGGCGGACCATAGCAACCCATGCTCACGGGTCTGTCGGGGTCCAGGACGAAAGGATGCTCGTATTCCGGAATAAACCCCACTACTTCTTCCTCATCCGGCATAACCATGTCCTCTATTACGTGCGAGAGATAAAATCCATCAAGATGAACCATTGCGGGAAACAGAACTTCTTTATCTTCGGCTACCCTGTATGCGCATACAGTGAGGTCGAATGCCTGCTGATTGTTCTCCGCAAACATCTGTATCCAGCCTATGTCCCGAATCGCCATCGCGTCTGAATGGTCGCACCAAACCGAAAGAGGCGCGGATAAAGCTCGGTTCGCTACTACCGCAACCACAGGCAATCGCATTGAAGAGGGTATATATAACACCTCATGCATTAGTTCCAAGCCCTGACCCGCAGAACAAGTAAATACCCTTGCACCCGCTGCCGATGCACCCACGCATGCGCTCATTGCGGAATGCTCTGATTCCACACAGATGAACTCTGCATCCAACTCGCCATCGGCAACCATCTCCGCTAATCTTTCTACGATATGTGTCTGTGGTGTGATTGGATACGCTGAGATGACATCGGCGTTTGCCATCCGAACCGCTTCAGCAACTGCAAAAGAACCTTCCAAGCCCACTATTTTTCCTTTTGTCATCTTCTATCGAATAATTCATGTTTTTGTTTAAAATTTATACAAATGCTTCTTTCCTTTTCCTATTCCTCCACCTCTTCAACCATCTTTATTACATCTCTTGGGCACTCATGCGCACAGATGCCACAACCCTTACAATAATACAAATCGCTCTCGAAATAGCCTTCTTCATCCTCATGAATACACGCCTCTGGACAGTAGATATAGCATATCCCGCATTTTATGCACTTTTCATTCTCACGAACTGGTCTTTCAGACCGCCAATCACCCGTTTTATACGCCGACGCACTTCCAGGCTCGGTAACCACAGCGCCAATTTCTAAATCTTTCCAGCCTAATTTTTCGCCGCCCATTTTTTTCACCTCTATTTGCTTTTTTCAATTTGCATTTTGCACTTTGCATTTTGTTCAGCTCACCACCGTCTCATCATACGCTTTTCTCATCGTTTCGATGTTCTTCATGGCAACTTTTCCAAAACGTTCTTCCATCGGTTCCTCCAGGGACTCCAACTTAACTATTCCCGTTGCCTTTATCAGCGCTCCTATCATTGTTGTATTGACAATGGGCAAGCCTAAAACCTTATTTGCAATACGCATTGCATCTACGGTTGCTAATTTACTCACGACGTCAAGCTTCGATTTCATCTCATCATGCGCTCTCTTTGTATTGACCACGGCTGTTCCGTCTTTTTTAAGCCTTGAAACGACATCGCCAACATGAAGCAACCCCGGGTCAAGCACGACTAACACATCTGGTTCTGCAATCTCCGCCCTTATTTTTATTCGCTCTCTTTCGTTTACCCTTAAGAACGCAAGAACTGGCGCTCCTCGCCTCTCCGGACCAAAAGAAGGCATTGATTGCGCATGTTTACCTTCAGCGATAGCAGCATGTGCGACCAACTCCGCTAATGTAACCCCTCCCTGACCGCCTCGCCCATATATGCATATTCCTATCATTTCTACCTTTCTCTGGAAAAGAAAGCTTGACCAAAGAAACTTTATTCTACTCTTATTGCAGGTATCTCGTCTTTATAAATTTTTCTATTTGTGTCTATGAAAATTGTGCAGTTTTCCTCCTGCTGCATTGTGGCTGTTTAACGAGGAGGTAGAAAACTTAAAGAATATCCTCGAATAAAAAATCCACTAAACAGTCTGGAAGTTTTAAAGATAAGAGATAGGTAATATAATGAAGGATGAAGAACAATGAGCATGTGCGAGGTATATTTCATAGATGTAAAGGCAATAGAAAAGGTCGGGACGCTGCTGGAGAAGGTTGGTGTTGGTAATTTGAACGGGATTGTCGCTGTTAAGATGCACATGGGCGAGCGCAACAACAAGACTTTTATTAAACCTCTTTACGCGCAGAAAATAGTGGAAACGGTGAAGAAGCACGGTGGAGACCCTTTTGTTACCGATACTACGACCATGTATAAGGAAGGAAGATATACAGCGATGGACTATTACAGAACTGCTTATGCTCATGGATACCTACCTTCTTATTTAGGCTGTCCGGTGATTATAGCAGATGGTCTGAAAGACGAAGGTGTGCCGGTGAACGAGAAAGTGGAAATAGCGAAGGGCATATACGATAGTGATTCGATGCTTGTCGTTTCGCATGCCACGGGTCATGTGCCGTCTTCTTTCGGTGGCGCGATTAAAAACGTTGCAATGGGCTGTGTGCCTAAAAAAACAAAGATATATCAGCACGAAGTGACGCGACCGGTACGGAATCCCGATTTATGCACTGACTGTGATAAGTGTAGAGAGGTGTGTAAACAGGATGCGATAACCGAAGACCATAAATTAATCCTTGAAAGCTGCATAGGTTGTGGCGCCTGTATGGGTGAATGCGAGAGCGGTGCTTTAAAATTGCCTGATGATGCGTCCGAGAACCTGCAAAATAGACTTGCGGAAGTCGCTCATGCTGTCCTTATGAATCTTCCGTATTCCAATTGCGTCTTTGTTAATTTCCTGATTGACATTACGCCGTTTTGCGATTGCGCAGAGTCCGATCCTGAGTATATAAGCCCGGACATAGGCGTATTAGCCTCTAAAGATATTGTCGCAGTGGACATGGCAACCATAGACATGATAGGAAAGCATTTGTTCAAAGGCGACCCGGCTGTTCAGATACGTGAAGCGCATAGATTGGGCTTGGGCGAGCTGGAATACGAGCTTGTCAGGGTTTGATGATGGAGAAGTCCCAAAGTTGCAAACTACTGCAAAGTTTCGATTGTGAGTGGACTCCTCTTTATTTATTTTTTATTTTACACCTTTTCTATTCATAATATAGTAAAGCAAAGGTAAACAGATGTAATATGACAATAGAAGTAGAAGTAACGATAAAACTGAAGCATGGAGTTGCAGACCCTGAAGGTGAGAATACAAAAAAAGCGCTGGGCCTACTTGGTTTTAAAAATGTGCGTAGTGTAAAATCAATGAAAACATTCAGGATAGCGATAGAGCCAGAAAAAGAAAGTGGTGAAGAAGAAAAGGTGAAGGAGGAAGTAGAAGAAATGTGTAGAAAACTTCTTGCCAATCCTGTAATACATGATTATGAAATAAGTGTGGTAAAATGGTAGAGATAGACCCGTGGGGTGTTGAGGATATAGAAGATTATACGAGGCTATTTGAGGAGTTTGGTATCTCTCCTTTTAAGGAACTACTGAGCCGGATAGAGAAGCCGCATCCGTACATGCGAAGAGGCATAATCGTCGGACATCGCGGTTATGAAGAAGTGCTGAGGGCAATGCGCGAGCGGAGTAAATTCGCGGTGATGAGCGGGTTCATGCCCTCCGGGAGAATTCATCTTGGCGGTAAGATGGTGATGGACGAGATTATATGGCATCAGCGCATGGGAGGCGATGCTTTTGCCTGCATAGCGGATATGGAGTCGCATTCTGTCAGGGGGGTCTCATGGAAGGAATGCAGGGAAATAGGTCTCAACGATTACATCGTGAGTCTCGTAGCGTTGGGTTTTGACCCGGAGAAGGGGCATATTTACTTTCAATCCGAGAATAAAAAGCTGCAGGACCTCGCTTTCGAGCTTGGAACCGAAGCTAACTTCAGCGAAATAAGTGCGATATATGGATTCTCAGGCGATGTGAGCATATCACACATGACAAGCGTATTGGTGCAGAATGCCGATATACTACAGCCACAGCTACTTGAATATGGTGGACCCAAACCTGTTGTCATTCCGGTTGGCGTTGACCAGGACCCGCATATACGACTGACGAGGGACATCGCCTCGAGAATGAGGATGTGGGAGGTAGAGAAGGATAGGAATAAGAATCAGAATCTCTCCATACGAATAAGTTTAAAGGAAGGAAGGGATCGAGGTTTGAATACGACTCCGGGAGCAGCTGTACAAGAGATGCTAAAGAGGATGAAAGAAAAAGGGTATCAGGATATCAGAGAATATGATATGCACCTAAATGTCTACTATACTCCAAGCTCCCTCACCGAAAGTTACATACAGGGAGTAGAGGAAATAGTTAAAGAATTTGAGATGGAACACGGCGGATATGGTTTCGTTTTGCCTGCTGCTACCTACCACAGATTTATGCAGGGACTAACTGGCGGGAAGATGTCCTCAAGCATCCCGGAAAGCTATATAGCGCTAACTGAACCGCCGGAAGAAGCAGCAAGGAAAGTGAAACTGGCGAAAACAGGCGGAAGAGTAACAGTAGAAGAGCAGAAGAGACTTGGCGGGTTACCCGGAGAATGCACGGTTTACGAGCTTATGATGTCTCATCTAATAGAAGAAGACGATCACGTAAAAGAAATCTTTGAGGAATGCAAAAGCGGGAAAAGGATTTGTAAATCATGTAAGTCGGAGGCTGCTGAGCTTATGTTTTCTTTTATTAAACGGCATCAAGAAGAGAGAGAAAGGGCGAAGGAAGTTTTGAAGAAGCATGAACTCTATAAGCAATGGTTCCGCTGAGCACTCAAATTTTAATAAAATCAGGTTTGTAATCACTCTTCTTCCATCCCTTAGTATCGTCATTTCGTGGCTCTATTATAACAATTTTTTGTATTTCGTCCTTTTTCACGTATGCTATGTTAAATGCGTGATAGCCAAGCGGAGTATCGCCCCATGCCTCACCATAGGCGATGTTGATGCCCAACCGCGCTCCCAACCTCTTCATCCTGCAAAACGATTCAAGTGAGAAGTTATCGCAATCCCATATATCATCTATCCACCTCATTCTATCGAGTGAGTCGGTGTTTAGCCATGTTAATAACTCTTCCCACTCTACATAGTGGTAGTTGACATCTGCTACTTTCAACTGGGAGGTAGGATATGCTTCCTGCAAGCATCTCGCCAATTCACCCCATGTTATCGGATATGTGCGGCTGAAACGAAAAGTTGGCTCAACTTCACATCTCAATTTTGAACATAACCACTTTTTCAATCCTGACATTGATTTGATGTAGTTACTATCTCTTTCGTCTAATTAAATATGCTACTGCCAATAATCCTGCAATCGCGAACACTGCTTCGAATCCTGGTGGTGTTGGCGTTACTTCAACACCCGGAATCTTTTCAAATTCTGGATATTCATCCATTGTTTGCCCACCAACTCCTTTGTAATTATCACCTACGCTCCAGTGTTCATCGTTTATAAGCGGTTTCCACTCGAATTCGGTCCCTTCCGGTATATCCGTAGTCTCATACACCCATATATTCCCCTCAGTCCATGTGCATGCTTTTCCGGGTGCTACCCAATTATTAAGTTGCGGAATACTGCCGCGAATGGCAATGTTATTGCCCCAACCCACATCGTAATGAACTCTGAAGGTGGTTTTCATAGGTTCAACACCCGTTACAGAGAAATACCTACTGGCATCGTTGAATTTGAACGTATATTCTCCCGGTCTCAGGATATTGAGCACGATATTCGGGGCGTTGGGAACAGCATAACCTGATTGCGGCACCTCAGTGCCCTCGTCTCCGTGACCCCAGTTCTCATTCGCAGTCCACTTCCCGGTATCGAATTTATATTCTATTGTTCCAGCGGAAAGATTCTTTGTTATTTCCCACAAACCTTCTGGATTTTTGAACATTTGGTCTGATAAACTCCAGTTGTTGAATGTGCCACGTAGATACATCACGCCCTCCCGTTCAAATACATAAACGGCAACAGAATGCGGACTTACTCCAAAACTTAAAGTGTTGTCAGTGACCATTATAGTCCATCCACTAATTGCATCGGTCCAATTGCCATTCTCCACATTACTAAAGCGGTAATTACTCCATCCATCCGCCTTATTGAGTGCTACAAGGACCTTGTTATCGCTATAAGCTCTTTTGAATGCAAAGGCATTGCTTGTATCACTCACCCATACGTTCGACCTATCCATCGAACCCTTTTGCAGGGCAACGTTTTCTTTTCTTACTGTGTTTAACTTAACAATTTGTTGGTATACTGGCGAATTGGGAGCGTTTGCGATATTTTCAGTGCCGTAATAAGCCCTACCACCATCATATTCTCCCCTACCGGCATTGAATGCCATTTCTGTTCCATAATACACACAAGGAATCCCCCTGATTGTGAATACCCAGTTTAATGCATCAATTAACTGCTCTTCACTTCCTTCAAATCTACGTACATCATGATTATCTATAAAATTAACAAGATAGTCTGCATCTGAGTAACGCCAATCGTTGTCTAATAAGCCATGCATATCAGCGTAGTTTCCACCTCTAAATACGCTTTTAATTCTATCGTGTCCAACGAAATCAAGAACACTCATTCCATCATAGGTGTAAGAAGAAACAGTCCCGTAATCAAAGCTGAATGCTTCACCGAACATAAAGAAATCCGTGTCCATTGCAGCGGTAAAATCCTTCCAATAATCATGTGGACACCACATAATTGTATCAATCCGGAAGGCATCCACACCCTTGTTCTGCCAACCCTTATAAACGTTCTTAAGCCAAATCCGAACATTTTCATTTTCTGTGTTAAAATCAGCTAACTGGGCTAAGTCATGGTCTGGGTCACCACCGGGTCCATTGTGATGGAACCAGTATGGGTCATCCATCTCGGCATAGGGGTCTGTTGGATGGTTGCCATGATCATGAATCTTGATTCCATTTTCCCAAACCTCACCAAATCCCTCTAACTCGGGATTCATAGTATAAGCAGGACTTGCATGGTTGCATACGATATCTAAAACCAGCTTCATACCTTTTGCATGAACAGCATTTACTAAATCATCGAATGTTGCGTTTGAAGATTCCCAGTGTTCATCGCTTTTAGTGAAATCCATACCCCAATAACCATGATAGGATGCCTTATTTTTATCTATCCCCTCGCCATTAAATCGGTAATCAGGATTATCTACTACTGGTGTTATCCAGATGGCTGTGAAACCCATACCCTTGATATAATCAAGATTGTCAATTATCCCTTGAAAATCGCCGCCATTATAGCCTATGTTTCCTCCGAAATCGTCACGCCAGGAATAATCATTACTCATATTCCCGTTGACAAACCTGTCGGTCATCAAAAAGTAGATTGTCTCTTCTCGAAAATCATCGTCCGTTGAGTTAATTGAAATGTTTGTGGATGTCTGCTGTGTCGCACTTATATTCGCTGAGAGTAATGTCAGGGAAATCAGCACCAAAGCAACCAGCACCGTTTTCTTTATTTTTCTCATCGAACTCATTTCAAAACCCCCATAGAATCGTCATGCACTGATTAAGAGGTTTAAAAGATATTCATAAAAAACCGAGACAACTGGTTAGAACCAGAAGTTAGAACCTGAGGTAAGACTTTTCCTCTCGCAGTCTCAATGTTCAGTAAATACGGCAAAAACACCATCAAGCATTCAAGATACTATACCAAAAGCTCCTTCGCCTTCCTGACCGCTTCAACGGCATCTCTACCGTAGGCGTCTGCACCGATTTCGTTAGCGTATTCCGCACTGACTGCACCACCGCCAACCATTATCTTTACCTCCAGACCTTCAGCCCTGAAATATTCGATAACTTCTGCCATGTATTCCCTCGTCGTCGTCAATAATGCGGACATTGCGAGAATATCAGCTCCGGCTTCACGGACGGCATCCGCATAGTTCTCCTTTACAACGTCTGTTCCAAGGTCAATGACCTCAAAGCCCTCTGAAGATAGCATTATATTTACTATATCTTTTCCTATATCGTGCACGTCTCCTTTGACCGTGCCGATAACGACTTTTCCTATCCTGTCAGTTACCTCTACCTCTTCTTGCAACAATGGCTTGAGAATCTGTAATGCTTTTTTTGCATTCCATCCTGAAACCATCAGTTCAGCGTCGAAATATATCTCTTTGTATCCTTCCCCGATTTCCCTTAGTCCTTTAGTCATCTCGTCAATAATCTCATACGCATCCGTTCCACTGTTCAGCCTCTCTTCGCAAAATGCTTCTATTTTCTTTTTTCTCACGTCAAGCAATGCGTCAATTATTACTATTGTATATTCCATGGAATAAGATAATGTGACTGAAGCTTTAAAATTATGGTGCATCATTTGAGCCCGAGCTGCTTTCTGATTAGTTCTTTAGTCTGCGCCATAGTCCGATGTGAAATCTCCACCTCCACCATTAAGCGGTATGCGTCACGGATATTTTCTTCTAACGCTTCCAGAGATTCGCCCTGGCTAAATACACCAGGAACTTCTTTCAGTCTCCCAACATACCAATCGTCGTCTATCCAATATTCCAATGTAAAATGCCTCAACATGGTCTGCTTCACTCCCTTATTTCTTTTACTTTCAGGATTACTTATAATTATAGAGTAAAAAATAAAGTGTGAATGGATTGATAAAAACCCATATTTGGATACCAGCGATAAAATGAGGATAAATGTTAAAAAGAGGTGATAAAAAGATGTTTAGTGTTTAGAGAGAAAATTAGAGGGGTCTTATGACCCCTATCAAGAGAGACAGGAGGATATTGGAAAGGAAGAGGAAGGAGACAAAATGAAAAAATCAAAAGTTAGGAAACTTCTTTGTAAAATTGGCATACATAAATGGTCAAGGAAGACCTATATAGATTATGGTTCCACTTCAAATGTAAAAAATTGGAAGAGATATTGTATGATTTGTGGAAAGAGACAATCTTGGGTTCAAGCTAAAGGCGATAAAGAAAGGTTTAGAGGGAAATAAAAATAAGCTTGAGTCTAAAACAAATTGGTTGGATAGGTCAAGGAAATCACGGAAACAAATTATTTTAACGGTTATCCGGGTTATCTAAAAATATTGAAAAGCCTATAAAAGATACTTCGCTTTTTCCATTTGTAATATCTGTCAATAATTGATTTTGTGGTAAGGGATATTCTTATGACCAGAAGTTACTAAAATACCCTTACTTGTCTCTACTATTGCTGTCCCTCTTTTTCTCTTATGTGCCATTTATTTCACTCCTGCGCGTTTTTTATTTGATTTACAGAGCAGGGTTATACTTTTATACTACAATTATACTATCTATATTCCAACACTTGAAATAAACCTACAACAGATAAATGACACATTACCTTATAGAATTCAGATTCCATGGATACGCCAGGAGGTATCTTAAAAGGTTAATTTTTGAAGTTGCAAGAAGATTTCATGTTAGAGGTGTAACAAGAAAAAGACCTCTTCCTCATATCACATTGGCAGGTCCCTTTGAAACGAGAGAGATAGAAAGAGTAATTAGGGATGTGGAAAGTGTTGGCAAAAATTATAATCTTGTGAATTTTAAACTCAAAGGGTTTGGCTATTTTAATAACCCAGAAGGTAAAGTCATTTATGTTGATATTGAACCTTCAAAAGAACTCGAAGAATTACGGTGGAAATTAGCAAAGAGATTAATGAAGTATGTTGAACTCAAAGGAGGAGATAAGAATATGAAATTCTCATTTCACGCCACAATCGCTTTTAAGGACATTGATAGGAAATTTTCTGACGTTTGGAGATACCTGAAAAGCAAAGAAAAACCCAACATTAACCAATATCTCTTGCGAATAACAATTCTGAGAAATGGTAAAATACTGTATGAGCATGACCTCATGCTCAAAAGGTTATTGAATCGAAGAGCGGCATTGAGCAAACGAATATGGAAGAAAACTATTTTAAGATTTAAGATGAAAATATTCTTTAGGAAAGCATTAGCTAAGGTTAAAAAGATATTCTGGTGGTCGTGATGATATTCCTCATAAGCGATTTGCATTTGGACTATAGGAACCTCATAAAATATTGCGACAGACCTTTTTCTTCTGTGGAGGAAATGAACGGAGCTATTATAGACAATTAAAGAGAAATAAAACCTCACACGGATCAGCGAGCATATATGGTGTCCTATTTTTTGAAGCATTCACTATACTTTGTGAGCTCTGAAAGTTTCATAACCCAAACGAAAAACAGAAAAGCACGATAAAGGTTAAAATGGCACAGACTATACACAAAAAACTACAAAATAACCATTTATTCGTGTGCTTAAGTTCTTTTAATGCATTTATACATAGATCAGGATATTTGTTAACGTTTGTCCTAGCATAGTATGTGCCAATGATTATGAACACGCCTGCTAAAAATATGAAAAGACCAACAAGAACTCCCAAAATTTTTAATGACGATGAAGAAACACTAAATCCCATCATTGCAAGACCTATTGCAATATACACGCCACCGAGTACATACAACAAACTAACTTTTGATGTCTCCTCCAGTATACCTCTAATTTCTTGCAAACTTTCTTTTATGTCTCTTATATCACTTTGAGGGACTTTTAGGATTTCTTTCTGCTCATTAATGCTTTTTTCCAAATCCTTTTCCATGGACTCTTTTCCCTCCTTCAATTCTTTCTTTTCCTCATCCATCATATTTATCGTCCTAATTTTATTACATCAAACGTTATAATATAAATAGTTGCCAGCCAAAAAGAACTTCTTCGCCTCATATTTATTTTTATTTAACCTTGAAAGTCTTGAGTCGCATAATACTCTCTATGCCCATGTTTTTCCTTACAGGCAACTCCGATCCCAATTTTTGTAAAAGCGGGATTTAAAATCTTCTTTCTGTGACCTGCACTACAAGCCTAAAAATTTCTATTTCGATTTCTCGATTTATTGCTTTTTGGCTCTTCATTTTTTACCATGCTTTAATTTCAGCTAAACCAATCTGCAAATTGATGCTCCGCATTTATCACCAATAAATATCAACATTCGTAACAACGCCTAACGGCTCCCAGCAGTAGTATCCCAATTCCTCTTGCCATTCATCCAACCTCTCACGCCTTGCATCCAATTCGTTCACCCGAATGTCCAATTTATTCTCTCTCGCTTTCAGGTCATTATACAGTTTGTTCAGTCGTTCATATTCCTCAGGGTCGCTTATATGCGTCCTACCACCCACAGCCCTTTCATACGCATCAACATCTCGCTCGTATGCTTCAACAGCTTTGTTATATTCCTCGATATCGCTATTGTATGCTTCTAACTCCCTGTCATACGCATCCCACTTCTGATTATAGTCCTCATAAAACCAGTACTCAGGAGACGTTGCCTTGTCTATACTTATCGAGCCATACTCTTTACCGTCAACTACATAAGCAATCTTATCCGACGAATAGTCAAAATGATGATATTCGCGGTAAGAATCGGTCTCCTGGGATATGCGTGACGGAGACACAGGGGGATGAAAACCTTCACCAGTGCAATCTACATAGACCTGCCCTCTATCCGTGGTGTTGAAAGCATTAAGTGCATGTCCCTCACCCACGACAAAATCCACACCGACAAACGCGGCTTTGATACCTGACGCTTCGGCATTGTTATGCAGCATCTCGGCAAAGTCCGCACAAACAAACGAACCTTCAATATAAGGTTGCTCATCCGTGTCATCCTTTTCTAAGAAAGACATTAATTCATTCCATGTGGGGTCAGTGGCGTTCTTGTAGTTAACGAGACACACTTGCGACCCTGAAGCTTTAGAGTAAGGCAGCGTTTGTTCAGTAATGTTAGGATTGAAAAACTCAGTTAGTTCTGGTATTTTAGGCAGCTTTGTAGATGTTGGGACTCCCTCTTCAAGGCATCCCGTAAATAGAGCCACCGCTACGATTGTTACCAAGATTATTATTTTTATATGCGCCATTATATAAATTTGTATCTTTATTTGAAATTTATGCGCATAAACTTTTTCTTTTTTGAAAGAAAAGTTTGTAAACAGTTTTCTTAAAAGGATTGTTTTTTAAAGTAAAAAGAAACCATGAACATCATATTCAATGATTACGGAAAAGAAGCCGAACTCGTTAAGGGAAGGAACATACTTTCATATCTGCAAGAGTTGGAAATAGAGATAAACGCATCGTGCGGCGGCGAGGGAAAGTGCGGACAGTGTCTGGTCGAGGTTGAGTGCGCACCCGGAGCCCTTTTAGAGAAAACAGAAGCGGAAAAAAATTTTGTTCAGGATGACACGCATAGACTTGCCTGCCAGGCGATAATTTTAAAAACCGACGAACACATTTACGTCCGAGTGCCAAAAAGAGGCTATTACATTTTAGAATCCGGCGAATATAAAGAAATTCCCATTGAACCTTTCGTGCACCGCGAGGGTGAAAGAGTCTTTTGCGAGTCAATAGATATGGGCGAATATACAGGCGGTTTATACGGCATCGCTCTTGACATAGGCACAACAACGCTTGTTATATATTTAATTGACCTTGAGACCGGCGAAGTGCTTTCTGTCATTTCAAGAGAAAATCCGCAGACTAAATATGGGAATAACGTAATTTCTCGGATAGAATATGCGAGAAGAGGGCGGGATATACTCGAAAGAGAAATCAGAAACGCTGCGAAGGAGATGATTACGGCACGGGCAGACCCGGGCAAAGTCTATGAGGTAGTAGTCGTCGGCAATCCGGTAATGAGAGACTTGTTCTTTGGTTATTCCGTCGAATCGCTTGGCAAAAGCCCTTACGAACCGCTGAGTGAAACGGCGGTAAGTAAAAAGTCAAAAGAACTCGGGATTAATGCGAATCCAGAAGCACGTGTTTACGGGCTTCCCCTGATAGGTAGTTTTGTCGGTGCTGACGCTCTGGCTGTCGTGCTGGCTACGGAAATATACAAAAACGAGAAAATATGCATGGCGATAGACATCGGGACCAACACGGAACTCATACTGGGAAACAAAGAGAGGTTGATTGCAACGTCATGTGCAGCGGGTCCCGCGTTTGAGGGCGCCAGCATAACGTGCGGAATCGGTGGCGTAAGTGGTGCGATAAAAGAAGTGAGAATAGAGAACGGAGCAGTCATGTATAAAACGATTGACGATGCCGACCGCCGCCCGGTTGGAGTTTGTGGTTCCGGTTTGATAGACGTTCTTGCAGAGCTTCTGGACAACAAAATAATCAACGGTAGAGGCAAGTTCTATGGCGCTGAAAAAGAATTTAGAATAGCCGAAGGAATTAGCATATCAGAGAAGGATATTGACCAGCTAAATCTTGCGAAGTCCGCCGTATCAGTCGGCATAAATGTCCTGCTGGAAAGATACGGGATTGTGCTTGAAGCGATAGACCGCCTCTTTCTGGCTGGGGCTTTCGGAAACTTTATAAACACGGAGAATGCGATACGCATAGGACTTCTTCCCTCAATTGAGCGTGGAAAAGTGAAAAAAGTGGGAAATGCGGCGATAGAAGGTGCAAGGCAGGCGTTAATATCAAAGACAAAAAGAGAAGATGCAGAAGATGTTGCAAAGCGAATAGAGCACGTTAAGCTTGAAGAAGAAGATAACTTTATGGAAAAGTTCGTCGGCGAGCTCTATTTTCCGAAGTATCTTTAAATAAAAAGGCAAATCTCAAGAAGGGAAACAACCCCTCAAATTACAACCCCTTCTTTTATCGCATGACGAACAATACTTATCTCCCTTCGCTTCTCTTCAAATTCCTCTGGCGTATAGCATAAAAAATCTACCGGATAATCCATCGTCCATTCCAAATAGAGTTCAAAAGGTCTTTTGAGAGGACTTTTATCCTTAAACTCATCACCAACTACGATTAAATCAACATCGCTATTCTCATCAGCCACTCCTCTCACCTGAGAACCAAACAATATCATCTCTTTTATGTCGTATTTTTGACACATCTTCTCTTTAAACCCTTTTAATGCTTTTATAAGTTTAGATTCTTCTTCACCCATTCCAATACCTCCTTTGCACTCGTTAAAATCTCTTCCACATCTCCACGAGCATACTCTTTACCTACATCTGGATAACGAGTGGTGGAATATGCGGGAGTAATCTTCGCACATAATTCGACAATTTTAGTCGGCGCTTGAATCCTCTTTGCAATTCTAACTAAATCGTGCACCTTCCACAGTTCGTTAAACTTTGAGATGTATAAAGATTTCAATGCCTTTTCCGCCGCTTGCTGTGAATAAAAAGCAGCCGCGTCCAGCATATTTCCTTTAAGATTGTATTCCGCAACTTCTATGTCGTGTTCGGCTTGTTCCAACCAATTCTTAACTTCTTTTTTCATAGCATTCTGACAAGAGAATCATGCCCACCAAACACAAAATTGCTTTCGTTCATCTTAGTATGCAATTTTACAAGAGCGTCAAATTCGCTTTCTTTTTCGCTCATTTTACCACCAACCCCCTGTCTCCCTAGTTTACATTAACATACAAGGTCTGTGCTTATATAAAGGTTGTGATATGGTTATGAAAATTTTGATTTTCCATTCAACAACGCCTCCTTTATTGCGTCTATGAGCAATCTACCTGCCTGCTGCATTACTGGTCTCTCCGGCCCCATGTAAGCCACGCACTCGTTATCGTGCATCTGCCCGACCTGTTCCTCAAACGATTTCATATCGTTGTATGACTTCCCCACAAGCTTCGGCGCTACTTTTGAAGCGGAGCCGCAGGGTGTATCTCGGATAACCTTCACGGCTTCGATAACTTTGTTCTTCGCATTCACTCTCAGTTCAAACTCAGGCTTACCGAAGAATTCGGCAAAAGAATTGACCACTTCATTATCGCTCCTGTCCAGCGAGCAAAGAGGTTCCGGAAATTCCACGTGTATCCCCTTCTTTTTGAGTTCCTCTTCAATGGAATATTTACCCTCTGGTATCAAGTTCGGGTCATCAATAGGCCAGAGGACCGCCTTTGCTCCTGTTCTCTCGGCTATGATGGGTACGAGGTCGCCTGCCTTTGGGAGTATTCCAAGCACTAATAGAAGCTCGCATTTGGGTAGTGGTATGTCTTCCGGCATGTCATTCTCCGGCTCGTCAAGCGACACGGACGTGATTTTAAGGTCGTAGAGGCTCACAATCCTGTCTGCAAGTCCGCTCATAGCCAGATGCTCCATTACCAGTTCCCCAAACGACCCGTGATACAGTATATAGATTCTATCCATAGTCGAATATATATGCTATGGAAATAATATTTGTCCTGTATTATAAAGAAAAAAACAAATACTCATACAGTATTGTTGGCTCTTTCACATCCTTACTTCATTGCAGTCTTATTCTTATTCGTTTTCGCTCGTTTTTGAAGCTCTGATGTATCTTTGAGCTGCGTATATCCCTGCTGCGTATATTCCAAAAGAGAATAAGCCAATGGAAAAAATACCGATTGAGAATATACCGATTGAGAAGATGCCCGCAGCGAAAACTCCGAATGCAAAGATACCAGCTGAAAATACTCCAATGGCAAAGTCCCCTGCGGCAAGATACCCACCTGCGAATTGTCCAGAGTCGGCGAGCGGGAATCCCGCTATCGTTTCAATACCAGCCAGACTTAACACCGCTGCTAAGATTAGTAGCCCGACAGCAACTACACCAGCTAAAATTTCCGATTTCATTTTTTATCACCTCCTAATCTTTTTATTCTTTATCGTGCTCTCTTATCAGCACCGTTAAATTCTATTTCAACTCACTATAAAAGACTTCAAGTAGAAAGAACGCATGTTAAAGGAATATATAAAAAAACAGATATTGAAAACAACTCTTGAGCACTTTCAAATAATCTATTCGTACACCGGCTCCAGCCACCTCATATATTTCTCCTCTTTCGCATTCACCACGTCAAAGAACTTCCTTTGTATATCGCCTGTTACTTCACCTCTCTTACCTTCTCCTATCGTTACGTTATCTATCTCCCTTATCGGCGACACCTCTGCGGCTGTCCCCGTGAAAAAGAGTTCATCGGCACTCAATAGTTCTTCCTTCGTTATGGGCTTCTCTACCACCTCGTAACCAATATCCTGTGCAAGCTCGATTACTGAACTTCTGGTGATGCCGGGTAAAATAGAAGATTCTGCTCCTGGTGTGTATAAAATTGCGTTTTTTACTGCGAATATATTCTCGCCCGGACCTTCTGCTACGTATCCACTGTTGTCGAGCATTATCGCCTCGTCAAATCCTCTTTCCTTTGCGTCCTGCACTGCTAACATCGAATTCAAATAATGCCCCGTAGCTTTTGCCGTAACAGGCAATGTGTTTGGGTCTATCCTTCGCCAGGGGGATAAAGTGCACCTTATACCGCTCTCTAACGCTTCCTCGCCAAGATAAGCGCCCCACCGCCATACTGCAATTGCACAATCCACAGGACAGTCTGCCGGGTTCACACCTAAGTGATGGAACCCATAGAAAGCGATTGGTCTTATGTAGCACGCATCAAGTCCGTTTATACGAATCGTTTCTTTTGCTGCTTCTTTCACTTCTTCCTTCGAGTAAGGTATTTCCATCTTATACAAATCCGCAGACCGATACAACCTATCCATGTGTTCCTTCAACCTGAAGATAAACGAGCCTTTTTCCGTTGCATAGCACCTTATCCCCTCGAAAACGCCAGACCCGTAATGCAGACCGTGCGAGAGAACGTGCACTTTCGCTTCCTTCCAATCCACAAACTCACCGTTATACCATATTTTCCCTTCTTCTTGGAGTCCTCCCCCCATTGTCATCACCTCTAAAGATATTATAAACGATGTCTAATTATTTCTTACTTAAGTTCATTTCTATTTTATCTTCTCATCCTATACCTTCCTAATTCAAGAATGGTTACTGCATTCTCTAACTCTTTTACATCAAGGGAAGATAGGAATTCTCTCAAAACATTATTTATTTGTTTTGCAGTGAAGTAAAATGGCAATCTCAGAACTATTACTCCAGAATGTGAATTCAGTGGATATAAAAGAACATTGGCAAACTCCAAATCTTTGGTAACAAGAATCGCTTTGTGCTCTGATGCATGTTCAATAATCTCTCTATCTGTCGCTCTTGCCAGACCAACATCTCTTGCATGGTTTACCTGACCAAATTTTTTGAATACTTCCTTAGAAGAGTAAGGCATATTTGCATCAAGAAGGAATCTCATGCTTTTATACCCAAAGGTCTAATTTCCTCTCCTCTAACAAAAGAAGCTGTATACTCTATTACAGCAAGTATATCTTCCCTTTCTATTCCATATTCTCTCTCAATTTCCTCGTAACTCATACCACCTATTAGAGCCCCCAAAACTTCATCTACCGTTATTCTTGTTCCCTTAACAATCGGTTTTCCATGTCTTATTCTATCATCAATAACTATCCTTACTTTAACTTTCTCTTCCATCTTTTCTTCTCACCTTAATATATATAATTTGGTTTTTGTTATTTAAAACATCTCCTGTCATATTCCAACTTGCTGGCTTCTCATCAACATAAAAAATCAAAAATCAAAACTTCACAACTTCCCCTTCATATATTATTGCTGCGATGTCATTACGTGTCGCTCTTCTCACTACTCCTTTTATCGGATTCCTTACGTTTCTCATATTTGGTGTGTCGTTTCTAATCACCACTAAATTCGCATTTTTACCTTCCTCTATTGAGCCAGCGAATTTTTCCGCATTCAGCACCTTTGCGGAATTAAGCGTGCACATCTTCAGCACTTCTCCTTCCTCAATGTGAAAAATCTTCGAGATGAATTCCATTTCAGAAAATACGTCAGGCGAGTTGAGCATTACGTTATCTGTGCCGGCACCCACGGTTAATCCTGATTCGAGCATCTGATGTAAAGGAGGCAATCCCAATCCTGTCATCAGGTTAGAGCGAATGCAAACGACAGCCGCTATGTTCTTATCATGCATTTTCTTGAAGTCCTGCGGCATTGCTTTTGTAAGGTGCACGATGAAATCCGGCTCAAGCTCTATCGCACCTTTTATGTCCTCCGCGTTTCTTTCACCAGCGTGAAGTGCGAACATTTTCTTCCTTCTCTTCGCCTCCGCAGCTAAAAATTCCAGGTCTTCCCGCGGATGGTCTGCGACACTGCTCATGCCTATTCCATCTACCGATTCAAAAAGCCCGTCAATATCTTCAGTTCCACTTCCACTTCCCTCAGCAGGTCTGCCAAATATTCTCACGCTTAACTTTTCTCGCACCTTCGCTTCCGTCAAACTCAAAGCTTCTTTCAACGCTCTCACACCAAAAACACCACCTTCGCGGAAATCTGCAAATATTTGTGTCCCTGTGGCAAAAATGTCCTCAATAGTATCCTTCATCGAGGAAACAAGCACTTCGTAAGAAGTTTCAGCCAATAAATTATGCTTGAATCCACCCGGACCCACTAACTTCTCCACGGGCATAAAATCAGGCTCTTTTGCCACTGAATCGCCGACGTGCGTATGTGCATTGACGAACGAGGGAATTATGATGCCGCTTACCGCTGTTTCTATCTTTTCCGCACCAATTTCCTTTATCTTACCTTGCTCTACTACTACATACCCTTCCTTCTCCTCGAATTCATCGCCATATACAATCGTCCCTGAAAGCGTTTGTTCGTTCATTTGCATACCACACATCCAACAAGAGTTGAAAAGACTTTGATATATAGTTTGTGTTAAGGTTAATTCTTAGCTTGGTTCTTTTCTCGAACTTGGCTTCAGCATGTTCCAATCCTACCGATTGGTTTGCAACCGAATTATCATTGAGTAAAGCCGAATCAATTCTCTGCAATGATTGAAGATGCGGAAAAATTAGAACCCCTATCCACGAGCCGTGGATACTTTATCTTGATATTTTTACGCCCCATATCTTTCCTGCTACTATTAACCCCAAAAACATTAATAAGATTGTTAATAAGATTATTTTCAGAAAATAAAGCGTTGCAATCACTATTATAGTCAATCCTATGAAGTACCATGTAAGAATGTATTCTCGCTCTCTTAATTCTATTTCTCTCTTCTTCGCTATATATTCTGGCATCGTCTTGATTTTTCCTTTCGTATGTATTTGATTAAAGGGCTGTAACCAATATATTCCAGAAACGGTAAAGCTATCTTCAATCAGGTGGATTATTCCGCCAACGAATAGCCCTACGGGAAAAGCCATGAATAGTAACGTAAAACTACCGTTATTCATTGTAACAAGAGTTAAAAGACCCATTATTATTAACCAAACCAGCGTTATGATGAAAACCCCAGTCACAGAGTGAAAGATTCCTCTATGGGTTTCATCTACATCCGGATACTTCGTCTTTAACAGATAGATGAACGGAACAACCATTATTCTGGTAATTTTTGCAATCAAAGGGTTTATTTGAGTAAAGAATGCCAATAGGTCCATATATTTGCCTCTTATTCTTTGATAGTTCATGGCTGAATCTGGAGAATCTATGTCTGGAATCAGAGAACCAGAAACTATTCCAAACATGAAGATCAACAGAAACGCCAAATCAATTTCAGTAACCATGTAAAAACAAGCAGAAATAACAACACCAATAAGAAAAGCTATGAGTACGTGATCTCTACCTAACATAATACGATTAATGGTGACTAATTGTAATAAAATTATCCGTGTAGAGTGTTGGAATAGGTGGAGAAGTGTACCACCCTAACTAAGGTGTTATTTTCATAATTTTTTTACAGTCTCTTTTATAACATAAAAAACCGCTATAAAACCGAGAATGGTAAGGATAATTATTATCGGCGTTCCAACACCAAACGCTTGTAAGAGGGTATTTTGTATCTCTCCTTTAATTTGCATCAAAATAATTGTAAATATGAGTGTAATTATTGCAACTACAGCTCCGAGTATCCTTTTTGGAATTTCAAGTATATCCTCAATCCCCATTGGTCCTCTCCCTGACGATTTACCTTTCTATGCGTTTTAAAGTTGCATACCACGTATTCTCAACATACAGGGCATATGTTACATAATTTATTTTAGGTATATTTAACATTTTCCCTAATCTTATACCGACTTATACTTTTTAGTCCTACTGAGGAAAAGTTTATTGTTAGTATTGGGATTTTTAAAGAGCTAACCCCTCATAAATCCTCTCCAAAATTTCCTTATCCGAAGGATACTCGCAATCCACAATTTTATCAAGCTTCAAAGGAAGACCATTCCTTTTATTACATCTCCTCTTGAACCCATCTGCATTAAAAAATTATCCCCCCTTCTCTTCTTGCAATCGTTTCGCAATATCACGACCTTCAACAGTCAATTCGTAGGTTAGCCCGCCTCTTGTCGGGTGTTCTCGTATCATACCTTTCCTGCGTAACTTTTTAAGCGTTGCTGTGACATATCCTCTTTGATCTGACCTGAACTTGCTTTTTATAAATACAGAATAGCAATATTAAAAAAGAGAAAAATGGTTTCTGCAAAAAATATTAAGGGTGTGAGAGAATCTTTCCATGAACTATCTGTCGAATATGAAGAAAAGGACCTTGAACTATACGAAGTGATATGTGAAAACCCGGGGCTAAGTATCCAGGATTACGAGAAATTGACTGGATGGAACTATGAAAATATTCAGAAAGCAATTGAAAGATTGGAAGCCGCTGATTTGGTCAGGACAAAAGCAGGGAAATTGATGCTGACATATCCCGTGGATTGGAAAGAGCTTTACACACTTAGTAAGCCATAACCAGACTGTACTGTTTTCTGATTTCTAAGAGCTACGAAAAAACGTAATTGCTCAATATCTTGTGGACGAAATCCTAAATACGAAATCCGAAATCCTAAACAAATCCCAATGACAAAAATTACAAATTCAAAACAAACCTTTCTTTAGAAAAGAAAGCTTTACCAAAGAAACTATTATTTTTAGTAAAGGTTTTTGCGAAGCAAAAAAGTTTGTTTTGGTATTTGGATTTCGAATTTTGAAATTGTTTAGAGTTTAGAAATTAGTATTTAGGATTTTTCACTCTTTATTGAGCATATTCGAAAAAACCAACCCCTCATAAATCCTCTCCAAAATCTCCATATCCGAAGGATACCCGCAATCCACAATTTTATCAAGCTTCAAAGGAAGACCATCCATCCGGTATGCTATCGCGTCCGTTTCGACACCCGTAATCGCAGTAGGAATCGCAACAGAGGCGAACTGCGTAGTTGGACTCTCAAATGGGTCTATTAAGATTACAGGCATATTGCACAATTTTCTCGCTTTATCGCGAGGAAACGACGAAAAAGGGTCTGCACCTACGATTAACGCCGCATCCACCTCTCCTTGCTCTATCACGTCCAGAACCGTTGTCTTACCCGGCATGAAGATTTTGTCACGAGAAAAATCCACGCCATAAGGATACCCGGTCTCTCGTAACAAAAGCTGCACCGCACCGACCACATTGAAATGCCCCTTCATAGGAAACAGCACGAATTTCACACCCTCTTTGTTGAGCGCATCAACGAGAGCCAAAATAGCTTCTACTTTTTTCGATGCGTTTTCGCTTGAAAAAACACCAAGACCAACGAAAATAACACCGTAAAACGCTTTCTTCAACCTGTCTGCTATTTTTCTTACGGCATCAAAGTCTACTGAGTCCTCTACAAGTTCTCCTAACCCGTTCGTCTCTCCTTTTACCAACCGCGTCATAATCTCTGCTATTTTAACATCTCCTCCTCCCGTGCCGGCGTTCACCCGCAAGAACCACCTCGATAGTTTCTTCAATTCGCTATCAACCACGTCAATAGTAATCATTTCCCTATCCAGCACTCCTCTCATTGCATATCTTCCAACCGGATATACCGCGAACCTGGAAAGATGTCTTGGATGCGATTCAACGGGATTAGAGCCCCAGTAAATGATGGTGTTGGCGTTGTCCCTTATCTCATCCAGCAGAGCATAGTAAAACGGGTTTTTACCTTTTCGCAACTCTGGATACAGAAGATTATGGCAAATAGATTCCGTGACGTCATATACGCCCTTCTTGTGCTTTGCTATTTCCAGCGCGACATGCTGAGCGTTGTATCCGCTATTGCTCAGCCCATAGACAAGCGGCTTATTCGCTTTTCTTAGTATCTCCACCGCCTTTCCTAATGCATGTTCGTAATCCGTCGCTTCTCCATTTACTCTCGGCTTTCTTAACCTCCCCGCATTTTGTGGCGAAAGGAACTTTTTCACACCGAACTTGCATGCGTTTCTTACCTCTTTTATTTTGTTTCCCTCTACATCTACGGAAATAACCACATCATCGCATAGACAGGCGCAGAAGGGACATACCGCTGTTTCTATTATCTTCTCTTTCTCTTCTTCTTCCATTTCTCAATGGTCATTCCTTTGTCACGTCTTCCACCTTGTATCTCAAAAACGTTGAAATTAAAATATTCGTCAACACGAGACATATACATACAAAGATGATTCCTTTTAGACCATACACTAAATAAACAGGTAAGGTCACCACAGGCGATAAGCCGTAGCCTAAAAAACGGAAACTATTATATATGGACGATGCCGCTCCTCTTGATTCGGGCACGCACTCCACGACCATCGTGTTAAGCGAGGTAAATACCGTTGCGCCTCCAATACCCATGATCAAAATCGGAATGAAAAATGCCATATATGTATTCACCTGCATAAATATCAAAAACGCACCGAGCATGATAACCAACCCGATAAGCAATGTATTCTTTCTACCGATAAAATCCGTAAGATAGCCGGCAATCGGCGCTGTCGCAATCCCTATGAATCCAACTGTGGAAATCAAAATACCTATCTTATCCTCGCTCACGGATGTCGTCAGTGTATCTGCTAAGAACGTCATCGCTGCGATATTTCCAAAGAATACGAGTAGTCCAACCATACAAAGCCGTAAAGCATCTTTATTCTTGAATACACCGCTCATCCGCCTCAATACATCCTTTAATTCTCCTTCACCCTTTGATGCATCGAAATAAACGAGGTAAATAGAGCCGAGCAGTCCGGAGAAGAGGAACAACGTCAAGAATACAAGCCTCCAATCAATCAATGCAAGAAATCCAGCAACTAACGGACCAAATGCGATTCCTGCTTGTGTTGCTGCTCCATATCCACCCATTACCCTACCACGCTCCTTGTATGAAAAGACATCGCCGATGGTCGCCATGATGATAGGGGCTATAAATGCACTTCCAAGCCCTTGTAATGCCCTTGCACCGAGGAATAACCCGGTATTATTCGATGATGCGCATAATAGCGATGCAAATGAGAACGTAAATAATCCAAAAAGAATGGTTCTCTTTCTTCCATAAATATCTGAAAGCGCACCGGAAAAGAGCTGAACGAATGCAAACGGAATCATGTAAATCGTAATAGATACTGGTATAAACCAGGGCTCGTCAATGAAGAATCCTTTAAGTGATTTAATCAACGCAAACACAGTACTTCCTCCAAAAGGTCCAAGAAGTACTGAAAAATACAATAAAATGAGAAGATGCTTTTTTGATAGTCCGTTCTTTTTCATAAATAGTATTATCTATCTTCGTGACCTCATCTTCTCGGTCATCCTTTCAAACTCCTCAGACCGCTCTGCCCGTCCCGCGGTGCTGAAATCAACCGCTTTTGCAATACCTCTTAGCCTCTCCCACGGAATTGATGCGACCATAAGCCCCGGGTCCCACCTCTCCATCCTCCTTGCAGTTATGTCGCCAACCGAGAGGTTGAAGTTCCCTGATACAAGTGGGTAGGTTATCATGCTCCAACAGAGAGGTTCTCTCATCTCGATAGATGGCGTTTTTCCATCCCAGAACTGATTTAAGGTGATGAGCCTTGATGCCTGCTCCGCGTTTACAAGCATGAGGATGAGGTCCGGCTGAAAAAGACCTGTTCTTACAGGATAAAGAAATATCTTCTTTGAAAGACCAACGGGTGGCTTTGCAATCCTTTCAACCGCTACGCTCGACCTTACTGCTGTTTTAACGTCAAACCAGAGCTTCTCGCCCTCAACAAGCATCTTCCATGGTATTTCTCTCCTCGGTGTAAGACCAAGATGGCTCTTTCCTCCGAAACAGGCACATTTATCTTCTGATAGCAATATGACTTTCCCTTCAGAAGCTTCCAGTATCGCTCCACACACGGTATAGCTCCCTATTTCAAGCTCAACCTTTGGGTCTTCATCCGTGTACTTTACCCCGACTGGCTCTTTTTCTATACTTAATGCATCCACAATATTTTTAACGTTCTTTATATATTCTTCCATCTATACCATCTCCTTCAAATAGATAACACATTTATTAAAAGTGACGAAACAATATAAAAAAGCATACTTGTTTACCGCTGAGCACCCAGAGAACACAGAGAGTCAGAAAAATCAATTATCCTGTTGAGTCCCTCTTTTTTCGTCATCTCAGCGCTCTCCTCGATCTCGGCGGTGAACAAATAAAAAACATTTCGATGTTCTTCATTTCAACGCAACGACACGCAAATCCAGAACCACATGATATTTCCGTGGTGCAACAGAACGCACAATCCTCTTCTCTTCCACTTCTATTCTTAATGAGTCACCGAAAGCAGAAGAGATAATATCTCTTGCCCTCTCTAAGGGCGCATTAAATAAATCATCATCTTTTCTTCCCGTAGCAACGTCATAATAATGTATCACGCCTCTTGCCACTTCTTTATCCAAATTCAATGCCCTTACTGCTAAAGGCAGAAAAGAATGCGCTTCTTCGGGCAACGGCATGAGCACACGGTCTGCAACGCCTTCTAACTTCTCCAGTTCTTCTCTCGCATCTCCGAGAATAGGTATCACCCTTCCTTCCACCCTGTTCAACGCCACGTTCTCCTTCATGTATTCAACCGCATAAGGATTCACATCAATGGAATAAATCTTCGTTTGCGGTTGCATCTTCGCTATGAGAATAGAGAAGCAGCCTGCACCTGAAAACATGTTTATTATCGTTTCGCACGGTAAAACTTTTTTGGCAACTCGTATCCTCTCGTAAGAGAGCCGTGGAGAGAAGAAAACGTGTTTGAGGTTTACTTTGAATATGCATCCGCACTCTTTATGCGTAGTTTCCGTGTTCTCATCTCCCCAAATCACTTCTAAGTCCCTTGTTCTGTATAGCACCTCTGTATGAGCGTAAAGAGGAACAGCGGCGATGGTTCTCACTCGTGGATAAATCATGCGGAGTGCTTCTGCAATAATCTCACTCTTCGATTCCAATTCCGGATGAAGCTTTATGATGATTATATCACCGATGATGTCGTAAGATTTTATCAGCTTAGTTAGCTCGTTTTCAGCTAATACCTCCTTTAAAGCTTCTTTTAGCTTCATAATGTCATTTCGAAAATTTGCATAGCCAGCTCAAAAGCCTTGTTATAAACTTTAAGGTCCTTGCAAGACTTTATTCTCCCCATCTCTCTCTCCCCTCCACCTCTATTCTCTGTTTTCTATTCTCTATTCCCTATTTTCTATTCCCTATCGTCAGCGCCACCATAAAACTCGCTCCTCCTGCTGCATTATCTTCTATCCATATCTTCCCACCCAGCGAACGAGTTACAATGCCGTATGCAATAGAAAGGCCTAAACCAGTGCCTTCACTTGATTCTTTTGTAGTGAAGAAAGGCTCGAATACTCTTGTTTTTAGCTCATCCGGCACGCCATAAGCATTGTCTGCAAATTCAAATACTATCTTATTGTTCTGTCTTGAGATATTGCATCCTAATTGTTTTTGAAAACTCTTGCCTTCTCTTTTTGCTTCTTCGCCTCGCTCATCCAATACCTGCCTCGCATTCGTCAGGATGTTTATAAATACCTGCTCCAGTTGATTTGGGTCTACCTCGATGAGAGGCAAATTTTCCTCTATTTTACGAGAAACCGAAATGCCGTGCACTCGGAACTGCTCATCAAGTAAGCTAAAAGCATTATTCAGCACTTCTTCAGGCTTTACTACTCGCTTTTCCTCTGTTTTCCTCGCAAAAGTTCGCATGTGTGTGATAATCCGGTCAATTCGCTTTACGTTCCTCATTATATCTTCTAAGTCTTTTGGAAGCGCACTCACATCAACTCGTTTTTTCTCTACATCCCGTAACGTGCTTTCCGCAGCCATGGAGATTACGGACAAAGGCTGGTTTATCTCATGAGCTATTGCAGTAGCCATCTCTCCAAGAGAAGAGAGTCTCCCGGCATGAATAAGCTGCGTCTCTTTTGCTTTTAGTTCCTCCACCTTCGCAATCCTCTCACTCAAAATAGCAGTCACCAGGGCAACAGCTATAAACATGGGAGCGCGAATCAAATCATTAATAGTCTCCACATTCGGTCTGATAAAAAAGTGGCTGAAAATCAGGAATACCGCTAAAAATATTGCCACCGCTAAACCTTTTCTTCTCCACCACATTGATGCTAAGATAATAGGAATATAAAAGAAGTGAGTAAAAACAGTGTCGGTTTCAACTACCACGTGAAAATAATAAGTGAGATAGCAAGCGCCAGCTAAAAAGATAGCCATTACCAGAATTTTATATTTTTCATTTGATTCAACCATTACCTCTTCCTTTTCGTTCGGTTATCTTTTATGATAATACTATGATAATATTATAATTATACAGCAAACTTATTTAAATACCCTTACCCCTTAATGGGTCAATTTTACGCTCCCTTCTGACAACTTCCGTTTCACGTGCAGTATCAATTCAGTATAGCAAATAAAAAAAAGAAGAGAAAAGAGGTATGACGCCTCTTTACTCTTCTTCAGCGCTTGCAACTTCCTGTTTTTCAGCAGCGCTTTCGATTTCCTGTCTCTTACCCATGCCCGCCTTCAGTTTAAATTTCGCAATCATCTCTGCTGCTTGTTCAGAGATTTCCGAAAGTTTCTGGATACCACCGCTGAGCTGTTCTACGGCTGCCGTTTGCTCTTCTACGGCAGAAGAGCTCTCTTCTGACGACGATGCCGCCTGTTCCGCAGAGCTCGCAATCTCGTCCACGCCCTTCGATACTCTTTCCATGCTCTCCGCACCTTTTCTCGCACCATCAGTAATTTGCGCCATCCTGTTCTTGATGTCATCAATCATACCAGAGGTTTTTTCTACGCTCTCTACCACTTTTTCGAGGTCTTCACGACCTACCTCGGCACGCTGCGTGATGGCTTCTGTGGCATTCATCACTTTCTCCATCTCCTCCTGCAAGCTCTTTATCATTGTATCTATCTCTGCGGTTGACTTCTTCGAGTTCTCTGCCAGTTTTCTAACTTCTTCGGCAACGACGGCAAAGCCCCGTCCATGTTCTCCGGCACGTGCAGCTTCTATCGCGGCGTTCAAAGCCAATAGATTCGTCTGGTCTGCAATGCTTTCTATCATCTCTGTAGTCTGTCCTATTTGCTCTATCGAACCGCCCAGGTTCTTTATTACCTCCACGGCACCTGCGATTGCATCCTGTATCTCCTTCATACCCTCTGACGATTTCGTAGCCACTTCATTCATCTCTTTTGCGCTTTCCGCACTCTCCTCGGCGAACTTATTTGATTCCTCTGCATTAGACTGCATCTGCTGTAACACTGCGTTCGTCTCCTTAACCTCCTTTGCCGATTCGTTAACGGTGTTAGAAGTTTCCTGAGAGCCCTTTGCTATTTGCTGCGATGCAGAAGAAATCTGCTGCATACCGGAATTCACCTGCTGTACAGAAGAAGCAGATTCTTTGCCTACCCCTGCGACGTTATCCACTGCGCTTCGTAGCTCTGAGATTAAATCCGATAAACTCTCGTTAGCCTGGTTGAGGTTGTCTCGTATCGCATTGAATTCCCCGGGTGTCTTGGCAGTGAAATCGGTGCTCAAGTCCCCTGCTGCCATGTCTCCCGTTACTTTACCGACGTCCTGGATAATACCCTGCAACTCATCTCCGAACTGGTTCAGGGTGTCGCGCATTTCCAGGAGCTCGCCAAGTGCTTTTGTTTCCGCTCTGGTGCCGAGTTTACCTGTTGCGAAATCCTTCACGACTTTTACCACGTCAGTAACTGGTCCGACGATTGCCCGGGTAATGGTAATGGCAACCCCTACGCCGACTGCAATCGCTGCGACAATAAATGCTATCACGAACATAGTGGCGGTTGAAGCTGCCTTTGCCGATCCTGCCTTTGCATTCGCAAGCAGACTGGTTGCTGCAGCATCTATACCACGTCCTGACTGCACCAGCGGACCGTCCGTAGACTGAATATCAGCAAAGTCTTTCGTCGTGCTCACGTATGCATTGAAGTCCTTCAGGTACGTATCTGCCGCACTTTTGATTGCGCTCTTTTCCGCACCCGTAATCGCCGCGGCATCGGCATCTGCCTTCAACGCGTTTACCTCGTCAGACACCTGTGTAACGTATTGGTCGTCTTCCCTTGCGACGAAGTTCTTTTCCGCTCGCCTGATAGTTAGCAGATTAATCATCAGTTTATCTTCGGTCGCCTGGTCGGCGGAACTGCCTTTTATCACACTCTCTATATCCCGTGCGTGAGCTTCACAGGTCGCTAATTGTTCAGCTTTGGTGTTTGTAAGTGTCTGAAGCTCAGCGAAGGCACTCTCATACTTCGGAATCGTTGCCTTGGCTTCCTCTATTGCCGTTTTGCCTTCCACAGTTTTCACCATTCCTGAGAGCTCAGTTGTCAGGCTCTTTACTTTCGCCACGGCGGCATTGGTATTGTCAATGCTCGCCTGGTCCACTCGCATTATATAATTCTTTTCCTGCTGCCTGACCGTTTTCATTTCCACCTTCAGGTCTATCGCTTTGTCCATCAAATCGGTTTGCTCTTGCATGGCGCTTATTTGCATAAATGCAACCATTCCCAGCGCTGCTGTCAATATCAGCACGACACCAAAAGCACCAAACAATCTCGGTCCAAGTTTCATGTTTCCCAAGTTCATTTTTTCGCATTTCACCTCCTTTTTGGTTTTTTTTATCTGATATACATCTCGGTCTCAAGGAGCTCGTTTTTGGTTCCATTTCCCATTTCCGTTTCCGTTCCTTTCTCCTTCTCCTTCACTTTTGCTGTCGTGATTTCGAGAAAGTCTTTCTCAATGATGCTTACTGCCTCTTCGCTCAGTTTTTCCTCTTTCCTCACCAACTTTCCGTTTTGGTCATAGACTTTTACTGTTCCGCTCTCTGGGTTCGTCACTACTTTACATGTTTTCCCACTTGGCATTAGCCATGTCCATGTTCTCTCTTTCTTTTCTTCCATTTTTACCTCCCCACTTGCTGTCTCCTCTCATGGTAACCCTTCATGGTAACCATGAATAAGGTGTTTATTAATGATACATATAAATTTTTCTAACTCAATAAGAAAAATTCCAAACCTTTGAAAAAAGAATTATCAATATTTGAAAAAATTGTTGCATATATTTTCTTTTCCGTTTCTTCTTAATTCTAAATATTCACTATATCAAACAATGAACCGAAAATCTTTTATGATTTTGATATTTGATATCGTCGGATTTTGGGATTTGGTGCTTGGTATTTTTATCACGCTATACAAACCAATTATAGTAGTGAGAAACAATGACCAGGGAGGCTGAAACTAAAACGGTTATGATTGTAGATGATGAACCGGATGTGTTGAACAAGATAGCGCAAATTTTAGAAGCGAACGATTTTAAAACAATAAAAGCAAAGGATGGGCAGGAGTGCCTAGACAAATTAAAGGACATAATTCCTGATGTTATACTGCTGGACATAATGATGCCGGGATTGACGACCAAGGAGATATTAAGAGCAATAGAAAAAGACAGTAAATTATCAACGGTAAAGATTATATTTATGACGGCGGTTCATCTGCCGGAGGCGGAGGAAGAAGGTTTGTTTGCTTCGCAACAGGTTGTAGATTTCATAGAAAAGCCGTTTACCATAACAAGGATGATGGATGCAATAGAGAAAGCAATTAATATGTAATATTAATATGTGAGAATATTTCAGAGGATATTAGCCTATATGAACGTGCATAATGAATAGTAACCGAAAGTTTTATATATGGGTTTCATCAACTGGGAAAATTAGAGATTTCCAAAAATCATGTGGGGGGGCAACATCAAGGGAATAAAATTTGAGGGACTAGAAGAAAAATACAATATTGCGGTAATGGCTATCCTTTTAGTTGTCGCTTGCCTTCTCACGTATTATTTTCATGCGGTGCTTGGAACCGGCAGGGTTTTTACACACTTCTTCTATACTCCGATTATTTTAGCATGTCTTTGGTGGAAAAGAAAAGGTTTGGTGGTGGCAATATTTTTAGCGGCAATGCTGATTTGCAGCCACATTTTTATTAGAGAAGCGGTGATGAATCTTAATGATTATCTCCGGGCTATTATGTTTATCGTTATTGCCTTTGTAGTTGCTGCGTTAAGTGAGCGGATTGCGGCGGCGGAGGCGAGGACTACCCATCTCAATGCCGTCCTGCGCGCTATACGAGACGTCAACCAACTCATGGCGATAGAGAAGGACAGGGACCGTATGATTCAGGGTGTATGCGAGACGCTCATCGAGACCAGAGGATACTACAGCGCGTGGATTGCCCTCGTGGACGAAAACAATGGATTCTTAACCGCTGCCGGGGCGGGACATGGGAAGAGTTTCTCCACCGTCGTCGAGAAGATGAAGCGAGGCGAGTTCACCCGGTGCGGGCAGAATGCACTTAAGCAATCCGACATCGTGATAGTCGAGGACGTCGCTGATACCTGTGCCGATTGCCCGTTAGCGGAAACTTGCATCGGCAGGGCGTGCATGGCAGTTCGCATGGAACAAGGTGCTCGTGTCCAGGGCATCCTATCCGTTTCCACCCCTGTCGAGATGGCAACTGCTGCTGATGAGCAATTGCTGTTTCGTGAGGTAGCTGACGACATCGCATTCGCCATGCGCAATATAGAGCAGGAAGAGGAGCGGAAGCGGGTGGAGGAGTCGCTGCGGGAAAGTGAGGAGACGGCACGGGCACTGCTGAACGCCCCCACAGAATCGGCGATGCTAATAACAGACGAGGGGAGCATTCTTGCCACAAACGAAGTAGCGGCAAAGAGACTTGGCAGGAGTGCAGATGAACTTATCGGCACGTTTATTTATGACTTTCTCTCACCTGCTCTGGCAGAATCCAGAAAGGCACGAGTTGATGAGGTCATTCGTTCAGGTGAGTCTGTTTGCTTCGAGGACGAGCATGAAGGAATGGTTCTTGATCACTGTGTTTATCCGGTCTTTGATGCGCAAGGAAAGGTAGAACGGCTGGCTATTTTCGCCCGCGACATCACTGAGCGTAAGCGAGCGGAGGAGGCGCTGCGAAAAGCACATGACGAACTGGAACTTCGAGTAAAGGAACGCACCGCCGAACTGTTAAAAGCAAACGAAGGACTGAAACGAGAAATCCGCGAGCGTGAACGTGCGGAAAAAAGAGTAAAAAAACTTGAGCTACCTGCGTTGCATAGATTATTCAAGCAAGGAAAATGCTATTTAATCACTGAGGAAAAACCTGATACGAGTTTCAAATTGTTCGGCAAACTGATTGAATACGAGTTTAAAGGGCTGCTCATTTCAAGGATTCATCCATCGCACATTCACGAGGAATACAATATAAAGGATGTGGATGTCCCGATAATCTGGCTAACACATATCCAGGAAGAAAAATGCATTGTTCCAACAAATATAACACAGTTGAGCATAGCAGTAAAAGAATTTGTGGAAAATGAAGTTGAGAGCGTAATCATGCTGGAAGGTTTAGAATATCTCATTGACCAGAACGGATTTGAGGTTGTTCTTCGGTTCGTCGAATCGGTGACAGACCTCGTCACGACAAGCAAGTGTCGCTTGATAATTCCATTCGATGCGCTAACATTGAGTGAGGTTGAGTTGCATCAGTTGGAGCGGGAAGTAAATGTGATGAGTAGTAAAGAGGTGGCGGTGCTTATTTAGTAATTGCTAAAAATCTTGAGGGCAGAAATCAGAAATCCGAATATGATAAAGTAACACTTTTATATTAATCTTACGAATTATAAATAACTAATGATAAATGATTTTCAGCCCAAGCATATAGACTCGAGGCCGATACGAGTTTTGCATGTGGATGACGAGCCGGCGCAGCTGGCGATAACGAGAGTATTCGTGAAAAGGGTAGTGAAAGGCGATTTTGATATTGTCAGCGTGCTTTCGGCAGAGGAAGCACTGGAAAAACTTGAAACAGAGGAGTTCGATGTCGTTGTTTCTGATTACAAGATGCCGGGGATGGATGGAATAGAACTTTTGGACGCGGTGAGAAAAGGAGACAAATATGCGGATGTGCCCTTTATCATCTTCACTGGTAAGGGTGGAGCAGAAGTAGCAAAAGAAGCTTTAAAGAAGGGCGCGGAGCGATACATCACGAAGAGAGGGAACCCTTCAACTCAGTGCCGTGCACTGACACGTGCTATATACGAATTGGCGCTGGAGAAGAAGAAAAGGGAGAAGGAAGGTACATGCTCAATAAGAGGTGGAAAATCCTAAATCCTAATTTCTACCACAAGATATTGAGCAATCACATTACAGTAAAAGTTTAAGTATATGCGCTTCAAATTTATTTCCGAAGGGGAAGATGGTAAAGAAAGAGAGAGTAATACAGCGAAAGAAAGAGCAGGTGAAAAGGCTCGTAGAAGGAGCAGCTATGGGTTTAGGTTTTTTCGTCTTGTTAATTATGATAATCCCCGGACAACGAGAAGGAATGGGCAATGCTCTGGACGTCGTTCTTGGTCCTCTCGCTGCTTTCGTTGATAATTTTTTACTCACCATCCTCATCCTATCTGTTATTACAGGTATCTATACTTCGGTAATCCAAAAATACACAATGAACTGGGAGCTAATAGCGAAGTCGAAGGAGTATCAAAAGCAGATAAGAGAGCTTCAAAAGGAGTACATGGAAGCGAAAAAGGAGAACAACAAGCATAGGCTAAAGAAAATAGAAAAAAAGAGGGCAGAAGTGATGCGAAAGCAAACACAATTTTCCGGTGAGATGATGAGGCAGCAAATGAAGCCCATGATTTACATTATGATTATCACTATACCCATATTCATGTGGATGTGGGGACATGTGGGAACATACTCTGGCGGAGCGGTGATTTTTCCTTTAGTAGGTGCGAAGGAACTTTCGGAGTTTTTTATAATCCGTTTGAGAATGCCTTACTGGATACTCTGGTATATGATATGCTCGATACCAATAACGCAAGTGATAAGAAAGGCGATTGGCATAAGGAGCGGGATGTAGATAAATCCCAACCTCTAAATCTTAAATTTCAATACGGAACTTTTGATGGTTTATTACCGCCGAGATCACGGAGAGCGCTGAGATGAGATAAATGGTTTTTCTAACTCTCTGTGTTCTCTGCGGGCTCAGTGGTAAACAAGTACTACCTTAGTTCCTTACAGAAGATGAGGACCTGCTAACATGAAAAAGATGGAAGAGGCGATAAAAATTGCGATAATGGTAGCGATTGTATTTGAAAATCTTTCTTTTTTCTTCTCCTCCTTTATACCTATCCTTAACACCGGATTCAGCATCTCTCGGAATACGTAGCCACCGTCAAGAGGAATGGCAGGCAGGCAGTTAAACAGTCCAACGTAGAAATTTATCCAGCCTATCCAGAATAGCACATCGGCAATGATAAAGATACCACCACCTAAGAATGATGCAGCACCCACGGGCTCGTATAAATGAGAGAGAAGAGGATTAAAACTACTGAAGCCCAAAGGAAGGGGTAAAACCGGCATTGCTGTCAATAGCAACCAGCCACCTGGCGAAAGGGAGACAAGAGAAGAAGGTATGCCCCGTAGATATTCCAGGTATCCCTTTGTGGGAAATTCCATTACTGCCATTCCTAAAGGGTTATTTGCAATGAAAACGCCTAAGTATCCTCTCTTACCGTAAGGCCATTCCCCTAACTCCACAATAAATGTTTTTTCTTTTGTTTGCACTTCTATTACCTGCCCGGGTATGGTATGATTCAAGAACTCACGAAAATCCTCATAACTGTTTATGCTCATATTATCCATCCTTGTAATGCTCATACCGTCCTTTAAACCCGCTTTAGCTGCGGGTAAGCCTTCTTCAACCCATGCTATTGCCACTCCTGCACTCTCATAACCCCCTTTCACTGCTATTTCTCTTTCTTTTCCTTTTTTATTCAATACAGTGAGAAAAATCTCATCTTTTTCTCCCATCGCTTTATTCATTTCTTCTACACTCTTCGTCTTTGAACCATCAACCATTGTGATGAACGTTTCAGATTCTATTCCCAATTTTTCTGCCGGACTTCCCCCCGCAACATTGTAAACATAAAGCACGGTATCGCCGACAGGCTGAACGGAGTACAGGATAGCAAAGAAAAGCGAAAAAGCAATTAACGCCACGAAGAAATTGCTCGTCACACCGGCAGAAAGTATGCGAGTTCTTTCACGTGCCGTTGCTACTCTCTTTCTTTCCTTTTCCACTCCACCCGTCTCATTCTCTTCTATGGTCTTTTCACCGCTTCTTTTCTTTTTTTCGCCAAATAGTTGCTCGCTATCAGGCTCTGCGAATGCTCCTATTGGTATCACTGCGACTAAAAGCCCCATTGACTTCACTTTTATCTTCTCTACGGTACTCAATATCGCATGTGAAAGCTCGTGCACCACTAACGCAACAACAAAACCAATCCAGGCGCACAAAGGTATGAACTCGTTTAATCCGGGTATAAGCAGCCAATTCCTCGGCTCATGTAACTCCGTTGGTTCTGGCTGCACCATAAACGTTGCATAAGCACCGAGTAATACGAGAATAGACATGGAGGTCATGGCTATAAGCACTAAAACAGTGCCGATGTTGGCATAGCTCCTCCAAAATCTTTCCCGTATCGCTCCTTTTGCCAATCTCTCCAATAATTTATCCCCCCTTCTCGTTCTTATCATCAGAAAAGGTCCAAATGCAGAGATATTATATTTCTGCAAAATGCCCTTTCTATTGAGAACTGCCACAATAAGCCAGTAAATCAGAAATATGTACAGCACCAATGTCAGATAATACGAATCCATTTTTATCACTTTAAATTTAGAAATAGCTTATAATATAAATTTTTTTGCTCAAATTTTCTTTTTAAAAGAAAGTTGGTATGATCATCGGAATAGACGATACAGATTCGAGGAAAGGGTTGTGCACCACATATCTATGTGCAGTTTTAGTTGACGAGCTCAAGAAACGAGGATATGGAGAAGTTTCGACTCCGAGGTTGGTGAGACTGAATCCCTGCATACCATTTAAAACAAGAGGCAACGGAGCAGTATCTTTTGAGATAAGGATAGCCAACGGGAAAGAGGAAAAAGTGAAAGAAGTGGTCAAAGCGCGAGTAAGTGAGCTATCGGAGTTAAGAGAAGAGGAAACAAATCCCGGAGTTGTTTTTATTGATGATAACGCCTTAAATGCGATTAGTGGAAAAGAGCGAGAAGAGCAGAGCGAGAGCATGTTAAAGAACTTTTACGAGAATGCAGTGAGAGAAGTGCTGAAGATAGAAAATGCTTATGCAATCATTTCCGAATTGCACTTCGATTACTTTGGATTGAAGAATAAACGCGGGATAATAGGCGCTTTAGCTGCTGTTTCGTTTTTAGCGTTACAAAAAAATAATCCTAATTATTACGATTTCACTTACGAGCTGATGGCATACAGGCGAAAAGAAAGCTGGGGGAAGTCAAGGTTTATAGAGGAAGCGAGTGTGTGGGAATCAGATGAAGCTACTTATCCCTTAGTCTGGGATACGGTAGATGTAGCGAACAATAATATAGTTTTTGCACCTCACTCTCCCTGCCCAGTCCTCTTTGGGATACGAGGCGACAGCATAGATGCTATATACAAAGCTTACGAACTCATACATGCAGAGCCGGTGGAGCGGAAAATGCTGTTCGTAACGAATCAAGGCACGGATTTTCACTTGATAAGCCCTTACAGGGCTTGCGGGGTCGTGGGGCAGAGCCCCACAAAGTTTGGTGATGCAAAGGAAAAGCTGCAAGACTACCACTCATATGTCCTGGACGGCGTGGTCTGCTCCAATCCCCGGACGATAGAAGGAGGGCATGTCCTATTCTCCATCGCGCTATCCAGAAAGCCAGCGGAAAAAAGTATCGAGTGCATTGCTTACGAGCCGACGAAGGGATTTCGTGATATTATAAGGGAGTTACGGGTTGGTGATGAAATTACGGTGTTCGGGTCACTGAAGAAAAAGACAATAAATCTCGAGAAGGTAGAGATAAGGAAATTGAATAATGCGGTGGAGAGGAATCCAAAATGTGATAAGTGCGGGAGGACTATGAAATCAGCGGGAAGATTGCAGGGATACCGGTGTAAACACTGCGGGACTTATCGTGCGGATAAGGATGTGGTGATTGTTGATAGAGGTATGGAAGAAGGCTTATACGAAGTCCCACCGGTTGCGAGAAGGCATATATCAAAACCAGTGATACGTATGCGTATGGAGGGAACGAATAAGAAAATTCATCCGAGTAGATGAGCTATTTCAGGCTTTAAACTTTTCCACGTAAGCCCCGGGAGGGATTTGAACCCTCGACCTGCTGATTACAAATCAGCCGCTCATCCAGGCTAAGCTACCGAGGCTATGGTTTTTTCTTATTATTTTTTCTCTTTTAAAAATAAACCCTTCCTTTTAATTACTCAAAACATCTCCATTAATCCATTTCTAATAAACTCTATTGCAATTGCCGCAACTATTATCCCCATTACACGGCTTAATACTTCTGAGCCCTCCTTCCCTATTATACCGTATATCCTTTCAGATTGCCCTAATACGAGCTTTGTCGCGATGATAGCGGAGAAAATAGCAAAAAGAACAGTGGGCACACCCCAAGCTTGTATTATCATAACTGCTGTTATAGCACCGGGACCGGCGAGCAAAGGAGTCCCTATCGGAACTGCTCCTACCCCCGCTCCAGATTCTTCTCTCACTCCGTATTTGCGCTCACCTCTTAAAAGGTCGAAGGAGATGAGTAAAAGGAGAATACCGCCTGCTATCATAAAGCTATTTAGAGATATACCCAACATGTCCAGGACAAGCTTTCCGAGGAATGTAAAAAGAAGAAGAAGCAATGCAGCAACGATAACAGCGTGATTAAGCTCCTTTTTCCTTTCTCTCTTCCTCAAATCCTTCGTTACCGCTATAAATATCGGAATATTGCCCGGGGGGTCCATTATCACGAATAGCATGATGAATGCCTTCACCAATAATTCAAAATCCAAATTTATATCCATAATATTTTATGATACATGAAGACGTAAAAAGGTATGTGAACAATAATGCAGAGAGAGGAGATATGGACTGAGAAATACAGACCGAGGAAACTGGAAGAGGTAGCAGGACAGAACGCCATAATAAATAATCTCCAGTCTTATGTCAGGCGGAGAAACTTACCGCATCTCATCTTTTCCGGACCTGCGGGTGTAGGTAAAACAGCCGCGGCTGTCGCTATGGCGAGGGAACTCTATGGTGATACCTGGGCGGAGAACTTTACCGAACTTAATGCGAGTGTAACCCCTGAAACACCCATTCTAATTAGAGAGAAAGGGGAGATAAAGCGAATAAATTTTGGTGAATTAGCAAAAAAAAGCTTCAAAGGAGATGAGAGATATGCAAAGTTGTCGGATTTAGAGGTTCTTTCCGTGGATAAGGATTATCAAGTAAAATTCACGCCAGTAAGTTTGATCTCCAGGCATAAAGTGGAAAAAATAGCGGAAATAAGATATGAAGGCGGCGAGGTGAAGACCAGTTTAAATCATTCTGTAATAGTTATGGATAAAGAGGGAAATTTAATTTCAAAAGAGGTCTCCAAATTGAAGGAAAGCGATTTGTTAATTACATTTACTACTGTTATAGAAAACGGGGACAAATTATTGGAGATAGGAAGATATAAACCACAATTATACATTGATTTGAAAGGTGTCCTGGTTAGAAATCCTAAAGTCGGGAATATCTTAAAGGATGTGAATATAGATGAAGATTTGGCTTGGCTCTTCGGTGCTTACTTGGCTGAAGGGTGTTTAAGCTTCAGAGGAAATACCAGCGGTGGTTTAGTATTTGTATTTGGGTATTCGCAAGAGATGGAAGCAGTGGAAAGAGCGCAAGAGATATTAGACGAAAAATTTGGTTTAAAGAGCGGTTTGAAGATAGGATATTCAGGATTTAATCGAAATAAAGGAAGTTCGATTCAACTACGAACTTTTAATACTCAATTGGCTAAATTCGTCAGGGACAATTTTTACGATGGCTATAAGCACAATGCTACTACAAAAAGGACGCCTTCTTTTATCTACAACTCCGCCCTTCCTTATAGATTAGAACTTCTGAAGGGATATATGAATGACGGAATGGGGGAGTGGGGTGAATTTTTAAGGTATTCTTCCCGGTCAAAGGAGAATCTAATTGATGTTACTTGGCTGGGCAAGATTTCTGGCTTAAATACTTCATGTTTTGAAGAAGAAGCAAGGGTTGCCTGGAAACTACCATCTTATTCATATATAAAGTCAGAGTTTTTGCCCGCAGGGACTGTAATTTGTCTTTTAGACAGGGTAAGCAAGAAAATAAATTTGAGGTGGAGGTACACCTTGCGGCATCAGCTCTATTCCAAGAAAAGCAAGAGAATATCAAAGGGCATCGTGAAGGGAATTCTCAGCAAGATAAAAGAGGCGAACTCTGAAGAAGAGCTAAAGAAGCTGAAAAAGTTGTTAGACTCACCTCTTTCCGTGGTTTTGGTGAAGAATATAGAGATAAAAGAATATAATGACTTTGTCTATGATGTCGCTGTTCCGGGGACTGAAATGTTCTGGGGTGGGACAGCACCTATACTTTTACACAACAGTGATGAACGGGGCATAGAAGTGGTCCGTAACAACATAAAGAACTTCGCAAGAACCATGCCCATTGGCGATGCCGCCTTCAAAATCATTTTCCTCGACGAGGCAGATGCTTTGACAGATGCCGCGCAGTCAGCACTGAGAAGAACGATGGAGCGATATTCGGGGACGTGCAGATTTATTCTCAGTTGCAATTATTCATATAAGATAATAGAGCCCATCCAATCCCGATGTTCCGTGTACAGGTTCAAATCGCTTTCTTATGATGCAATCGCGTCTCGTATAAATTATATAGCGGATATGGAGGGCGTGAAGTTGTCTGAAGATGCTGTCGCGGCAATAAACTATGTTTCGGTGGGTGATATGCGAAGAGCAGTAAATGCATTGCAAAGTGCTGCGGTGCTGAGCAATGAAATAAAACCTGAGATGATATACGAGATAACGGCAACTGCAAGACCTGAGGAGATAGAAGAGTTGATAAAAGAGGCATTGGACGGTAAATTCTTTGAAGCGCTGGATAAATTGGGGGAGTTGATGGATAAAGGTATATCAGGGGACGAAATATTGGCGCAGATGCATCGGCTCGTGATAAACATGGATATTCCGGCGAATAAGAAAGTGGAATTGATGGACAGAATTGGAGAAGCGGATTACAGAATTACCGAGGGAGCAAATGAGCGAATTCAACTGGATGCGCTGATTGCCTCTTTTTGTCTTTATTCGGGTAAAGATTAATCCTGAATCAAAACATCCCTAACCGCCTTCTCCATCACATCTATCGGCGGCTCCTCCTTTGTCCATATCCTGAACGAAGCGGCACCCTGGTAGACGAGCATCTTCACACCATCCACTATCTTTTTTACGCCCGCACGCTTCGCTTCTTTCAGCAATTTCGTCTCCATCGGGTTATACACGACATCGAATACAACAAGGTCGGGATGCATCATATCAGCATTAACTAAAGTAGCATCCTCGTGTGGATGCATACCCACGGAAGTTGCATTTATCAAAATATCCGAATCTTCAATCCTCTTTGTGAGCGTATCGGTATCTAAGCCAATAGAATTCGCATTACGGAGATTAGAAGCCAACAGAGCGGCTCTTTCTTTCGTCCTGTTTGCTATTGTCACCCTTGCACCTTCAGCATCGAGATAAAAGGAAATAGCTTTTGCAGCACCACCAGCACCGAGAATTAACACCTTTTTACCTTTTATTTCGCTCACTGTCTCTTTCAATACTCTCAACGAACCTATCCCATCGGTATTATAGGCAACGGGCGTGCCACTGCTGAAATCAATGGTATTTATTGCACCTATTTTCTTCGCTACTTCTTCAGCATCCACGAAAGAGAGCGCTTTTTCCTTCAGCGGTATGGTAACGCTAAGACCTGAAATGCCGAGGCTTTTCGCCCCTCTTATCGCATCTCCAAGCTCATCCTTTGAGACTCTAAACGCAAGATAAATCGCATCCAGGCCGAGTTTCTCAAAAACGGCATTATGCATAACTGGAGAAAGGCTGTGTGCTATTGGGTCGCCGATAATACCGTATATTTTTTTCATCGCACACGCACACCTCATGAGTATTTCCAAATTTACAATAAGAAATCTAAAGTATAACTTAAATAAAGGGTCGTGATTCTCGTGAACCAGATGTAACACGAGTAAATATCGAAAAGTTTAAATGTTTGTCTGCATGAGTAAAAAGCGGATAAAAATGGGGATAGAAGTAAAGTTAATAAATGGGAGAACGGTTGCTCAAGGTTCTAATTTGGAGAACAAACTCTCGGAAGAATACTTCAATGCAGCGGCAATCTGCGAGTTAAACGGGAGTGACATGGAAAAACTGGGCGTGGCTGTGGGTGAGCATGTGAAAGTAAAAACGAATGCCGGAGAAGTGGTAGTGAAAGCGAAGAAAGCGGATGGCAATCCAGAAGGGGTTGCTTTTATGCCTATGGGTCCCTGGGCAAATGCTGTGGTGAGCGGGAATACACATGGTGCCGGCATGCCTCAATTTAAGGGTATGGATGCGAAGATAGAGAAGACAGGAGAGGCAGTTCTGCCTGTAAAAGAACTGTTGCAGGGTTATATGAAATAAAAAGGGGGTAAATGATAAAAAATGGAAGTAACAGACGTTGTATGTCCATTGTGCGGCTGTGTATGCGATGACGTGGTGGTGGAAGTCGAGGATAACAAGGTGACGAAAGTGAAGGGAGCATGTGCGGTGGGAAAGAGCAAGTTAATGGGGCATGGGAGGATAACAAGTCCTGCGATACGAGAGAACGGCATTTTGAAGGACTGTTCTTACGATGCGGCGATAAAAAGGACAGCGGAAATACTGGCGGCTGCGAGAAGACCGCTTATGTATGGTTGGAGTTCAACGGTTTGTGAAGCGAGTAAAGTAGGGATAGAGCTTGCGGAGGAAATAGGTGCGGTTATAGATAACACGGCTTCGGTGTGTCACGGACCTTCTGTGCTGGCGATTCAGGATGTTGGTCTGCCTTCCTGCACGCTTGGAGAGGTAAAGAACCGTGCAGACCTCGTGATATACTGGGGTGCGAATCCTGCCGCGGCACATGGTAACCACATGAAGCGGTATTCATATATTTCAAAGGGCTATTTCCTGCCGGAGGGCAAGAAAGAGAAGAAGCTCGCAGTGGTAGATGTAAGAGAGACGAAGTCGGCGAAGCTTGCGGACGTATTCATACGGATAGAGCCGGGTAAAGATTATTTGGTGCTCTCTGCGCTAAGAGCACTTTTACTGGGCTATGAAGACGTGGTTCCGGAAGAAGTAGGAGGCGTGCCGAAGAAAGACCTGTTAGAACTTGTGAAGATGATGGAAGAAACGAAATTCGGGATAATTTTCTTCGGTATGGGCGTGACGCATTCCCGCGGGAGGCACAACAACATCGTAAATGCAATACAGGTAACGAGAGCCGCTCATAAGCATACTAAATTTAATATAATGCCAATGAGGGGTCATTACAACGTAAATGGGTTCAATCAGGTATGCACGTGGGAAACCGGGTTTCCATATTCCGTTGACTTATCTGAAGGTTATGCGTGGTATAACCCTGGTGAGACGTCATCTACGGACCTTTTAATGAGAGGCGAGTGTGATGCGGCATTGTTTATCGCTACTGACCCGGGAGCACATTTCCCCGGCGAGTCAATAAGACACCTATCTAAGATCCCTGTTATTCAAATAGACCCTTATGCGAACCCAACGACCGAATTTGCAGATGTTGTTATTCCGGCTGCGATAAGCGGAATAGAAGCGGAAGGAACGGTTTATAGGATGGACAACATCCCGTTGAGACTGCGGAAGATAGTAGATACGGAATACATGACGGATGAAGCGATAATGAAGGGGATATTGAAAGAAACCAGGCTACTGACGCTGAGCAGGAGATTATAAAATAGCATTACAGAGGAGATAAAAAACGATGGCAATAGAATTATTGATAAAAAATGGAGTGGTTTACGACCCTATAAATGGAGTGAACGGAGAGAAGAAGGATATTTGCATTAGAGATGGCAAGGTAGTGGCAGAGGTAAAGAATCCGACGGTGTTAGATGCAAAAGGAAGAGTGGTGATGCCAGGCGGTGTTGACGTACATGCGCACATTGCAGGTGGTAAAGTAAATTCTGGACGGCTTTTCAGACCTGAAGATGGTAGAAGAGGAAGTGAACCAAAAACGACAGCATGCCGTGCATGTTCCGGCTATTCCGTGCCAAACACATTTGCTACTGGCTACCGGTATGCGAAGATGGGCTATACATTTGTGATGGAGCCAGCAATGCCACCTCTTGCGGCACGGCACACACATGAGGAACTGATTGACACGCCCATACTGGACAATGCTACAATTCCGCTTATTGATAACAACTGGATGACGATGGATTACGTGAAGAGTGGTGATATAGACCTGCTTGCAGCATACATTGCGTGGATAATAAAAGCAACGAAGGGATATGGCGTAAAAGTGGTAAATCCAGGAGGAACAGAGGCGTGGGCGTGGGCAAAGAACTGCGATTTAAATGATGCAGTGCCTCATTTCGACGTTACGCCTGCGGAAATCGTAAAGGCGTTAGCGGAGGCGAATGAGAAGTTCGAGATGCCGCACAGCATCCACGTGCATGGGAATATGCTCGGGCATCCGGGGAATTACGAAATGACATTGGATACATATGACCTCGTGAAGGGCGTGAAAGCCACCAAAGACCGTCCGGTTATGCATGCGACGCATACGCAGTTCTTTGCATACGGAGGAACGACCTGGGGCGATTTCGAGTCTAAGGCGAAGGCTATTGCGGATTATGTAAACAATAACGAGCACGTTAGCATTGACCTCGGCTCGGTAATCCTTGGTGATACAACGACAATGACCGCAGATGGACCGATGGAATATAGTTTGCATCAGATAACGGGTCGTAAATGGACGAATCACGATGTCGAACTTGAAACAGGCTCAGGAATAACTCCTTTCTTATATTCCGGGAAAGTGAGCGTGCATACCCTTCAATGGGCGATAGGCATGGAACTTGCGTTATTGATTAAAGACCCGTGGAAGGTTGCACTTACGACAGACCATCCAAATGCCGGTCCTTTTGTCGGGTATCCGATTCTAATTTCGATGCTCATGAGCAAGAAGAGACGTGATGAATCAGCGGCAGATATGCATTCCGCGATATACAAAAAAGCAGAACTGCCTTCGATAGACAGAGAGCTTGATTTATATGAGATAGCAATAATAACGAGAGCAGGCACGGCGAAGATATTGGGGTTAGACGCGCATGGAAAGGGGCATTTAGGTTTAGGTGCAGACGCAGACGTTGCGATTTATGATATTACACCCGAGGAGCGAGATGCGGGAAAAATACAAAAAGCGTTCTTAAATACGAAATACACCATAAAAGGCGGTCAAGTAGTGGTGATGGACGGGGAAGTAGTAGCAGCACCTGCGGGTAGAACGTTTTTCGTAACGCCGGAATGTGACCCGAAACTAACTGAAGAGATGATGCCTAATCTGAAAGACAAATTCGAGCATTACTACTCGGTCACTTTCGCGAATTATCCGGTTCAGGATGCTTACGTGCCGAATCCATACGAGATAAAAGCGCCAATGCGTGGCTAGCTAATAAAGGAGGAAGAAATAAAAAATGCAGACAATAAGATTGAAGTTGAGGGAAGAAGTTGCAGTAAGAAATGCAAGGATACCCGTTGATGCGAGTTCATTAACCCCTGATAAACTTTTTGGTAAGAGAGAATCAGAAATAAAAGCTGTGAAGGTCTGGTGGGGTAACCGGGAAGAGAATACGGGCGAGCTGTTCGATGTGAGCGTGGAAGGAGAAGCCGGTAGTGCGGAAGAAGTGAAGACAGTAATGGAAGGCGATTTGTCAAGGGTGAAACACATAGGAGAAGGTATGAAAGCAGGCGAGATAGAGGCAAATAGTGACGTGGATATGCACTGTGGTGCGATGATGGCAGGAGGTCGAATCACAGTTAAGGGAAATGCAGATTGCTGGGCAGGTCGTGAGATGCGTGGTGGAGAGCTGATTATAGAAGGCGATGCGGGTGATAACCTCTGCGCGATGTATAGAGGCGAGATGACAGGTATGACAGGCGGTAGAGTGGTCGTGGGTGGAAATGCCGGTGAGTGTGTCGGGCAATACATGGCGGGAGGCGAGATAGTGATAAAAAGGAACGTGGACATTCTCGCAGGGTTGAACATGAAAGGCGGTAAAATAACGATAGAAGGCGATGCAGTAATGCCCGGGGCGGATATGACCGGAGGAGAGGTAGTAGTGAAGGGTAAGGTGCTGGATATGATGCCTTCGTTTAAGTTCGTGGAGACTACAACGGTAGAAGGTGAGGAGTATAAGAAATATCAGGGCGACCTTGCAATGACGGAGAAGAAGGCAAAAGGTGTGCTTTATGTGAGGTAATTTTTTTACCTCTTTCTTTTTTATTGTGTATAGTGTTTACGGAAAAGTGCTTCTACGAGCCCATTTTCCATGCAAATCTTACCTAAGGTTCTAATTTTTGATTCTAACCAGCTACTGCGGTTTTTTATATTGGCTCGGTATAAAGCATTAGAAGGAGAAAATGATAAGAAAAACAATAATGATACAGGATTTTTGTAACGGTGCAAGAAGCATAGATGAGATGATAGCAGAACTCGAAGAGAATGCGAAGCGGTTAAAACAGATGGAGAAGGACAGTTGGAGATTACGCTATCGTGTTGTTGAAGGGTTCGCGTTTATGGAAAAGAAATAAGTGTTATAATGAGACATTTTCTACAAGCAAATTTGCAAATGTTGTGAGTATATTTGCCAACATTTATTGCATAAAATGAGAGAAGAAGAAACGAAGATCTGGGCATGGGTCATGCCAAGTGGAAATATATATAAGGTAGTGTCAAATCCTGTGGATGGAACAATATGTCTCTACGATCCGGACGGAAAGTTGGTGAAAAAACACGAAAAACTGAGTAAAGCGGAAGTAACTCTGATAGAGAAAAACTTTCTCGAAACTGTGGCAACAATGGTGAGTGGAAAAGAAACGGAAACAGGAGAAGAAACTAAGAAGGATATGGCAGATGGGGTAGCGATATATATAAGATAAGATTTAGAGTTTGGGTCTTATTTATAATATAAGTCCTCCTGAGCCTTTGGATGCCCTTCTAACCATCCCCCTATTAACAAGTAAACTCTTCGGTATCCCCCTTTCTGCTTCTATATTACTTTAGTAGCTATCGCCCATAAATAAAAACTCTCTGGAGAACTCACCTTTAGTTTATTCAGAATACCGAATTCCTCTGGAAGAAAAACATCCATTATTCTCTCCACGTCTTCTCTATTTTGCTTCAGTCCTTCTATATCTATATCCAAACGACCATCCTTAATTAAAAAAGCAAGACAGGCAACTTTTGAAGCATCCTCTTTAGCATTTGAAAAAGAATATCAATATTGGGTCTGCATTTGTTTCATCATGTTTTTTCATTATCCATTTACTTTCAAAACATGTTCCGTCAATCATTTTTCGCCCACTGTCCCGCTACTACTGTATCACTATTGTCACATTTTACAAAAATGTGACATAGGTGGATTTTAACCCGTACACATCTCCCGCATAATTTCCTTTATCTTTCTCCTTTCAGCGTAATCGAGCATCTCAGCCATATTTATGCGGTAATTAAGGAGTATATTGGAAATAATTTTCTGGCACTCTTCCCTATCCATGAGATTGACCCTTTTTGTCTCCATAAACAAATCCACGAGTATCTTTTCTATTTTCGCCAAACGCTGATTTTTAGGCTCACGAGAAGAAACAAAAGGTCTTAATATAACAGTTCGGTTTTTTAATTCTACATATTTTTCCACTTCACTTTTGCGGGGATTTAGATATGTATTGTAGCCATTGTCTGCCAGAAAATCTTTTATGGCTTGTAGAAAATCTTTATCCGCATAAACGAAGGTGACAAATTGGCTTGGCAGGTGATGATAGAAACCTTTTATCTGTTCAGTGCTCCAGCAAGAAAAATCAAGAAGTGGGAACTCGTCTTTTATTAATGCTATAAGTTCTTCCACGGGCTTTGTATTCAATTCAAATTCCTCTTTTATGGTGGAATACCATCCTCTACCTGCTCCGTAGATGAAGTTTTCTTTTTTCAGGAGATAGAGATATCCTTTTAATGTGTCATTTTTGAAATCAATTCTTCTCTCAGCAAAATACGTCCTCAAGTCATTTATATTGAAATAACTTTTATTCTTTGCGTAACTGATTATATGTTCTTTGAGTGTTATTGTTTTATTCATTCTCTCCCCTCCGTCACCTTCACCCACTCATGCTCTTAATTTTATATATTTGTTTTTGGATTTCTTTAAGTGTAAATTTACTCATTTATTCATCTAAAACTTGTTTTTGGCATAGCGCAATAAAAAGTTTTCGCTTAAATTGGCTTTGGGACACAATTCATGTATCTCTATTCTCTATGGTTAACTCAAATCCCAAAATTCAAATGACCAAAACAAACTTTTTTGCGAAAGAGTTTGGTGCTTGAGATTTGGTATTTTCCAAAAGCTATACAAATACAGATAGTCTATAGTTAAGATACAATGCCCACTCTAACCTTCTACGGCGGCGTAAACGAAATAGGCGGCACTAAGATACTGTTAGAAGCAGAAGGCACAAGAATCTTCCTCGACTTCGGCATGAGCTTCAAAATCGCAAACACATACTTTGCAGAGTTCTTACAACCGCGAAAATGCACTGCTTTAGCCGACTTCTTCGAATTAGGACTTCTGCCAGATATCAAAGGCATTTACCGGGAGGATTACCTCAAGCACATGAACCGTCCGAAGGAAGAGCGTAGCGTAGATGCTGTTTTTCTTACACATGCACATGCTGACCACGCACAATATATCCATTTCTTGAGGACTGACATCCCGATTTACTGCACGAAAGCGACAAAAATTATTCTCCAGGTCGTAGAAGAAACAGGAAGTAACCCTTTTTCAGACCTGATTACCGCCTGCGATGCGTTTACCTTTTACGAGACGAAAAAAGGAACCTTGGGCAGAGTAACGAGGAGAAACACAGATTTTGTCCACGAGCGAACGTTTTACGTGATGGAGCCAGAGGATAAAGTTACAATAGGCTCGTTAGAGATTGAAATGGTCCCCGTGGATCATTCGCTGCCCGGCGCATGTGGCTACATTATTTATTCTGACGAAGGAAATTTAGTTTATACCGGTGATATTCGGTTTCATGGCTCCAATCAAGCGTTAAGTAAGAAATTCGTTGCGAAAGCGAAAGCCGCTGAGCCAAAATGGCTATTATCCGAAGGGACACGAATTGATAGCACGCAACAAGACAGTGAAGCAGGCGTAAAGCAAGAAATCACGCAGTTGATTGCCGACAGGGCAAAAGGATTAGTCTTTGTTGAACATCCAATTAGAGATTTAGATAGAGTAAATACTATTTTTGAAGCTGCGAAAACAAATAACCGCGAATTTGCTGTAACCTTAAAACTTGCGTACCTTATAGAAGCGTTGGGCGCTTTAGCTCCTTTTTCGCTCAGTGACGTAAAGATTTTAGTCCCGAAGAAGAGCTGGGGTTTAATTAGCAAGGAAGGAATTGACTCTAAATTGGTCGAGCAGGATTATGCAACCTGGGAAAGAGAATATATCGGCAGAGCGAATTCAATAACCTGCAATGCATTGCAGAAAAATCCGGAGAAATATGTGGTCTCCATGAGCCTCTGGGAGATAAATCAACTTACAGATATCCAACCGGAAGCGGCTATCTGGATAAAATCGTCCTGTGAACCATTCAGTGAGGAGATGGAATTAGATGAGGAAAGAAAAAGGAACTGGTTAGAGCATTTTGGAATTAAAGAATATTTTGCTCATGCTTCGGGACATGCTTCTGGCGCTGAACTAAAGGCAATTATTAAAGAGATAAATCCTGATCGGGTGTACCCAGTTCATGCGGAACATCCAGAGCTGTTCCAAGAGTTCTTTAAGAACGTGGAGCTGGTTGAGCAGGGGAAGAAGCACACAATGCAGGCGTGGAAAAGCTTATAACTTCACATGCTATTACATACTTACGATGTCTTCGACTTCACACTACCATAAAACGTTAAAAGACAGATTAGCGAAGGAGCTGAAAATAGCGAGGGATGCGAGGAAAACGGGGTTTGACCCCGCACCCGCTCCGGAAATAAACATAACGAAAGACCTTGCAGAACGCGTGGAGGCGCTTATTGGCATAAAAGGCTTGAGTGCGAGGATACGCGAATTAGAGCGAGAAGGTTCCGGTAGAGAGGAAATAGCGTTACGAATAGGCTATGACTTCGTAGAAGGCAAATTTGGCAGGTATAAAAAGGTTGAGGTTATAGAGAACGCAGTTAGAACTGCAGTGGCGATTCTCACCGAGGGTGTGGTTGCAGCACCTATTGAAGGAATAGCACGAGTTGAAGCGGGTAGAAACGATGACGGTAGCGAGTATATAAAAATATTTTATTCAGGTCCGATAAGAAGTGCAGGGGGAACCGCTCAGGCGCTCTCTGTATTGGCAGCGGATTATATAAGGAGAAGAATGGGCTTTGAGGCTTATCATCCGCGCGAAGAGGAAATAGGAAGGTATGTATTGGAAGTTTCGATGTATGAGCAAATAAGTGGCTTGCAATACACGCCTACCGATGCAGAGATAAAGGAAATAGTGAGAAATTGTCCCATCTGTATTGATGGCGACGCTACGGAAGATAGAGAAGTCGGGGGCTATAAAGACCTCGAAAGGGTCGCAACGGATAAAATAAGGGGCGGAATGGTACTCGTCCTCACAGAAGGGATAGCAATGAAGGCACCGAAGATAAAGCGACATGTTGACCGACTTGAACTCGAGGGCTGGGAATGGTTAGCCAAGTTGGTAAAATCGAAGGGCGAGAAAAAAAAGAAGGATTTTCTGGCGGATTTAATAGCCGGGAGACCTGTATTTGGGCGCCCATCGTCAAAAGGTTCTTTTAGACTTCGATATGGACGTGCTCGCAATTCGGGACTTGCTGCTGTCGGATTAAACCCGGCTACAATGTCTTTGCTTGAATTCACTGCGGCGGGAACGCAGATAAAGCCCGAACTACCGGGAAAAGCGGGTTGTGTCGTCCCTGTTGATTCCATTGAAGGACCGACGGTGAAATTGAAAAATGGTGACCTCCTCAGATTAAATTCCGCTGAGGCAGTTCGTAAGGTAAGTGAGGAAGTGGCAGAGATAGTGGATTTAGGAGAGATGCTCATTGATTATGGCGATTTCTTAGAAACAGGGCATGTATTGAAGCGGGGTGCATACTCGCATGAATGGTGGTTAAAGGAGTTGGAAACGAGCGCAGAGGAAGAAGCGAAGAAATGGCGTTTGAAAACACCGAGTCAAGCAGAAGCAATAGAACTCGCAGCTCGCTTTGCGGTGCCGTTACATCCTGCATATACCTATCTGTGGGAGGATATAACAGAAGAGGATAAGGAACATCTGGCGGAGTGTATATGCGAAAAGGGTATTTTAGAAGAAAAAACGCTATTTATACCCAACGACGATGCTGTAAAGACAATTCTGGAGGATTTGCTTGTCCCGCATCAAACTCTGGATAAGATGCAAGATGCAAGATGCAAGATGCAAGTCAAACCTGTATCCAGTATCCAGTATCCTGCATCCCGAGACCAAAAAGGTTTTTTGGCGATAGATGAGCCGAGTGCTTTGTTAAGGTGTTTGGGGATAAGCGAGGATTTGAGAAGAGACGAATCAGTGCGGATTAAGACGAGGGACAAAGCGCCGACAAGAATAGGTGTTCGGATGGGCAGACCGGAGAAATCGAAAGAAAGAAGGATGAAGCCCGCTCCTCATTCTATCTTCCCATTGGGCGAATACGGGGGAAAGAACAGGTCGTTGAAGGAAGCATTAAAGGAAAAAGTGATAGAAGTGGAAATAGGTATGAGAAGATGTAACGAATGCGGTAATGAATTTCTATCATCCTTTTGTAGATGCGACAAGTGCGGCGCTTCTAATTTTCAAAGTCTGGGGATGATGCAAGATGCAAGATCCAGGATGCATGTCAAACCAGTATCCAGAGATAAAAAGAGCATTGATTTGTGGGAATATTATCAGGAGACGATGAAAAAATTGGGTGAACCTTATGGGGCTCTGTCACATGATGCAAGTCCTGTAAGGGCTAATAACAAATTAGACGTAAAATGCGTGAAAGGTCTTATTTCAAAACAAAAAGTGGCTGAGCATTTAGGAAAGGGGATATTGAGGGCGAAGCACGGTGTAGTCGTGTTTAAGGACGGCACGATAAGATATGATTTTACGAATTTACCGTTAACGCATTTCAAACCCAGCGAGATAGGCTTGAGCGTGGAAAAAGCGAAGGAGTTGGGGTATTCGCATGACATAAAAGGCGAGGAGTTGAATAGCGACACGCAAATAGTCGAACTCAAGCAGCAGGATGTTATTATATCGGTTGATGCGGCATCGTATTTGCTAAAAGTGATGCAATTTTTGGACTCACTTCTCTCTAAGTTTTATGGCTTACCCTCTTATTACAGCGCATCGAGCAAAGAAGACCTCGTAGGGGAACTCGTGCTTGGACTCGCACCGCATACTTCTGCTGGAATATTGGGCAGGATAATAGGGTTCACGAAGGCATCGGCTTGTTATGCGCATCCGTTTTTCCATGCGGCGAAGAGAAGGAACGCAGACGGTGACGAAGATTCAATCATCCTTCTGCTGGATGCACTGCTCAATTTCTCTCTGTCCTTTCTACCTGAGAAAAGAGGTGGCAAAATGGACGCTCCTCTTGTTCTCATTCCGTTCATCAATCCAAAAGAGGTGGACAAAGAGGCGCATAACGTTTCCATTGCAAAGGAATATCCACTGGAATTTTATGAAGCAACCTGTTCGGGGAAGAATCCAAAAGAGGTGGAGATAGAAACAGCCTCGAGCAGAATAGGAGAGCCGAAGGATGCTTATGGGTTCGGTTATACGCATGAGACAACGGACATCGCCGCAGGTCCTGTAAATTCGTTGTATAAGACGCTGGGTACAATGGTAGAGAAACTGGATGCGCAACTAAGTTTGGCAAGGATGATAAGAGCGGTGGACGAGTCCGAAGTAGCGGAAGCAGTCATAAAAAACCATTTCCTCAAGGATATAAAGGGAAACCTCCGTGCATTCGGCTCGCAAACTATGCGGTGTAGTAAATGTAATGCAAAATACAGGCGGATACCACTGAGCGGGAAGTGCAAGAAGTGCGGCAGTAAGATAGTTCCTACTGTGCACGTGGCAAGTATAATAAAATATCTCGATGTCTCGTTACGCATAGCGAAAGAGTATCACGTATCTGATTACACGAGACAAAGGCTGGAGTTGCTGGAGCACGATGTGAATTTGCTTTTTCCTGCCGTGGCGGAGAAGCAGAAAGCGTTGAGCGATTTTATGTAAAAATAAGGGGCCAGACCGTATCTGCTCAAAATTCGGTGGAATTTTGAACAGACAATGAAAAATGAAAAGTGCAAAAATCAAAAGAAAGCTTTCTTTAAGAAAGAAAGATTTATCAAAAGAATTATAATTATAAATATAGGGGAGGTTTTCACAGATGAATACTAAACTTTCGCGTGGGTTTCTTCTCAGCCTCGTTCTCCTGTCTATTTTATTTGCTTTTGTTGCAAACGGCGGCGGAGAAGTAGGGGATAAAAATGTAATTTACGTGCTGAAAATAGATGGGACGATTACAGAAGGCACTTCCTTAGATATAGTGGAAGGCTTAAGAGAAGCTGAGGAAAAAGGTGCTGAAGCGGCACTGGTCGAACTCGATACACGTGGTGGACTCGTTGATTCCACGCTTAAAATAACGGAGGCGATTTTGAATTCAGAAGTGCCTGTTATCACGTATGTAGCGCCGAAAGGAGCGATAGCGGCATCTGCGGGCTCTTTCATTCTCATATCTGGAAATATCGCCGTAATGGCGCCCGGAACGACAACAGGAGCGGCAATGCCCGTCGAGATAGGTATTGAAGGTAGTAAGCCGGCGGATGAGAAGACAATAAACTTCTACGCCGGACACATGGAGAGCATAGCAGCATCAAGAGGTAGAAACGCAACGCAGGCAAAGCGCTTCGTTACCGATAATGACGCGTTTAACGAAAATATCGCATTAGAAAGAGGAATAATTGACCTCATTGCAGAGGATGAAACCGAGCTTTTAAACAAAGTTGACGGGATGACCGTTAAAATAGGGAATGAGAACAGGACTTTAGCGACAAGAACTGCTTCGCTATACCTAAAGGGAAAAACTGTGCGGTCTTCATTGTTAGAAACGCTTGGTAACCCACAAATAGCGGTTATTCTTCTAATGATTGGCATTTATGGATTGATTTTTGGATTCCTGTCACCGGGAACATACGTGCCTGAGATGATAGGTGCGATATGCCTGATTTTAGCACTATATGGAATGGGGTTTTTCGATGTGAACATGTTTGGCGTGCTTTTAATAATTATCGCAGTTATTTTATTCATTGCAGAGGTGCTTACGCCTACCTTCGGGATACTCACCACAGGAGGTGCGGTATGCTTGATAATAGGCGCTTTGATATTACCAAAGGGACCTTTACTCGTTAACCCTCAGTGGTTTAAAGATTTCTTAGTAATTATAATCGGAATTGCGGGTGCATTCGCAGCTTTTTTCTTCTTTGCCATGGGTGCGGTGTTGAAGTCGAGAAAGAGAAGGGCACAAGTAGGTGCTGAAGAGCTTATCGGGAAAATAACGAAAGCAGAGACTGAAATCAACGAAGAAAGTGGCACGATAAAAATAGAGGGTGAGATATGGAATGCTCGAACGTTGGCAGGTGAAAGGATAAAAGAAGGCGAAAAAGTGGAAATAATAGACCGCGAAGGGCTAACGTTGATTGTTAAAAGGAAAGAGTAAAAAATGCAAAATGCAAATTGAAAAATGCAAAAACACTTTAGAATTAAAGAAGCTAAACAAATGCAACAAATAAGTCCTATTTCCTATTGGCTATTCGCTATCAGGCTGTTAAAGAAATCGTGGGGTGATAACAGATGAGTATTCTATTGGGAGCACCAGTGTGGTATGGCAACCGCCCATTCAAGAGGACAATAGAAGAACTTTACAGGCTTGGTCTGGATTATTTCGAGTTTTCGCTCGATTATCCATTGCCGGATTGCATGGAAGAAGCGGAGAGGAAAGAGATAATGGTGCTGTTAGAGGAGTTCGGATTGAAAATCGCTTTTCATTCTCCACTTGATATATCCTTAGCGCATCCGAGGGACGAGGTAGCCGATGCGAGTATGACGGTTTTGAAGCGGTGCATGGAATTTTCCGCTGATTTCCTGCCTCTTTCGCTATACTACAATTTCCATTTGCATCCGCGGGTTTCCACATATAAAATTGAGGAGGTGCGGGAGATGATGAAAATAAAAGGTCTCGGAAGATGCCACGAAATAACTAAAATGGCTTCGGAGTTCGGTATATTGGTAAGTGTGGAGAATGATTTAGTTCCTTTTGAGTGGTCTGACTTGATACTCGAATCTCTTTCTCGTTCATCGCCAAATTTATGTTTCACGTTCGACGTAGGGCATGCGATAATGGCGGAAGTGACGCATTCGAGAACGAAAAGGAAAGCCAGTAGTTATCTGGATTATCTTCAGCGGTGGACAGCGAAATGCGGTGCGAAAATACTGGTGGTGCATTTGCACGATTGCTCCTTCACGGAGAAGCAAGACCATTTATCACTGGGTAAAGGTGAGTTGGATTTCGATGCGGTATTCGAGCTTGTGAAATCAACGAATTGTAAATATCTGGTGATAGAGACTTTCTGGAGAAATAATGAGAAGGGAGAGATGAATTACGAAGAGATGAAGAAGAATGTAGAGTTGAGCAGAAGTTATTTGTAAAGTGGGTTTACCAGAAAGTTTATAAATAGGAAAATCGAATTACCAAATATGGTGGAAATAAGTAAGATTGTTGAACAAAATACATGGTGGCGATTTGGCATGGAATTCGAGCATTACGATAAAATCCTAAATGAATACAGAGTAGCACCGGTGAGGTTTGGAAGAAGGAATATCGACCTCGAAACGTCAAACATCTACGCAATTCATGGTCTAAGGCAAGTGGGTAAAACTACGGAAATAAAGAAAACGATTATGAGGTTGATGCGCGATGATGGTGTAAACCCGGATTCTATCTGCTATTTCTCCTGTGAAACGCTGGTATCAAGAAGAGAGCTAAGGAAGGTATTGGAGTTCTTAATGGATAAATTGGCGGAGCATGAGAGAATATACATATTTTTGGATGAAATAAACTTTGTTAAGGATTGGGTTCTGGAAATAAAAGGGATAGCGGACAGTGATAGATTTGATAGGGTTGTGATTTTATTTACAGGCTCCCCCTTTGGGATTAAAGTGCATACGCAAGAACTCATTGGAAGAAATATAGAGGGGAACAGGTATTTCTTGAGACCTTTAAGTTTCCGTGATTTCGTGCTTCAAGTCTGCCGGCGGCCCGATTATTTAACAGCGGATAGACAATTAGAAAAAGAACTCAAGATTTTACCTGAGAATCTAAACTCCAGCAAAATAAACTTGGAAGAGCCGTTAGAAAAAATTGTGCCTGTTTTCAGCCGTATGTTGAAGTTTAACGCCAGTTTAAGTTTTCTTTTCAATATTTACATGAAAACAGGCGGGTTTCCTTCTGTAATCAACGATTATCTGAGAAATATCCAGGCAGAGGAGCAGGAGAGGGTCAAGCCTGAGTTCTATGAGCGGTTCATCGAACTGGTGACGAAAGATGCTTTAAGGCAGGGTAAGAGTGATAGAACGATGCAGCAAGTGGTAAGCGCCATAATAAAGATTTTTGGGTCGAGAAGTGATTTTAGAGGATTGGCTGTGGAGATAGAGGAGCCTATATCGCACCCCACAATCATAGATTACCTGCGATTAATGGAAGACAATTTTTTAGTTCAGGTGCTCTATTCATACGATTTCGCGAAGAAGCGCGTAAGATACAAAGCGATGAAGAAGATATATTTCACGGACTCGCTCATATTTCATTCGTTCAATAGCTGGCTGCATGGTAAAGATGGCTACCGGTATTCCGAAGAATTCATGCTGGATGAAGATAAGGTTTCTTTGCTTGTGGAAGGCATTGTTTGTAATCATTTAGCGAGAGTTAAGGAGGTTCCGGTAATTAAGCCTGCGGACAGATTTCTATGGTTTTATTATGATGCGAGGAAAGAATTGGATTTTGTTTACCAACGTGAAAATGGTGAATATCTCGGAATAGAGGTGAAATACAAGCCGAGAGTGTCATTTAAGGATGTCGCCGCCATTAACATGCCAAAATTGATATTGAGCAAAAAAGAGTTTGATACAAAGGGGGATATTGCTATTGTTCCGGTTTATGTTTTTCTGTGCTTGCTGGAAAGTTCTGCGAAGAATTTGTAAGGTTTTCTATGGTTATAAATATAATGAAATATATCTTACTATTTTCAGTGTGATGGATGCTTGAAGCCAAAATGAAAGAACAAGCAAGACAAACGATTGAAGAACTCGTTGAGCGATTCCGTGATAATATTGACGTTTATAAAAAATCGGCATATAACGAAGCAAAGGTAAGACGAGAATTCATTGACCCGTTCTTTGAAGCGCTTGGCTGGAACGTGAGCAATAAACAGGGCTATGCAGAGCAATACAAGGAGGTTGTTCTGGAGGATGCAATAAAAGTAGGGCGTTCGACCAGAGCACCGGATTACAGTTTCAGGATTGGCGGTCAAAGGAAGTTCTTTGTCGAAGCGAAGAAACCTGCGGTGAACATAAAAGAGGACGTTAGCCCGTCATATCAACTGAGCACGATAGACTCCTCAAACCCAGAAGAAAAAGCCCAGCACGATAAACTCGTTCCCTTAGTGGACAACATGCTCGAATTGCAGAAGAAATACCACGAGACGAGAATGGAGCGAGATAAAGAGCTTTATGAACGGCAGATAAAGATTGTTGATACGCAGATTGACAGGTTGGTTTATAATTTGTATGGGCTGAGCGATGAAGAAATAAAAGTTATCGAAGGAATGGAGAGATGAAAATAAAAAGCCTTGGTATTGCTTTGGTAGATTTCGTTGATTCGAAGCAGAAACCAAGTTTGGATGATAAACTGAAAATATTATTCGAAGGAAAATCCCCCCAAAAAATGGCACCTCAAAGATTGGATGGTGGCACTGCATATGTTATAGAGGAATATGGGGGTATTATCAATCCCAAATTTCCAATTCCCGATTGCTTTGAGTCGATAAATATATATGTAATTCGACAGCATCGCCATATTTATGATGTAACTTGTTATGGGGAATTAAAAGAAGAGGTTATTGAAAATTTACATAAAAAAACGCCTATTGATGGGCAGAACTTTTTAGAGAAGGCGCAAGAGGAGATTGAGCACTATATAACACCCCTCATTGCCGGGATCTTTTCAACCGATACAAGTGAGCGGCACAATGGTATCATTCTATGGATTGCACGTCTCGATGAAGTGCTTGGATTCAAAGGGATTGAGTCATGGGCACATCCTATTGTTGCCGATGAGAAACTGGAAGATTGGTTAGATAAAAATTCCAACCTCCTAAATGCAATCAAGTTTATCCCCAAATTAATGTCTTGTACCGGTGATTCTATAGTTTCCCCGCAGGTGTTTTTTAATGATTACACCAAATTTACAATAATCGGATTTGAAAATAAACCAAATTTAATAGCTCCAATCATGCTTGACGGTTTGGAAACTTTGTTAGCTTTGATTAAACCGTTTCACTGTTCTTTCTTCCGAATCAAACAATTAAATGAGTGGGAAAACAAAATCAACAAATCTAGATCGAAACTACGTGAATTCAAAAGAAGCGAGAGTATAGAAGTGCTGACACAGAATTCGAGTACCCTTAACGAATTGATGAATCAATATAACAATTTGATAGATGAAAAAATGGAATTCTTTGAGTTCTCGTCACAAGTGAAGGATGAATTAGACTCATCAGGAGACCTGTTAGAAGATCATAAGCCATGCTTGCAGGAACAGAAAGAATTAGATCATCCTAATGATGTAGCGCACATGAAATGGGTAGACACTCAAACTGTTTCTTCCTTCTTCAAAGAGTTGTATTTGAATGCTGAGTATCAAATAGAGAGATGTGACAAAAAGCTCAGGGAATTAGATGAAAAACAAAATATAGGACTGCGATACACAAACGATCTTGTTGATTCAGTAACTGCATATGCCAATGTTGGACTTCAGAAAGATGTCAAAAGGTTAACAAAATGGATATTTGGGCTTACCCTCGTGATGGTCCTCTTGATGATTATAACAGCGGTAACAAATTATGAAGGTTTTATAGCGATTTTAAAGATGTTTGGCTTAATATAAAAGAGGAGAATAAGAGGATCATAGATGAGATGATGGAGGAATGTCCGGAAGAGGTTGGGAAAAAGGAGCGGATTGAAAAAGAGATTGAAGCGACAGATAGGCAGATCGACAGGCGGGTTTATGATTTGTACAGGCTGACGGAGGAGGAGGTGAAGGCGGTTGAAGAAAAATGAATGACCCAAATTGGTTTTATTCTGCAATAGCACAATCTGCAGCAGTCATAGTTGGACTAATAGGTGCATTAGTTACAAGTAGGGTCATGATGATGGCGAGTGAAAGAAGCCGAATAGAGAATAGAATTAATGAAATCAATGCAGAAATAAAGGAATTAGAACGTCAAAATGCTCCTCTTTTAGAATACATTAATGAAGTTAATAGAAAAGATGAGGAAGAAGACAGGAAAGAAGATGAAGAAAGTGTCAATAATTTTCTACGAGCTAAAAAACCGAAATTGGATTTAGAAAATTTGCCTACTGCTGATGAGATGCTAAAAGAGTTACTTAAAGAAAATAGGATCAGGATTCTCGATGAAAAATTTATTTCTATATTCAAAGAAAAATATACTTCGGTGATAAAAGAAATTCGCTTAGAAAAGGAAGAAGAGATACCATCAAAACATATATCCGAGCTTGCAGGATTGCTGGCAGGCATACAATTACCAGATTTACCCACTATCCCAGCACCATTTGCTAATCTACATAAACATGACCGTTATAATGAAAATCAAAAAATAATAGAGGAAAATAATAAAGAAATCAGCTATAAAAATGCTAAAATACAGGAATTACAGCACCAAGTTAGCCAGATAATATTGCCCGAACATTTCAGAAGTATTATCTTCTCTCTTATTTATTTCACAATAGTTGGGGTTATACTCCCATTGGGGTTACTACCGATAACACCAGAGCAACACCTCGTTTGGAAACCTGTCGTTCTATTTTTGTTCATCACGGGACTAGTTGTAGTATTTCTATACATTTTTACCGAAATAGGATATATAACAAAGAAACCAAACAATGCTCGAATTCCAGAAAAAATACCACGGGGCGAGAATGGAAAGAGATAAAGAGCTTTACGAGCGGCAGATAAAGATTGTTGATGCGCAGATTGACCGGTTGGTTTATGATTTGTACGGGCTGACGGAGGAGATAGAAATAGTAGAGCAATCGCTATAAATAGTATGGCTATCAATCAATATAGGATAAAGAAATATGATTGAGATGCAAATTCTTGGCCTTTCATATGATTTGTGGATTGGTGCTATCTTAGGAACGATCATAAGCAGTATTTTTTTAGGCATTATAGGTTCTGCACGCAAAGCCTACCTGTATTGGGTCACGTCTAGACCACCTATGTTGATTTTAGGAGATGTGGCAAATAACGATGAGCAATGCCTAATCTTCATTCGCCACTTATTTATTCAAGATGTAACCCCAGGAACAACGCCTTTATTAGAAAATGTTCCGCGAGTGGGTATTGGACGCGTGCCGAATGTACGAGATTTATGGCCTGATGTTGATGCAACAGCTCTGGCGGATAGTCTTAATGTTTTAGGGCAAGCTGGGAAAAAGAGGAATATACGAATCACTCGAATGTCAGAGGATAATGGCGAGTGGAATGGACATATTATTGTCATCGGAGGGCAGTCTCAGAAATCTCTCGATTTTTATGAATTAATGGAGCAAGTTTTCTACAGAATGGATAATATGAATATACATGATGCACGAACAAATGAAATCATTCCTCGTGAAGAAGGTTTTGGATACGGAATAGTTTTAAAAGCTCGGAATCCCCGAAGGACAGGAAAACCTGGAGTTGCCTTTCTTATAGGCGGATATGGAACACTTGGCACCGAGGCAGCTAGTTATTATCTACGAGAGCATCTTAACGAGTTGGGTAAGGAGTTTCGTCGTCGTTGCTTCGGAATCGTGGTTCGAGCATCGATTTCTGCTGGAGTTCAAAGCGTAGAACGCCTTCGCGAATACGATAGAGTGGAAACTGATCGTGCGAAGATATGGGAGATTTTTAGACGGTCATAACTCAAAATGATAGTTAAAAATTATGATACCATAAAACCGAAGTAATAAGATAGTTAACTGTTCATTATGTTGTTTGATATTTGGCGAATTTCACTTCTTCCGCCGCTTCTTTTCAAATAATTTGTCATTATGACAATTATCCCGTAACATGATTATATACTGGCTTGGTCAATATAATTTATTATATGGGAGATGAACCCTCCCTGTCCTCATGGTGAGGACCCTGCCTTAAAAGCAGGTGGCGCGGGTTCGACTCCCGCCATCTCCCTTTTTATTTTTATATATGGGGAGGCCGTCCCACAATTCAAAATCTTAACAAAAAACGGATAGAAGCACCAATGCAAGCCCAAACATTAACCCTTTCTTTTTATCCATACTATCACCCGTGATTTAACGGTTTATCCTTCCCCTACATTCTCCCGAAATATGCTTCTCAACTTCACCTTCAACAATTACTGCGCATAAAGGAAAAAGCTTATATATCCCTTATAACCATTGTTCTAAGAGAGTAGTAGGATTTTACAAGTTCGTCGGGAGAAGAAGAATGCATATCAAGAAGTTAAAAGTGAATAACTATAGGTGCTTTGAAGACATTTCTATGAAAGATATTTCTAATTTAGTTATTTTAATTGGAGAAAACGATGCAGGTAAATCTTTTCTACTCGAAGCAGTAAGACTTCTTGGAGAAAAAAAGAATAAGCCCTATCTAAAAATAGAAGGGTATGAATATTTATGTTTTGGTGCAGAGCCCTCAGCCGATCAACCGATTAAGATCAAGGCAGATTTAAATTTAAATCATGAAGATAGGGAAGCCATCCAAAAAGATTCTTCATCCTCTTTTGTATCCAGAGGTGACTTATCTATTTCCTTAGAAGTTGGGATAAATAAAGAGTTCAGCTTTTATTGGAAAACAATTGAAGGAGAAGGATTCCCTCCCTTATTTGGGTCAAAAGAAGCAAATTATCCTAAGTTCATGATGGAAAATGGTCAATTAGAGGATGTTTTCACAGACGAATCGGGTAAAAATATAGATTCCACTTCAGTCACTCAAACGATAGAAAATTTACTACAGAGTAAAATTAAGTTTATCCCTGCGGTTCGAGATAGACCCGCCAAAAGTGAAGATTTTTTCAAAAGGGATCCTCTTATCCCTGAACGTACAGAAGAAATTATTAAATCTAATGCAAGCAAGATTGTCCCAGCTCGCCGAAAAAAATGGAGTAGCTATACAAAAGACAAGAAGCAATTTGTTGATGATTCCATGAGTGTTGTAGGAGAAAGCTTCGTATTTGACAAAAATATTAAAGAGGAAACGGTTCCAATTCCTCCATACTTAAAAGGTGGAGGGGTGCAGATGATCTTACATCTCCTTCATGAAATCGAGAATACCTCTGCAGACATAGTTCTCATTGAAGAGCCGGAAAATCATCTTCATCCAAAACTCATCAAAAAGTTAATGAAGAGGATTAAAGAAATTTCAGAGAAACAAAAAAAGCAATTCTTCATCACTACACATTCCCCATTTGTTATAGATAGCGGCTCGCTTTCGAATGTATGGTTTATATGGCAAGAAGAAGGGAGTACCAAGATTAAAAGAGTGACAGATAAAGAAGAACTTGGTAGCAAATTCTTCCAAATGGGAATTACCCCAGGAGATTTCCTTCTTTCAAATTTCATTCTCATTGTGGAAGGGCTAAGTGATAGCATATTCTTACGAGGCGTAGCAGGGAAGTTGGAAAAGAGCTTTGGAGAGGAGGGAATTGCCATTATCGATGCTGGTGGTGATACAAAGGAGGAACCAAATTATAAACTGTGTAGAGAAGTATGTCAAAACGTTCCTTTGCCCATACGTCTCCTCTTTGATAAGAGTGGCATAAAACACAAAGGAAAACTTATTAAAAATGGCATAAAAGAGGAGGATATAATAATTTGGGAAAGTGGAGACATAGAGGATTTCTATCCCCGACACTTAATAGTTGAATTTGTGAAACAACGAAAAGGGAAAGAATTAAGAGAGGAAGATGTACCGAAGGGTCAAACGGTAGAAAAACTCAATGGTATTTTAGAGAAAAAATGGTGGAAGGAACAACTGGCAAGGAAAGTCGCCGAAGAAATAACCCCTGAAGAAATAGATAGTGAAAAGGAGTTTAAGGAGTTTATTGAGCAAATATTTGAGGAAATAAAAGAGTTTTAAGGCATGAGAGACCTATTAGAAAGTAGAGAATTTAATTTGTCTGAGAGAAGCAACAAAGCGATTCCGATTAATATTCCTTGCTTTTTGTTCATTCTTACTGAAATATTTACCTGGTTTGTTTTTAGTCATGCTTATTTACCCAATCAAAAAAGCTTTTATATCTCACGATAAATGTATATTGAAACTTGAGTTATAGAAATTCGTCAAACATCGAAGAAGCGATGAAAAGTCTAAAAAATTTGGAGATACGAGAAGCAATACGACAGTTGAAAGATTTGAATTTTTCTGAAGAAATTGACCCCATTATTAAATCTGGAATAGATATATCCTGTGAGAAAAATACCCCTTTTAATACAGATGAATGGCTGTCTCTTTTGTGGCGTAGAGTTGATCTAATTCAAAAAAACTCCAACCGATATTTAACGATGATAGGGAGCAGTATCGTATTCATTGCTGTGTTATTTTGGACTTTGTTGGGGATGTTCGATGGAAGAGATGTTCATTTAACAAAAATAATATTTTTAGTTTTTGTTTTTGTGCTGTTCGGCGTACTTATAATAAATATAGTGATTGAATTAGCAAAAAAATGGAGTATCAATATCTTACTTTTATTTATTCTACTCCTCATAAGCTTGGCTTTGATAATAAACACAAATTCCAAATTATTTTTTGCAATACTCGCTTTTATTTTTGCAAGCGATTTTTTATATGAAAATGTCAAGCTTCGGAAAAGCAAAAGAGATTCAGGTAGAATGAAAACTATTGAATTATTAAAATACCCATTTTTAGCTGCTCTTTTTATAGCATCGGTATTGATATTTTACTATACCTATGGATTTGGAAAAACGGGGATAGACGATTATAAGATATCCTTGTTGATATTAGCAATTGTTGCTCTCTTCGCTAATGCTTTCGGATGGTTAACACAATATAATCGACTAAAAGCTGAAGAAAAATTCAATTTAGAACTTATAATGGATGTTATGACGGGAACAATAACAGAACCAAAGGAAATATGTGCAATATTTACTTCGAATCAAAATCTAATCGTAAAAGGATTGGCGTTAGGATATTCTCACATCAAAAATGAAGTGAAAAAGAGATTGGGTACGGATTAATAAACCCCCTTACACTCACAAAATGGATGCCCTCGTTTTTAGAGGCCGTCTCACAATTCAAAATCTCAACAAAGACAGCGGAAAAATTTTTGAAGCCCCAAAAGAATTGTCTTTCAGAATACGTTGGAACTGATTTATCGTTGAAGAGAGGAAAAAACAGCCTCAGAGCAGATGTGTTTGGAGTGTCAAATCAAGCTGAAAAAATCATCCATTTATGAGAGGGTAAAAAGGAACTGAAACATAGAAGTTTCGGCAAAGTAGTTGGCTTGGCGAAGCCGCAGAACTCTTGAAATACGCAGATTATCTCTATCTTTGGTTCAACGGAAAGTTTTGAAAACAACTTTTTTACCTTTGTGGGGCTCTGCCCCACGACCCCTCAAGCCATGTAAGGGCTTAGTAAAAACCGTGACTAAACTCATCCTTTTTGTTTTCGCCTTTACTTACCCGCCATATGCTTTGAGTACTGTCTCGCATCACGACCAGCAGTCCAAGCCATTCGGCTGCCCTAAACTGAGCGATAGCTTGCATCACTCGTTCGTCAATTTTTCGCCTATTTGGCTGCCGAAGGCGGATAATCAAGATACCATGATGTGGTTGTTCACGATTGTGTACAAATCCTTTGTCCGTTGTGATTAGCAACCGTTCCTCTCGCTGAGCCATATCCCAGAGAGCATAATCAGGTATTCCTTCATCTGTTGTTCCCCGAATGTCTAACACATCGTGACCCTGCACACGCAACTCGCACGGTCGTCAAGGGAATATTCTCGTCCACTAAGATTTTCATCCTTTTTCTCTTGCTACTACTTCAATGGGCGTAACCTGCTCTTCGGCAAGGGCCGCAGCGTAATCCAGGCAAGCGAGAATATCCTCACGTTCTAACGAGGGATAATCTTCGAGGAGTTCTTCCATTGTGTCCCCGTTAGCTAACATGCGAACAATCAGGTGTACAGGAATACGAGTCCCTTTGATGCACGCTTCTCCGTGGCAAACTTTCGGGTCTATCGAGATACGTTCGTACATACAAAACCTCCTTTGTATTTAGATTAGGGGTTTTCTTTTTAAAAAGATTTGCAATGGCTTTATATTACAACAGTTCCAAACACTTCTTCTAACTTGTAATAATGCCCCTTCTCTCTTTCGTCCATAGCTTCCAAAGTGTCTTTCATATCCTCTTCCGTCAGTATCTCGTCCCTGTTCAATATTCTTACAGTCACAACATCAGATTCTATCTTCGTCGGCTTTACAATCCTCAACACCCCTTCCTCGTATATCGCTTCTATTTCTCCCATTCCCTCTCACCTTTAAGATATAAATGGCATTTCCATATTTAAATCTTTGCATGGTTTTCCATTCAGCGTCACCGTTTTCAGCAAGCCCAAGCCCTGTAAGGGCTTAGTAAAAACCGTGACTAAAAACATTCTCTTATTTGATATTATATGCTTCACAGAAGAAGGACTGAGAAAGGTAAAAAGTCCGATACTATTAAATTAATATAAAAACCAATATTTATTTGAGATAAGCTAAATGGCAAAACAAAGCTTCATCGTATTAATAGAAAAGGATGAGGATGGCGTTTTTATTGGCACCGTCCCCTCGCTAAAGGGCTGTTACTCCTATGGAAAGACGCTCGACGAACTCATGGCGAATCTGAAGGAGGCAATTGAAGCACATCTTGAGGCTTTTAGGTCAGAGGAGAAGGAGCTCCCCGTTACCAGATTCGCAGGTGTTCAGGAGATAGAGGTAGAAGTGTAGATTAAGAAGATTCTAAAGGATGTGGAGCTGACGGTTGAAGATTATTTGAGGATGAGATAATTTCAGGTATGGGATGACAGAAGAGGAGATAAAAGTGGTGAAAGGTGAAAGATAAAATGCCGAGTTGTATGGATAAATACTTCACGCTGAAAGAATTTTTAGGCGTAAAGTGTTTTGAAGATATGATAAATAACGTGGAATCAGAAAGACTTAGCAAATTCAATGATGAACTCGAAGCAGTCTTACAAATCATTGAAAATGATCCAAAAAGAGAAGGTAAACAGAAAAGTTTGGAAGGTAAATTAAAAAACAAGTTTTACGATACATTACCTGAAATAGAATGGGCAGCGTATTTTGGTAATAAAGACCTCCCTGTTATCATTGAACCTTGTTTTCCAGATAAGGGACCCGATTTGAAGGTTAAGGTTAACGATCGATGGATAAACTTTGAAATAACAAATAGATGGCTATCAAAAGAGAAACAAGAGTCAGATATGTATTTTAAAGAGATCAATAGTAGGATTGAAAAAATAAAGTCCAGATTCTCAATAATCGTTGATTTTAATGAGAGTTTTTCAAAAGATGACTTGTTTCCACTAATAAAAACAATAAAAGGGAGAATTGCAGATTTTGAGAAAAAAAGGATTTTAAAGCCTGTTACTACCTATTATTTTTCACCTGATGATTCTAAAGATTGGTATGATTTCGATGGAATAAACGAGCCTGGTGACCTTCATACCAACCCAGAAAAGTATCCACTTTTCGATATGATGCATACTGCCACAGCAGAGATTATGTTTCACCCAAGAGATAATCTCGATTATACATCTGTGGACTGTGTAGGTCCTACCAGAATCGGTTTTGGCGATATAGATAAGATAAAGAGCAAACTACGTAAAAAACAGAATAGGCAATTGACTAAAAACGAACCAAATGTCGTTATATTGCATAATGCAGGGATATATGATATTGTAGGCGCACTTTACGGAAAACTACAGGTAACCACTTTATATAATAGTAAAACAGGTGAAATTATTGATGAATATCTAAATAGAGATAATTCAGGGGTATTTCAATCTAGCACAAGAGTATCAGCAGTGCTTTTTGTTGGTTATGATGAGGACCATGAATTTAAGAAAAAAGTATTCTTAAATCCAAAAGCCAAAAATCCGCTTCGCGAAGAAGAAATTAAAATAATCGAAGGAATGTGAAAGTTTATTATACCACAATTGTTTGTATGCGAAGGAAAAAAGGAACTGAAACATAGAAGCTTCGGCAAAGTTGTTGGTGAAGCCATAGACCATCTGAAATACGCAGATTATGTTTATATCTCAGTGTAAACATAATAGCAAACCTTATATAAACGCAGGTTTGTATATTAATTATATGCTGAGAATCAATAATATAGAGAAGGAGGTATTGTAACAATGCAAAAAACAATAGAGGTGGTTTATGAAAAGGGGGTGTTTAAGCCGCTAACGCCGATGGAGAAGGAGATACCCGAGGGAACGAAAGTTAAGATTGAAATTAAAGACTTATTAAAGGAACGACTTCGAAAGTATAAAGGCATTTTGAAAGCGAAAGTCAGTTCGGAGGAGCTAAATGAATTATACTATCAATATGTCGCGGAAAGAACGGATATTCCTTGATTCGAGCATTATAATCGGTTTATTTTCCGGTGACGACGAAGCAGAAAAGATTTTAGGAAGAATAATTAGCCAATCGCTTTGCATAAATGAAGTCGTTTTCAGTGAAGTCGTTTATAAGGCGATGGTTTTAAAGTTCTTGGAAACCGAAGAGAAATTTAGCCTGAAAAAATTGAAAAGAAACATGGATAGTTATGTTTATCTTTACGGAGAATTTTCCAAGTTTTCAGATGAATTTGAGATAGAATTTTTAATTATAACCGAAGAAGTTGTTGAAATTGCGAGTTCATTGGCTTCAAAATATAAACTCCTTCCAAACGATGTATTAATCGCAGCAACGTGCAAGCACTATGGAATTGATAAAATAGCGACTTTTGACCCGGATTTCAAGCGAATTGATTTCCTGGAGATAATCGAGTTGGGATGATTCTGGCGTGATTTTTTATGATGAGAAATGCGACTAAAATTAGAAGAAGCGGAAAAAAGAGGAACAGTATCGTTAGAAGAAACGATAGAGAAGAGGAAATCACGGAGGTCTTTCAAAAGAACCAAGCTGACGAAGAAACAACTATCGCAATTGATATGGTCTGCGGTAAAGGCACCTTCTGCGGGCGCTACTTATCCACTGGAGTTGTATGCGGTAATAGGCGAGGAATGCGTGGATGACATAGATGCAGGCGTGTACCGCCGTAGCGGGAGAGGATATTCGGAATTAGAAATGCATAAGAAAGGCGATTTGCGAGATGAGTTAGCAATTGCTTGTTTAAGCCAGACGTTCATTGCTGATGCCCCCGTATCTTTTGTGATAGCAGCCGAATATGAAAGAACAACACGTAGATATGGAGGCCGTGGTGTAGGATACGTGTACATAGAAGTGGGGCATGCCGGGCAGAACATATATTTACAGTGTGAAGCATTGGGTCTGGCTACCGTCGCCATAGGTGCGTTTTACGATGATGAAGTAGCAAAGGTCTTGAGTCTTCCAAAAGAGCATAAGCCGATATACGTGATGCCGGTGGGTGTGGGTGTATAAGATACCTGTTTACCGCTGACTGAGCCCGCAGAGAACAAACACAGAGAATCAGAAAAAGCATTTATCTCATCTTAGCGCTCTCCGTGATGTGATCTCGGCGTTAAATAAATACGTTATAAGTATTATAGAAACATAGAATAGAAGTGAGAATAAATGAAAGAAAAAGGGTTGTTAGGGGACATAAAGGTAATGGCATTGTTATTCTTCGTTTTAGCCGCTTTGTTTGTCATTTATGGTTATCCTCAGCCGCCTCCTGATGCAGGGATAAACGGCAATCTACGATATGGTCTGGATTTAGTGGGTGGGTCATGGCTGCAGTTGAAATTAGAAGGCACCTTGGTCGGGATAAATGCATCGGTTAATGAGAGTGCCGTTGCTGATTTCCTTGAAAAAGAGCTGGATACCGAGGTGAGTTATTACAAGACGGATGAAGGCACGATATACGAGATAAGGAAGAGCATCGCAAGGGATAATTTATCGGAAGTGCTGAGCGCGATTAACGGCAGTATAGATTTTTTTGAAGAGGGCGTAACACCGGCAACGAGAGACGAAACTCGCCGCATAATAGAGACAAAAATAAATATGCTGGGATTAGCGAGTGCTACCATAAGAACCGTCGGGGATAACCTCATTATCATAGACTTAGCAGGTATAGACATCAGAACTGCAAAGGATATTGTAGGCAAGCCGGGGAAGTTTGAGATAAGAATCCAGACGGAAGGTGTGGGGGGAGAGATAGAGAAAGGACAGAGAATAGAAGAAATTGAGAATATCACTGCGCATGTGATGTATGGTAGTGAAGGGATAGGAAGCGTGGGAACGGTGCCAACGAGGGACGATGAAAATTCACCTTGGGGTGCTCCTTTTGCATTAAAGGAGGGGGGAGCGGTTGCGTTACGCGATGCGGCAGTGAACTACGGTGCAACCGACAATCCAACGGAACACGAGCTCGCAATGCTGCTTGACGATGTGGTAGTGTATAGTGCACCGTTAGCGTCTGAAGCATGTGCGGATTTGAAAAAGGAGCCTATTTATACATGGACCGCAAACACGGGGGTAGGGGATGAAGGAAGAGCTGAGGCAAAAGAGCTGATCATTCACTTAAGAGCAGGTGCGTTGCCCGTAAACGTGGATATAATGGGTTCGGGCGAAGTTCCTGCGTATTTAGGAGCGAAATTCAAGGAAGGGGCAATAATTGCAGGTTTATTTGCACTCCTCTTCGTTACGCTTGTCGTTTTCTTGCGATACCGGGAGAAGAAGATAGTTTTGCCGATGTTTTTCACGCTTTTTAGCGAGGTAATTCTGATATTAGGTTTCGCAGTAATGGTTCCGGGAGGATGGCAGCTGGATTTGCCAAGCATTGCAGGGATAATAGCGGTAATCGGCACGGGTGTGGACCAATTGGTGATAATAACAGACGAAGTGCTTTCTGGCGGTCGTTCTTCTGCCAGTATGTATCGTAAACGAATATCATTTGCATTTGGTATAATATTCGTATCTGCTACGACAACCATCGTGGCGATGCTTGCTCTTGCTTTCATGGCACTCGGCGCATTGAGGGGTTTTGCGATTGTAACCATCGTAGGACTGCTAATAGGCATTTTTATTACACGTCCGGCTTATGCGAGGGTGATAGAAACGATAGTTTAGCAATGTGTAGAATAATCGGCGTTTTTAACAACGAAAAATCGGTGGAGCTTGTAATTAACGGTTTAGACGTGCTGAAAAGTAGCGAAGATGCAGGTTTTTTGATTTGCACCGAGAACGGCGATTGGTATTCGGAAGACTTGCAGGGATTAAAACAGATTGTAAATGTAAAGAAGGCTATTAAAAATTGCATTGCCTGTTGCTCATGTAATCGTTTAAGAAAGGGTTTAAGAAGCAAGTTCGTAGCAGACGCTGCGATATATAATTTGAAGGACATAAAGGAAAAATACAATATTGAGGGAGAAACCAGCTATGACGTGCTTTTAGGATTAGCAGAAAAGCAAGGTTCTCTGGCGAAACATTCTTTTCTGGAAAGGGTTGAAGGTGCGTATGCAGTTGCGTATTGGGTAGGCGATGAGTTGTATATAGCACGAGATATAATAGGCTTAAAGCACGTTTGTTTCGCGCATACCGGTGGATTTGCGTTTGCTTCGGAGAAAAAAGCATTAGAAGCGATGGGATTTTCGCATGCAATCGAGCTTGAGCCGAGAACGTTCTTGAAATATGATATAAAAGAAGACAGGTTGAGTTTCGTGAAAAGAGAGTTCTTTTCCGTTGTGCCAGAGATAAAGGAGGATAAGGAGAAGATAAAAGAAGAATTGCTGAACTTACTGCGAGAAAGTATTTCGAGTAGGCGGGAGGATAAGTTTGGCGTGCTCTTCTCCGGCGGATTGGATTCCACACTTATCGCATACATCTGCAAGGATTTGGGTGCTGATTTTGTTTGTTATACCGTGGCGGTTGAAGAGCCGGGAATGAAGGAAGCGGAGGATTTGAGGTATGCGAAGCGAATTGCTGCGAATTTGGGCTTGAAGTTGAAAATAAAGAAAATGCGGGTTGAAGAGCTTGAGAAATATCTGAAAGAAGTCGTTCCCTTGATTGAGGGTACGGACGTTGTGAAGATAAGCGTGGCGTTGCCTTTATACGTAGCATGTGAACTCGCAAGGGAAGAGGGTATAAAAACGGTTATCTACGGGCTCGGCGCAGAGGAGTTATTTACAGGCTACGAAAGACATAAACGAGTGAAAAAGGAGGATTTGAATAAAGAATGTTTAGCCGGTCTGTTGAGGATGCACGAGCGCGACCTTTACAGAGATGAACTGGTGGTGAATCGGCAGGGGATTTCGTTACGGGCACCATTTTTAGCTACTGACCTCGTGGATTATGCATTGAAAATACCAGCGTCGTATAAATTGTCGGATGATGCGAATAAGCTGATTTTGCGAGAAATAGCGAGCGATCTTGGACTGGCGGAAGTTGCAGGCAGGAAAAAAAGGGCGGTTCAGTATGGTTCAAATGTTCTTAAGGCGATAGAAAAGCTCGCAAAAAGAAAAGGGTTCAGGTATAAGAAAGATTTTTTGAGGACTTTTTACCCTTCACGGAACATAAAGTTGGGTTGCCTTTTCAGCTCTGGTAAGGACAGTAGTTATGCACTCTGGCTCATGCAGAAGGAGGGCTATCCGGTGGAATGTTTAATCACTATAAAAAGCCAGAATCCTGAATCGTATATGTTCCACACGCCTGCAATAGACCTTGTAGAACAGCAAGCAGAAGCGATTGGCTTACCTCTAATTATGAAAGAGACGGAGGGCGAGAAAGAAAAGGAGTTAGGGGATTTGCGCGATGCTTTTAGGGAAGCGAAGACGAGTTATGGAATAGAAGGCGTTATAACAGGTGCGTTATGGAGTAATTATCAAAGAGAACGAATAGAAAGAATTGCAATGGAAGAAGACCTCAGGGTGTTCTCCCCTTTGTGGCATATCAACCAGGAAACGGAGATGCGACTCGTAGTAACCAATTTCGAGGTGATTTTCACTGGCATCAGTGCGTATGGCTTAGACAGGAGCTGGCTTGGTAGGCGGATAACGGTGGATGACGTTGACCGATTGGCGGGGTTGGACGTTGAGATGAACATATCAGGAGAAGGCGGGGAATTTGAATCTCTGGTGCTGGATGGACCTATGTTCAAGAAAAGGCTTGTTATAGTGAAAAGCGAGATAGCGGAGGAGGACGAGAACACTGCAAGATTAGTGGTGAAAGAGGCGAAACTGGCGGGAAAATAGAACCAAACACCGAAAAACTTTTAGTAGAATGAGTCCAAAATACATTTTAACTTAGAGCTTCTTTTAGAGTATCAAGATTGAATTGCGTATTTGCACAGCCATTTTTTGTTAAAGGAATCCCTTTGATAGCCAATCCTTTTGATTCTATAAATCCTATTCCTAATTTTATTTCCTCAGGGCACGCAATTCCCAAAACGGCATCGCAATTCATGTTTCCAAAAATACTCCTTATACAGGAGCCGCCCGGCAAAATAAATACTTTGTAGCCTTTTTCTTCTCCAAGCTCAGTTGCTTGATTTGCTAAGCAATCAGGTGAGCAGTGGTTGCAGAAATAAGAAGAAAACATAGGGTTAAAATCCGCTTTGCACCTTAAATCCATGTATTTTCTGCTACAATGTGGAACGAGCAATATTTTTTCTTTCGCTTTTTTGAAATCTTTCTCATGAACCAGATTTTTAATATGAAGGTCTGCAAGGTCTTCGACGACAGAAATTGCATCTTCCAACGGAATTCCAAGTATTTTATCTACTCCGAATTCTCTAACGATTTTCTTTGAGACCTTCCCTAATTTCTTGTGCAATTTTCGTTTATCCACTATCTCCGCAACGTCTTTGAAAAACTCTCTTGGAAGTTTTGTCAAATCGTAGTCGAATGAATATGCCATAATTTTATATCTAAATTTGATGCTATTAAATAGTTATCCATGGCCATAACGAAAATTCAAACATACGCATTTTTATTTTTGATTATGGAGCCAACCCCGGAGACCATAACCCTTCTCTTTCGTCCAACCCGAACATCAAATTCATATTCTGTATCGCCTGACCCGCCCCTCCTTTTACCAGATTGTCAATTGCTGAGACCACCACTATCCTGTCACTTTTTTCCTCTATCTCAAATCCTATATCGCAGAAGTTAGTGCCTCTCACGGAGCTCAAAGAAGGCGTCCCTCTCTTAAGCCTTATAAATATCTTATCATCGTAAAACTGCTTGTATATCCCTTCGAGTTCAGCGTGTGTCTTTAACCCGCTGTCATCTAAGAAAACGTGCGCAGTGGTGAGTATGCCCCTTATGGACGGTATGACATGCGGCGTGAAGCTTACTTTTACGTGTAACTCATTTCTCATCTCAGCTACGTGCCTGTGCGAAGTTACTTCGTATGGAATGATATTCTCGGCGAGATTAGGGAAATGAGACCGCTCGGATGGCTCTACTCCGCCCCCCGATATGCCGGATTTCGAATCAAATACCACCTGTTTCACTATTCCTTCTTTCACCAGCGGTGCGACTGCAAGTATTGCGCCCGTGGGATAGCATCCGGGATTCGCCACTAAATCGGCATCTGCTACCTCCGGATGCAATTCAGTCAGTCCATATACCGCATCTCTCTCTTCTCTGTCCTTATGTTCCCGCTTGTATATCCGTTCGTAATCTGCCTTCTTCAGTCGGTAGTCTGCGCTAAGGTCTATCACCCTTGTTCCCCTCGCCATTAACTCCGGCACGTACTCCATTGCACTGCCATGAGGAACTGCAACAAATGCAATATCGCTTCTATCCGCTATTTCTTCCGTATAAACGTCTTCATATTCGAGCTCGATAAAAGGAAACAGGTGCGGATTCACATCGCTTACCTTCTTCCCTTTGTATCTCCTGGACGTTACCACCGATATTTTCACTTCCGGGTGCATCAAAAGCAGTCTTACTAACTCAAGACCCGTGTATCCCGCTCCGCCTATTATTCCTGCTTTTATCATTTCTGCTTCTTAATATAATTAATCAAACCCCCGCTTTCCAATAGCTTCCGCATGAACTCCGGTAGAGGTTTGAATTTGTATTCCTCTTTTTTTGTATTATTCTTTATCACACCCGCTTCAAAACTTATCTCTATTTCATCTCCTTCTTCTATCCTGTCGAAGACATTGGCTTCGACTAACCGCAACCCGATATTTATGGAATTCCTGAAGAAGATTCTTGCAAAACTCGTTGCAATTACGTAGCTTATACCTGCACCAAGTAATGCACGAGGTGCATGCTCCCTCGAACTGCCGCAGCCGAAATTTTCACCCGCTATGATGACATCGCCTTCCTTCACTTCTCTTGAATACTCCGGTCGCACTTTAGCGAAAGCATGAGTTGCGAGTTTCTTTGCGTCCCCTGTTGTCAGATATTCCGCAGGTATTATCTGGTCCGTATCTACATTATGTCCAAATTTCCAGATTCTCATTTTAAACCTTTCTTTAAAAAAGAAAGCTTTACCAAAGAAACCTTTTCGATAAAGGTTGCTGCCCCCTTTATAAGAGCTTTTTCTGATAAATCCTTGAAACGATGCCAAGTGCAACGGCAAGCACTGCTACTGCGAATTCCCGTGTGAATCCCATATAGATTTTGCTGCTGAGACGCATGACTTCTAACCCCGCGCTGACTTCACCTTCGCCAATGACCATGAGGGGCGGAAGGCGTAGCTGAAAGAAGGAAAGCTCGAGGATTTCAGAGAACATATTCGCAAACACGGTAACGATGAACAACATAGCAACAAACGCTACAACGAGCCATAACAGCTTCCTTGCACTGAACCGCACAAACAGCTCTGCAATTGCTGCATGGCGATTCGAAACCGAGAGCACCGAGCCCATAAGAAGAAGCACGCCGAGATACACAACGCCGAGTTTGAGACCAAGTAAGAACCACCAGAGGAGTGGTGAACTTATCGCTTC
>JAFNKG010000099.1 GCA_017883965.1 Candidatus Methanophagales archaeon | reverse complement strand
TTTAAAAAGAAAAGAATTTAGATAGGATTGAGAAGATTCTCCAGGAGTTCGGAGATGCATGGATATGGGTCGCATTCTTATTTTTAATTAGCATACTTATTTTCCTGACTGCTGGAATGCTATTTTGGCATGGTTCGAGTACAGATCACTCATTAAAGGACTATGCTGAATTAAATGAAAACGGTGATTCTTTGATAATGTTTGGTTCGTTGATACTAATAACAAGCCTTTCTTTACTTTGCTCATATTACCTTCTCGGAAAAACGTCATTAACAAAAGAACTCGCCTTATGTACCCCCATAGTACTCATGATAGTAATTCTTTCCATATTGAATAGCATAAGTGTAAAGACCCAAGAAAGGGCTATTGTGACTTGCTACATTATTGAAGCTGCTAGATTTCCGTTTTATCGACAATCACAGGAAAACCCTGAAGGGTTGATAAAGATACTTAGTGATGAAAAGAGGACACTTGGGTTGGCAATTTTGGCGATTATTTTGCTTGCAATGATGATTATTCCATATTTCCTGATAACAAGATGAACGACTTCGGCTAACACAGAGTTTGTGGCTACATGCCTTACGGCATTTCGCCCAAATGCCTTTCGGGCACTTCACAAACTCTGGGAACATTAAGTGAAATTGCCCGAAGCTGAATAATAAAATATGTTAGCCAGTAGTGATTGAATGACATACGTGAATATGAAAGAGAAAAATGGGGAACACCCTTTCGGTGACACTGGGCAGTTGATATCGCTTGGGGTGTTTGTGGTCGTTTGGATAGGCGATTCATTCTTCCTGCGCCAATCGACATTTCTGTCGAACTACGTGCCGCTGTATGTTCGTCCAGTCATTTTAGGTCTTGCGCTTATCACGGCGGTGTATCTTTTCAGGTCAGGCCATGTTGTAGTCAGTCATGAGCAGCGGCCTAACAGCGTGGTAACAACCGGGGCTTTTCGGTATGTGAGACACCCTTTGTATTTGGCAAGCGTCTTGACTTATCTCGGACTGACGGTTTCTACACTATCGCTTTTCTCCCTTGCGATACTTGTGGGGATATTCATTTTTCACAATTACATAGCAAGCTATGAAGAAGGATTACTGGAGGCGAAATTTGGAGAGGAATACAGAGAGTATAAGAAGAAAACGGGGAAGTGGATACCGAAAATTGGGAAAAACTGATGACCAAAAAGCAAAGATACAAATCACGAATTTATCTGGCTAACAAGGCTCTTTACTGGACGGGGATGATTAGTGGGAGAACTTAGGGTTATCTATTTATTATAAACACACATACAAAATGCAACATCGTGGGCGTCTCGGTAAAGATGCAACTAATACCAGACAACTAATCCCTAACCCGGCATCTAATTTCTTCTGTGAACTCCGCGTTCTCTGTGGTAAATTTTAACCTTAACTCCGAATCACTTAGGGGATATGTCTCATCAAATACTCCATAATAGCTTATCTTTTGCTGATCAAACACTAAATAGAACAGATACCTTCGTCTTTTTCTATTCCCAAATATAGGGGATATGTTAGCACCATAAAAACCAATCTAACTGACTTAAATGATTAATTGACTTCGGATTTCTGTTTTTTATCATGGGCTATTCCCTATCCATGCGGAGTTAAGGTTTTAAATGTGACAAAGTAAAGGTAACTATTGTGGTCTGTCAGAAAATGGTATGGACTTCTATCAAGAAGGCACATGGAGCGAGAAAATTAAGGAAACTACTTAAGTCGTATTACGACGGAGAAGTTATTGATAGATTAGTTAGTGAATTGTATCCTTTGCTCGATAGAGTGGGTTACGATGTTTTAGAAAAGGTTGCGGGTCTTTGTACTCAGGTCGCTAAGGATCATAGTGGTAGAACCGCCGTTAACTTGCTTGAGCAGAGTCCAGAACTCATTGATAGATTGCTGAAGTATGGAGATAAGGAATTAGTTATGAATGTTTGCGGACTTTGCAGTCCGGTTGCCAAGTATAGCGGTGGAACTGCAGCCAGGTTGCTTGAGCAGAGTCCAGAGCTAATAGATAGAGTGGGCTATGAAGGTTTAGAGAAGGTTGCGGGTCTTTGTAGTCAGGTTGTCCAGGAAGATAGTTTTGTCGCAGCCAGGTTGCTTGTGCTGTGTCCAGAACTCATAGATAGAGTGGGCTATGAAGGTTTAGAGAAGGTTGCCGGTCTTTGCAGTCGGGTCCCAGATGATCGTAGATTTATTGCTGCCGGGTTGCTTGAGTTGAGCCTTGAGCTCATAGATAGAGTGGGATATGAAGGTTTAGAGAAGATAGCAGGACTTTGTAGCGAGGTCGCCAACTATAATGGAAAAACTGCAGTCAGGTTGCTCGGGATGAGTCCTGAGTTCATAGATAGAGTGGGTTATGATGCTTTAGAGACCGCTGTCGGTCTCTGTAATCAGGTTGCGCAGGATGATAGTTTTGTCGCTGCCAGGTTGCTTGAGCAGAGCCCGAAGCTCATTGACAGAGTTGATTATGCTTGTTTAGAGGAGATTGCAGGGCTTTGTAGTATGGTGGACAAGGATGATAGGTTTATTGCTGCTAAGGTGCTTGATGAGTGTCCGGAACTCGTAGATAGATTGCTGAGGTATGGCGATAAAGAGTTAGTAAAGAATGTTTATGGGCTTTGTGATCAGGTCGCCAGGGATCATAATTGGAGAACTGCCGTCAGGTTGCTCGGGATGAGTCCCGAACTTATAGATGAATTGCTGAGGTACGGTGATAAAGAATTGGTTAAGGCCGTTTATGGGCTCAGTAGTCAGGTCGCCCGGTATAGCGGTAGAACTGCCGTCAGTTTGCTTGAGGAGAGTCCTGCGCTCATTGATAGAGCGGGTTATAAAGGTTTAGTGAAGGTTGCGCAGCAAGCTTCTGAAATCGCAAAGATAGAGGGCGAAGAAAAAGCAGCTTCTTTTGTGAAGGGAGAAGCTTCGGAATATGCTGATTTTTTTGATTCTATCACAGAAGGTCTTGAGCTGAAGAAAGTAAAACCCGTATTGTCTAAGTATCTGAATGCATTGTTAGGTTACAGAATCGAGATTGTGGAAGCGCAGGGTGCTACAACCGACGGTGAGCGAATCTTTCTTCCAAAAAGGATTCAGGATTTTAAAGAAGTAGATAGGAATTTCATTATGTATAAAGTATTGGCGACACATGAAGAAGCTCATTTGGAATATGGTAGTTTTGATTTTGAGCTGATGAGAGTGCAGGATGTCGCGGATAAAGTGAAGGCGAAGTATAGAAGAGATTAGGTCAGAGCTTAAACAGAGAACCACAGAGTTGTATAGCCAATTGGTCGGACTTATGCCTATGGAGGTGTCATTGAGTAAATTCTTCTCTCAGTATCTCACACAAAGTTTGCAAAGCCTTTTCTGCTTCCTCTATTCTCCTTCTCAACTTTTTCATATACCGCAGGGTTCATTGCTTATCGTTTATATTTCTATTATTAAATTAATATCTTTTTGACATGGACTTTTACTTGTACATCGTGATAGGATTACTTGTCTTTTTTGGTTTTACCGTGCGTGTTATTACCGGCTTTGGGTCTGCCCTTATTTTAGCACCCATAATATCACTATTTTTGGAGCCGAAGCATACGATTATTTTCCTTATACTGCTGGAATGTGTAATGGCTGTTGTATTTATATTAAAAGAGCGGCTGAATTTTGAGGTTACGCACATCTTTGCCGGAGGAGTTTCTGGAATAGTTGCAGGAATAATATTGTTTGGGTTATTATCACAAAGGATAGCGGGGTTTATCATAGGCGTGAGTGTTTTGACCTTTTCCATCATTTTTCTCTTGAATATAACCTTTAGAACCGAAAGGGAGGGATTACTTTTTACTGCGCTTGGCTTTTTGAGCGGTTCTATGGGTGTAGTGACCGGAATAAATGGACCTCAAATTGTTTTAGGATTGGTGAATCAGGGTTACGATGGCAGATTCATAAGAGCGTGCATGATTTCCTATTTGATAGTAATAGATTATGTTACTTTAGCGTTGTTTTCGATTTCTGGTTATGTAACAGCAGATTTAATAAAACTACTTATCTATTCCGTTCCAGCCATCCTTTTGGCTTATATCTTTGGGAAGTATATTTTGAAATTCATAAATCCGGAGAAGTTGAAAAGGATTATGCTCGTTATAACTCTTTTCGCGGGGACCCTTGCGATTTGGAATTTTTTACTGTGATATAAGATAGACGCTGGACTGCATCAGATCCATAGACGGTGCGTTTGGAAGAGGTGGGATATCGGAGCAAGGCATTATATAGTGCGGAGTATAAGGAGGATGAGAGTGTTGAAGGGGTAAGTGCCTGAATAAGCGATTAAGTATACGATCAATTTGAAATTATTAGGCGATGTAGCGTAATCTTGCATATCTGCTGTACACTCCTTTAAAACCTGTTTATTGGCAATAGTACCATATGACACCTAGTTACCCTTACCGTCTATATTCACCTCCTTTCTATTTAAATGAATACTTTCCG
>JAFNKG010000098.1 GCA_017883965.1 Candidatus Methanophagales archaeon | reverse complement strand
TGTTTGGAATATTTACATTTGGTTGGTATGCAGTATTTCCTACTATTCAGCATTCCTTAACACTGAAACCGGTGGATAAAAATCGGATAATAACTCTAAGTGTTATCAGTTTCATCCTTTATTCGATCGGAACGATTTATTTGTTTATTCCTTTTGCAGGAGAGCTGGATAGACTAACGACCTCTAATACTGTTAAATGGTTCTGGCTCACTGGTTCAGGACTCTTAATTTTTGCATTTGGGTTTTTGTTCCTTCTGTATCAAAAATACAAGGAGGGATACGAGGAGGGAAGTATTGGACGCTAGCTTTGAAACCTCGACGAAGAGTACCTATTTGGTGATCAGATGAACGGGGAGGTGACTGGCGGAGTGATAGGTCAAAAATGAGACTTTCAAACCATCGAACAACTGAGTAAGAAAAGTTATTAAAAACAGCATTCAGAACCATTAAGGGAGAGACGAGGGATCTTAAAACCCTTCGGAAGCCCAGAGCGTTCTTGGCTAAAATTCTCACTACGAGAAAAAGTGAACAGAAACGATATTTAGCAGGCCTTCCGAAAAAGCTCGGTACTGTGACGATCTGTGCATGTCGGCACTCTTTTGAATGTTCGATCCGTCTCGAAGATTGAAGGTGGGAACCTTGGCCATGTCGAAAAAAGAGAAAGCGCAAGAACGCAAAATTCGGCGGCGTATCGAGGTCCGGGCGGAACGGGATCTGACCTACGAGGAACGAAAGGAAGAAGCTCTAGCGTTTGGTAAGAAGGTTTTGTATATCACCTGTCCCCTTTGTGGACGAAATAGGGTCTTAAATCCCCATGAAAAAGATCAGACCCGCTTTGAAGTGAAGCCGGACTTTCTGTTGATTCAAGCCCGATATGGTGGAGGGCGGGGAAGTGGTTTTTTTCTGAACAAAGATGAATCTTTGAGTCTTGAAGAGGTAAAAGAGCAATACCCTGATCTCTATGAGAATATAAAAAGGGAACTCGCTCGCCTTATAGCCATCTTCAAGTAATTCAAGTTCTAAAGCAAATTTAAGCATTAAAATTGTTTTTCGTATAGCGTACTCAAATTACACTATTTCGAAAAGTCGCCTAGGCAAAAAGTCAGGATTTAGGTCCAATTGAAAATCTAGGATCAAAATTGGTGAAATCTCGATTTCCGAAAAAATTTATCAAAATTAATTTGGAATTGAAAATAACTGAAGAAGAGAAATAATCAGATTAAATCCCTAATTTGAGCTTTTCAAGAATTTTGGGGCTCTAGCAAACTGTTGCTACTTGGTGAAGGGTGTTGTCAAGTTAAGGTGAAAGAGTCATGTGACCTCAAAACAACAGAAGGGAGGCCCACCAAAGGCATCAAGAGGGAGTTCATAGGGTGCCGGACATAGTGGTTTATTATGGATTTCACCACCCTATTCACATCCCCCAAAAATACTTGCTGTGCCTTCGCCCACACGCTTTTCCTCTCCAAATTCGATGGCGTACACACCTTATTTCATACATCGAACTCGATATAACCCGAACTTGTACACCATATAATTCGCCATCGTACACGACAAAAAAAACAAGGTTGGCTTGAAATGACGGAAGCCGAAATCAAACCCAAATCGAAAAGATACCCCTCACAAGAAAAATACGACCGAGCCAACCCCACAATAACGGTGCGTTTGAAAAAAGACACCAAGGACCTCCTCGATAAATGCAAAGGAGATTTAAGCCAACGGGAGATGATCCGTAAACTAATCGTGGATAATAAGGACGCCCTCCAAGCCGCCTACGACGCAGGCCACAACGACGGCTTCCTCGTTGGCGTAGCTATTGCTAGAAAGGAACATGAAATCGCCTATTGCTGCAATGTTTGTAAGAAAGAAATCGGTATTGAACCCTTTAGTGAGGAACACAAGGCCGTCGTGAACTATTTATTCACAGAAGGCTGGGGCCATAACGAATGTCACGAAAAAGAGGATGAAAAAATAGAGAAGATGATTGAATGACAAGGCCTAAAGGGTTCTGTTATATTTGTAAGGATTATGGGAAGTTAATCAACCACCATATTCAATATAAGCCGGTAGAATTGACGTTGCCGGTGTGTCGAATGTGCCATGCGATCATTCACAGCAAACAAGGAAAGAAAATGTATCCGGGGCTTATCCCTCCATCACAAGCTGTAACCACCAACAAACCTCTAATAAAGTTAGTATTGAAGTATATAGCAGAAAAGAAACATGGGATTGGCACAATCGCCGGTTGGAAGGTGATAAAACATTTTGAAGAAAGAAGAGTCACTCGGGACCTAATCAAGGACATTATTTACCAATTGATAAGAGAGGGAAAAGTAAGGGAACACCCCAAACGTTGGAAGGGGGGAACACCTGGACAGCTCAGCTTAAATTAAAAGTTAACTGATGGATGAGAAAAGGCCCGCGAAGAACACCTCCAACAATCCGCCTTGGGAGGAAGTATAGAAGCAGTATGGTAGCCAGCATAGAGGGGGATCAGCACTTCTTCTTTCGATCCTCATTGAAAGATTGAGGGGTTGAAAAATATCAATACGAATCCATTGGAAAGTTGGTGATCCTGGAGCAATCTGGCGCTTTTTTCGAGAACCCTTCTTGCAACAAGGCCAAGCATCCATCGAGCGAAGGACCAGAAAAAAAGGGAGGGGCCGGAGAAGGGGTTTTTTTATAGCAACGGTGGCACAAAAGTAGAATATCTAGCGAGTGAAGGGATCACACCCCAAATATTTCTAAAACAGAGATTACTCAATTCAAATTATAAGTTATCTGATAAAGGTGAAAAAAAAGAGGGACAAGAGGAGCGCTCAACGTTTCGCAAGCGCTCGAAGCAAGATTTTGTAAATCGCTTTGTCAGATAGTTCGATAGTGGTTTTCTTGAACTCTCCCGGTTCGACCTCTTGCATCGCCTGGATCGCCTCAGCAATCACATGGTCGGGATCCTTGTCCTCGGCCATCAAAAGATCCCGAACCATTGAAATTTTCGTTTTTAGTTCTCGATCCTCAACTTCGAGTTCTTCGACACGATCCTTGAGGTTGTCATGGTTCGCTTGCAGTTGTTTGTATTCTTGACGGGGCAGGGTAATGTAATCGAGGAGTTTTTTGGCCTCTATTCGGTGTTTCGGTTCTAATCCAAACGCGAGTCTCGTTACATCTTCGACAGCATCACTCGCTAAATGCACATATCGTTGCGCCATGCGGGAGCCTTGCTTCCACCCGAAGCGTTGATTCATCACAAAGACCGAGACAGACGGCTTAGAGGCAAAGTTCGTTGCTGCCGTGTGTCTGAAAAGATGGGCATAGACCCGTTTGGTCTTGAGGGAAGGACATTTTGTGGCAGCGCGGTTCACGTCTTGATCCAAATGGTCTTTGACGGTCGGATATGGCAGCCGTTTGGTGGGGTCTCGCTCTGAGATGAATAGCCACGCACCCTCTTCAAAGCGGCTAGGATGCACCGCAAGCCACAGCTTCACGAAATGGTAGCCTTCCACACACAACACGGTGCGATCTTGAAACTTGATATAAAACTGGTCTTCCTCCAGTGCTAGGTCTCCAATCTTCAACCCCAAGATTTCACGGTTGATCCGTCCTCCGCTTGACACCATCAAGGCATAGAGACACTTCCACATGGGATGATCGGCTGCTTCAATGATCGCGCTGATTTCTTCGGGAGTCAGGATGTCTTCCTTTTCCATCCATCGAATGCCGCCTTTAGTGTTGAGTTTCTTGCGAAACACGCCCCCTTTCACAAGGTCAGGGAACTCCAGATCATTGGGGTCATATAGCCACCTGAAAAATCGCCGGATGCGTTGCAAATACCTGTCTATGGTGGACGGCGCTAAACCGTTTTCGCGTAGGTGCTCCAAGACAAATTGGGTCAGGTCTTCCTTAGTCATGGTCTTGAAGTCCTTTCGAACGGCTAGGGCTAGTTGTTGCAACGTATAGAGATACTCCAAGCGCCCGGCTAGGCTCATATCTTCGGCTTGTTGGTATTGCGAAAAGGCGCTCAAGGTCGCACGTTGAGTTTTGAGGAGGTTGCGGTTCGTCAGAACCTGTTGAATCCGTTGCTCGTATTGTTGCACCACTTCATTCACCTACTCCCCCTCTGGCGCGGCTCGTATTTAAGGTGTTGCAAATCGGTGAAATGTGTCACATACTCTCACAAAATGTTTGAAACTGCATTCCGTACCCCAAACCTCATAATTCCATCATCTTTTTCTGAGATATTGGCATGTTCCATTTAAGTCTTAAGCATTAATAAAGCATTTAGTTACTCCTAGGGGCGTTCTCCATCGTAGAGACAAACAAAAAGAGTCGCTGCCATGATATCAGCTACGGTTCCAGGATTTATACCCTCCTCATGGAGTTCTTCATCGAATAAAAGAACTTCCTGCCATCCTTCACTAGTATAAACGCCTCCTTTTATGAGAATATGCTTGGTTCTTGTGCTGAGTTGGATGGCAACTTCTTTACCAAATTTTCGAGAAACAAGGGTGTCAGGGTGAGCTGCAAGAAGCTCCAAAAAGGTTTGGATGGTTGCGAGGTTAAAATCCGCCTTTGTGACCTCTTTTTTAAAAGTAGGTACGCCTTCTTCAAAAGTGATCTGGAA